>MNWF01000025.1:287-30564 GCA_001872305.1 Parcubacteria group bacterium CG1_02_40_25 | reverse complement strand
AGTACTTATTTTATGGCATTGCGAGCAAATAAGCCCACTGTGGTTCAGGGAGAGCAGAGGGCAAAAATTCTTGTTCTCTTCCAATGGAGTTTGGCAAATACAGCAATGGTCTAAGTCAGGATGTTGGCCAAGGATTTGGAGCAGACGAATTTGAAAAATAGCAAGGGCAAGTTGTAAATGGTCAGTTGAATTTTGTGGGAGATTTTCTAAATAATTTAAAGAATTATTGATAAGGCGCCAAAGACGAATGTCTTTTTGCTGTCCAGCGATGAATTGATCAAGTAGATTAACAAAACAAAAAGCAGTCGCAGTTTTGGCAAGCGATTTTTTTATTTCTAAGAAGTCATTTAAAATATAAATACTGGCAATGGTGTCAAAAGTTTTGCCCTGAGCCAAACGGACATTGACTAAATTAAATAATGCCAGTTGATTGGCTAATTTAGCAGTAGTTTTTTTAGTGCTTTTTGCTTTAACTACTAATTTTCCCAGATCTTGGGTGTAAAGAGCGATTAGTTGATCATATTCGCCAAGATCTTTAATTTTGAGGATGATGGCGAATGTTTTATAAGTGGACATCGGAGGAAAATTAATTTTTGATTGGTCTAATTTTTAATTATTCTAATTATTCTAATTAACCTAAATAAATTACAATGAGATGGTCACAAAATTCTAAAAATAACCATTTTGTCATCCTGAACTTGCCTTGCCAGCCGTAGCTATGCGAATGCTATGTTTCAGGATCCAGTATTAACGCCGTGGATTCCGGCTCGGCGGCCGGAATGACAATGATTTTGTAACCATCTCAAAGACTAATGTCTAATGTCCAAAATAACATTTGATAAATTCTTAGTTATTGGGGTTTGGGCATTGGTCATTTTTTAGAACAATTAGAATAATTAGAAATTTAACTATGACTGATTTTTTAATTGCCTCACCGCTTCATTTATCATCTGACAATACAAATTTAGTCCAACTGCGTTAATGTGTCCTGCTTGTTCGCGGCCCAAGATATTGCCGGCGCCGCGAATTTCTAAATCTCGTTTGGCAATTTCGTAGCCTGATCCCAGTGTCTCTGCTTCTTGAAGCGCCTTTAATCGTCGTTGGGCGATGTTTGTTAAATTTTTTGGCCGATACAAGAAATAAGCGTAGGCCTGGGTAGTAGAGCGTCCGATACGGCCGCGAATTTGATACGCTTGGCTAAGTCCGAGACGCGTGGCATCTTCAACGATTAGAGTATTGGCATTGGGCAAATCAAGCCCGTTTTCAATAATTGTCGTGGCTAAAAGTAAATTGATTTCTCTGTTGCGAAATTTATTCATTGTGTTAATTAATTCGTTTTCTGGCAAACGGCCGTGAATAATACCAATTTTTGCTTGATGACCAAGAATGGCGCTTAATTTTTGGCGGACTAAATCAATGGTTTGCACGCGGTTGTGTAAAAAGTAAACTTGGCCACCGCGATCAAATTCTTGTAAAATCGCTTTTTTAATGGTTTGGCAATCGTATTTTTGAATAAAGGTTTTAATTGGTAGGCGGCCTGGTGGCGGTGTCTGAATCAAGCTTACTTCGCGTAAATTGCTTAATGATAAATAAAGCGTGCGGGGGATTGGGGTGGCGCTTAAACTTAAAACGTCAATGTTGGCTCGAGTTTTTTTGAATTTTTCTTTTTGGCGGACGCCAAATCTTTGTTCCTCGTCAATGATCACAAGGCCAATATTTTTAAATTGAATATCTTTTGACAACAAGCGATGCGTGCCAATAATAATGTCTGTTTGGCCTTGGCCGATTTGATTAATAATATTTTTTTGCGTGTGTTTGTTTTGCAGTCGGCTAAACATAGCAACGTTAATCGCGAAACGCCCTAGCCGTTTTTTAAAATTATGATAGTGCTGGTTAGCCAAAATTGTCGTTGGCGCCAGTATTGCTACTTGTTTGCTAGACATTACTGCTTTAAAAACCGCTCGTAAAGCGATTTCGGTTTTGCCAAAGCCAACGTCTCCGCAAACCAAGCGGTCCATTTTATAGGGGCTTTCCATGTCCATAATAATTTCCGTCAGTGTTTGTTTTTGGTCAGCGGTTTCCTGATAGGGAAAATCGTCGGCTAATTCTTGGGACTGGGCGTTGTCTGACTCATAAACAAAACCGGGACTCGTTTCGCGTTCGGCGTAGATCTTTAAAAGTTCTTTGGCTAAATTTATTGTATCTTGGCTGACCCGTTTTTTGATTTTTGACCAAAGCGTCCCGCCTAAGCGATGAACCGTTGGCCGATTAAAGCCAAAATATAAATTTAATTTATCGGACAATTCAACGGGGACAAAAAGTTTATCCTTTTGGGCGTATTCTATCACAAAATAACGGGTTGTTCGCCCCGTTAGAAGGGTCTTTTTTAACGGGGCGAGTTGCGAGTCGTGAGTTGCTGGTTGTGAGTTGCGGGTCGGTTCATTTTTAAAACCAATAAAACGGCCGATACCGTGATCAAGATGCACTAGATAATCACCATGTTTCACGGTGTTTTCTATGGGGGTTTTTCTTTTATTAACTCGGCGATTGATTAAAGCAGTCCAATCATCAGGAGAATTTTCTTTAACGGACAGGGTGATAATTTGTTCTAGACAATTGCCAATGAAGTCTAAACGCCAAGGATGGTTATGTCCTAAGGCAAAAATATCAATTACAGAGCCACGGTGGCTGAATTGTCCGGGGGCCGCTGTTCGCTGGGTCTTTTGATACCCTAGCTCCGCTAATTGTCTTAATAGATTTAGTGGATTGATAATTTGATTTTGATCTAAAATGAGAACTTGGTTTTTTGCCCACGGTTTTTTGGCTAAGTTTTTAAGCTGGGGGCGGTTTTCTCTAAACCACAAAACCGGCTTACTTAAAAAATAGGGGGTAAGTCGGGGAATTATGAGGTATTTCATTATATCCTTGTCTGGCAACATCAGTTTAATTATGCTATCTAATCATATTCCTTAATGTTTAATTTTCAATTTCTAATTTTTAAAAAATTTTCAATGAATCAATTTTTAATTTTTAAATATGGGCCGCGCATTAAAAATTAGAAATTATAATATTGAAAATTGCTTAGAAATTGAAAATTAGAAATTAGAAATTTAAGTTTAGAAATTTAAGTGTGGTTATTGACAAATTTGTCGTCCCGATTACAATGGGAATCTTAAGACGGAGTTGTTCGTACGACTGTTTTTGTCCTTTATCCCATCTTTAAGTGGTGAGCACCAAGACAATCCCTCCTATGCTTGGTTAGTAACCGGTAAGATTAGGGGCAAACTGCTTTTGTGGTTTTGTCCCTAATGCTTGAAGGTGGGATAAAGGATAAAATTCCGAAATTTAAGATTTTAGATTCAAGATTTAGCTTGACTGATCCGGCTTATTAATTGGTCGGGGTTGTCTGCGGACATATCTAAAGTCGCTGAAATGATTTCAGTGGCTTTTTTAATTATGTTAGGCAATGACTGTTGTTCTTGGGGGTTAAAGTCATGTAAAACAAAATCTTCCAAGGAAAGATTGGCAGACGCTTGGGGTGCGATGCCCAGGCGCAAGCGGAAAAAAGCTTGCGTTTTGAGTTGGTTTATAATAGATTCTACTCCACGATGGCCGGCCGTGCTTTTATCAAAGATTAATTTAAGATTGCCAAAAGGCAGATCATTTTCATCGTGAGCCACTAGAATTTCTTCGGGTTTAATTTTAAAGTATTGGCAGATTTTTTTTATAGATTGGCCGGAATTATTCATCATTGTTTGCGGTTTGGCTAAAATAACTTTGTCAGTAGGGAACAAAAATTTTTGTTCCCTATTTTGGGCGATCAAGGCATTAAATTTTTTGTTAAAAACAAAACCTATGCCACTGTTTTTGGCCCAGGCGTCTATAACCATAAAACCGAAGTTATGTCTTGTATTTTGTAATTTTTGGTCGGGATTCCCCAAACCGACAATTAGCTTAACCATTGACTATATCTTAGCATAAGATTTGGCGCCGGGCAATTTTATCAGTAGGGAACAAAGATTTTTGTTCCCTACGGCTATCATTCAGTCGTTGTGGATAAAATCAGTTATCGCGTATTGGACTCTGAGCACTAAAAAGAATATAATTAACCCTTATGCAGATTCAAGAAATTATGACGCCAAAGGTTTTAACTATTGAGCTGACTACTCCGTTGGCAGAGATAGTAGTTTTAATGCGAAAAAATAATTTTTCTAGTTTGCCGGTAGTTGACCATGAGCATCATCTAATGGGCATAGTGCGGCAAGAGAATTTAATTAGCCATGATACTGATTTGCACCTGCCTTCGTACATTGAATTTTTAGAAGCATTGCCCGTAGAGGGGGATGCCAGAAAAGAAATTAGCCAGGCCATTAAATCAGTTACTCAAATGCCAGCGGCAATGCTTATGGAAAAGGAAATAGCGGTGGTCAATCCAGAAACTGATGTACGAGTGGTTGCCGCGATTTTTACCGAACAACATATTAATTCTATTCCCGTGGTTGACGAAAAAAATTGTTTAAAAGGTCTTGTTTGCAGGGGGGATTTATTATCTCTAATTGGCGGGCATCGTCAATCTCTTGCGAAAAAATCAAAAAATGATAAAATTAATACAATTGGTTATAAAATTTTGAAATTATAATTTTTTAAAAATATGTCTTATATAAATTCTTCTGATCAGTCGCAATCTTCTTTGCCGCCAGACAAAGAAGGAGTTATTAAGAGCGGGCTAAAACGGCTTAATCAAAGTTTAGTTTTGATGCACCGTACGCGTTTAACTGTCTGGAAGGCGATGTTAATTACTGTTTTTGTGGCTGGGTTCGCGTCGGCCTTAGTATTGGTAGTTTCCCAGGATTGGTTTGGCAAGATTTGGGGCGCGCCGAGCTCCATTACCAATCAGGCCACAGTAACCTATAAAGACAGCACTAACAAAAGTTATTCTGGCACAAGCAATACCGTGACGACTAATATCGTTGCCTCAACTGGACCGCAGATTAGCTTAAAGGTTTTGCCAGAGGAGAAATCTATGAATTATAGCGGTACTGTAAGTTTTTATGTTTATACGGCCGGCGCCACCACCAACCCCGTGGTTCAGGCGTCGGGAACGGCTGATGCTAACGGGCTAATCGTCATTGACGCGAAAACTTTGACTAATCAAAGTTATGATTTAAAGATTGTGACGTTTTACCATTTGAGTACTTCGCTTAAGGGTATTAGTTTTACGGGTACAAATCTTGATTTGAGTACTAGTAATCCCTTACGACCCAAGGCGGGCAATCTTCAAGACGCTGATAATATAATTAACTCCTTGGATTGGCAAGTAATGAGTGTTAAGTGGGGGACTAATGACGCGGTGGCTGACGTTAATCATGACGGCATGGTTAATACGTTAGATTGGGGGATTATGAATAAGAACTGGTTGGTTAGTGGTGACTAAAACAAGCATAAAACTTAAAATTAAATAATAATTTAAATCATATTATTATGAAAAATTTATATACTATTTTATTCGTTGTTATTGGCGTGGCCGTCATTTTTGGAGCTGGATTCTATGCCAGTTTAGTTGCTAAAGATTTAAATGTACCGTGGGTAGTTAATTTTCATTTAATAAAGCCAGAAAATAATGGTCAGGTGCCTGGGGATAAAAAGACCGCTTTGGCCACAGACAGAAAAGCAGTTTTGAGTTTCTTGCCTTTAAGTGGCAAGCAAAAAGTGGGCGATAATTTAAATGTCCAAGTTGTCCTAGATAGTCAAGATCAAGCGGCTTATGGCGTGGATATTTTTATCAATTATGATCCAACGATACTTGATTTAGTGCCCATAGCGGAAATGGAGCCCGAAGATTGCGTGGACGAAAGTGATTGCGCAGAACTAGGCACGCGGGTAATTAAAGATTGGCAAGAAGGCAAAATCGTTTTTTCTTATTTAGCGCCCGCGCAAGTAGTTTGGCATAACGAAATCAGGATAGCCGAATTATCTTTTAAGATTAAGCGTGCTGGCCAGGCCGATTTAAAATTTTTATTTGAAAAAGATTCTACGAGCGATTGCAATGTGGCTGGTGAAAATGGCCAAGATATTTTAGGCCAAGTTTATGACGCGCATTTCAATATTATCGATTAATTTTATCAATTAAGTCAAAATTTGTTTTAGTGATAGGGCACAAAACAAATTTTAAATTATATGTCTTTGACAAACAAAGTAATTGTTTTTAGCGGCGTAGTTTTAGCTGTTGGTTGCGTGGGTTTTTTTGTTAGGGCGTTGCCAGCCCGAGCAGCGACCCTTGCTTTGTCGCCAGTTTCAGGCAGTTATACGGTCGGCCAAAATTTTAGTTTAACTGTTAATTTAAATACCCAGGGGGCTAATACCGATGGTGTTGATTTGCATTATCTAAGATTTAATAAAACTTATTTAGAATTAAAGAGCGCGACTCCCGGCGCGTTATACGCTAATACCCTGACTAATGTTATTGACAATGTCAACGGTACTTATAATTTTTCACAGGTATCATCCGGCGGCGCGCATTATAACGGTAGCGGTGTGCTTTTAACCTTAAATTTTCAAGCCAAGGCCATAGGCACAGCTGTGGTGAGTTTTGATTTTACTGTGGGCAGTAGTTTGGATTGCAATGTGGCTGTAGTTGGAGCAGATGTTTTGGGAGCGGTAACTAACGGCAGTTACACAATAGCCGCGGCGCCAGATATTACTCCGCCAGCCACGATTACTAATTTAGCTGTTTCTAGCTGTGCTTCCAACTCAATAACTTTAACATGGACTTCTCCTGGGGATGATGGGGCGGTTGGCTTGGCAATGAGTTATGATTTAAGACGGTCTAACGCGATAATCAATGATGGCAACTGGGCGGGCGCAACTCTAGTAACTGGGGAGCCAGCCCCGCAAGCCGCGGGTACCAGCCAGTCGATGATGATTTCTGGCTTGGCATCAGGCACCACTTATTATTTCGCTTTAAAAACTTCAGATGAAATACCAAATATTTCTGCTTTGTCTAATGTGGTTTCGGGCACAACTGATTCGCCAGACACAACGGCGCCAGCAGCCGTAACTAATTTAACAGCTGGTAGCGCGACTGGTAGTTCTATCACTTTAACTTGGACCGCGTCTGGAGATGATGGAGTTATCGGCACGGCAGCCAGCTATGACGTTCGTTATAGCACAAGTCAAATTACCGAAGCCAATTGGGCAGGCGCCAGTCAAGTAGCTGGCGAATCCGTGCCCCAAGTCAGCGGTACCAGCCAAACTATGATTGTTGGTAGTTTATTAACTAACACAACTTATTTTTTTGCTTTAAAAATTTCAGATGAGGCGCTTAATATTTCTGGAGTTTCTAATTCCCCATCGGCCATGACAATAACGATTTTAGATACCACTAAGCCGGTAATTAGTGGCGTTCAGAGTTCGGGCGCCTACTACACAGGCGCTACTGTAGCTTGGACAACTGACGAACCAGCTACTGCGCAAGTTGACTACGGGGTTTCGGCGGGCTATGGCAATTCCACTATACTTAACGCGAGCTTGCAAACTTCGCATTCAGAAAATGTGACAAACGTCAATCCAGCAACCTCCTATCATTATAGAGTGCGGAGTAAAGACGCGGCAGGCAACGAAGCTGTTTCAGGCGACTATACTTTTGTAACTGCTAGCACGCAGTCTGGTGGGGGCGGTGGCGGTACTTTGCCATATGGTAATGGCGCTTTTCTCAAGTCACCTGATAACACGATTTATCTAATTGATAATAGTCAAAAAAGACGGATTATTTCCGCTGATGCTTTTGATTCCTGTAAGTATAATTGGGCAAGTGTGGTTTCTGTGGAGCAGAGTGTTATTGATCAATACGTTAATGGCGCTGATTTTAATGGTTGTACTACAGAAATTATTTTGGTTAAAACGGCTAATGATTCAGCGGTTTATCAAATTAGCAAGGGGACCAAGCGCCATTTGCCCTCAATTGAAGCTTTCAATTCTTATGGTTATGCCTGGAGTGGTATCCAAACAATCACCCAAGCGCAGCTCGATGCCTATCCGCGGACCGAATTAATTAAAACTGACCAAGATCCCAAGACCTATCATTTTTCAACAACTAGAGTTCGTCGTTGGCTGGCGTCGTCCGCAATCTTTGACGGCTATGGTTATCAGTGGGATAAATTAGTGATTATTAATGATACAGAAATGGCGGTTTACCCAGATTGTCGTGTTATCAAGACCGTAACTAGCCCCGATGTTTATATGTTGTCCAATAATAAAAGAAAAATTACTAGTATTGACGCGTATAATACTTTGGGTTATCGTTGGGAAGATATTGACATAGTTAGTCAGTTGGAAATGGATTTTTACACTACTGGCGAGCCATATTCGATCTAAAGCAGCTATATTTTAGTTAATCTTAAAGCCGCCTATCTGGGCGGTTTTAAGTTGTCCGCGTGATTACGAACCATGTTTTTAGCGGAGCAGGCAGTATTTACAATCTTAAGCATTGTGCTATAATAGCTCCTATGAATAATAAATTGACTGAAGTTTTAAAATTCATTTGGGAGTTAGTTAAGATTTTTATTGTAGTTTTGGTAGTTGTGGTGCCGATTAGGGTCTGGGTGATGCAGCCGTTTTTTGTTAGCGGCGCTTCTATGGAGCCAAATTTCGAAAATGGCGAGTATCTGATTGTTGATGAAATTAGTTATCGGTTTAGCCAGCCACAGCGGGGCGATGTGATTGTTTTCCGTTATCCGCAGGATCCCAGACAGTATTTTATTAAGCGGATTATTGGTTTGCCTGGCGAATCGATCAAGATCAATAGCGAAGGCATTTATATTTCTAGCCATAGCAATTTCGGTTTTTTGTTAGATGAGGCCAGCTATTTAAGCCCAAAACCATATTATTATGGCGAAGCCGCATATACTTTAAGCGAAGACGAGTATTTTGTTATGGGCGATAATCGTGATGCCTCTTCTGATTCGCGGCGTTGGGGGCCAGTGCCGCGTCAGAATATTATTGGCAAGACGTGGGTCAGAGCTTGGCCGATTCATAAAATTCACCTAATGACAGCGCCAACGTACTAAACAATTAATAATTAACAAGTTAAATATTTAATTCATATTTCACATGAAAAAAGTTTATCAATCACCAAAGGGTTTTCGCGATATTTTGCCTATTGATCAGCCATATTGGCAGAAGATTCGTCAAGTGGCTCAAGAAGTTGCCGCGAGTTATGGTTTTTCGCGGATTGATTTGCCGTTTTTAGAAGAAACAGAGCTCTTTGAACGAGGAGTTGGGCAGATAACTGATATTGTGGAAAAAGAAATGTTTAATTTGCGAACTAAAGGCGGTGATAACTTAACTTTGCGCCCCGAAGCCACCGCTAGTGTTTGCCGGGCATATATTGAGCACGGGATGAAGCAGTGGCCCCAGCCAGTCAAGCTTTATTATTGTGGTCCGATGTTCCGCTATGAACATCCTCAGAGCGGTCGTTTGCGTCAACATTGGCAATTTGGTCTAGAAATTTTAGGCGATAAGTCGCCAGTGCTTGACGCTCAATTATGCCAGATAGCTTTTTCTATTTTTAGCAAATTAAAAATTCAAAAGGGGATTACCGTTAATATCAATTGTATTGGTTGTGAACAATGTCGGCCGGAATATCGGCGAACTTTAGTGGGTTATCTGCGGGCTCATCAGAATGGTCTTTGTACGGATTGCAAGCGTCGTTTGCGGCAAAACCCTCTAAGAGTTTTAGATTGTAAAGAAGATAAATGCCAGCCGGTTAAAAAAGAAGCGCCCCAAATTATTGATTTTTTGTGTAACGTCTGCAACAATCATTTTAAGGCGGTTTTAGAATTCTTAGACGCCCTATCTTTGCCTTATTTGTTGAATACTCATTTAGTTCGTGGGTTTGATTATTACACCAAAACGGTTTTAGAGTTTATTCCAGATGGAGATGTTGGTTCTCAGAGCACTTTAGGTGCGGGTGGTCGTTATGACGGTTTAATTTCTCTTTTGGGGGGGCGCCCTACGCCGGCCGTGGGATTATCTTTGGGTATGGATAGAATTGTTGAATATCTTAAAAAACAAAAAATTGGTTTTAATGAAAAAATGGCGCCTCAAGTATTTTTGGTACAGATTGGCGATTTGGGACGTAAAAAAAGTTTGGTTTTGTTTGAAAAATTAAAGCAATCTGGTTTGCGGGTGGCTGAAGCGTTTTCTAAGGATAGCTTGAAAAGCCAATTTAAGGCCGCTGATCAGTTAGGCGCGTCTTACGCGATTATTTTAGGCCAAAAAGAGGCAGTTGAAGAAGTGCTTATTTTACGCGATATGCAAAGCGGTATTCAGGAAAATATTAAATTGGCTAAGATTGTAGATGTTTTGAAAAAAAGATTAAAAGAAAAGAATAAAGAATAAAGAATTATGCTTTCTCTCTCTCCTCCCCTCTTCAGGGGGAAAGGTTAGGGTGGGGGTTGCTTTATTCTTTATTCTTTATTCTATGGATTGTATTTTTTGTCAAATTTCCAAAGGAGAAATTCCGGCTGAAATAATTTATCACGATAAATTATTCGTGGTTTTTAAGGATATTAAACCTAAGGCACGATTACATTTTTTGATTGTACCGCGACGCCATATTGTGTCAATTAATGATTTAAAATTAAAAGACGCGATGTTGGCTGGTAAAATGATTTTACTGGCGCGGAAAATCGCGCGAGATCAAGGCGTGGCTGATTCTGGCTATCAACTACATTTTAATGTTGGCCGCGGTGCCGGACAATTGGTTGAGCATTTGCACTTACATTTTATGGCAGCGTAGATTATTATTTGGAGTGACACCCGAGAGGGTGTCATTTTTGGAGGTCAGGCCGGATCTTCGGTCTGTGGGAGCGAGGTGAAAAGTTTATTGTTTTTTTGTATTATGATAAGTAAATTTGCTAAAGGCAAAACTGCTGTCTTTATTGATGTTTCTAATATTTATTTTTTCCAAAGAACGCCGCATTGTTATTTTCGCAAAAAAGCATATTGCCATTGAACTGATAAAACAAGCAAAGTTTATAGATTTTAAAAAGATAAGAAAAGATGTGGAGTTGCTTAAATAAAAAAAAGTTCCTCGGAAAAACCGAGGAATGCTTGGTGCCGTTCTACCGTAGCAGAACAATTTAATAGTATCATATATTTATTTCAGTTGTCAATGCCTTTGTGTTGATAATGTAGTATATAATAAAAATAACGAATCTTTTGATGGAATAAGGCGTTGCTATTCTAAAAAATATGGAAAATGTAGGAAAAACAATACGCGAAGCTGAACTAATAGTAAAAAGCGATCAGGCGGAAAAAGAAACAAAAGAACAAAAAATTGCCGAATTAGAGTAGCTGTTTTTTGATAGAGAAGCGCCGTTGGAATACAAAAAATTAATTGATGAAGTGAAATTAATTATCTCAAGCGTCCCCTATTCTAATAAGGGGAGATATGTTAAATGTTGTTTCAAGGATGGGGAATAACTCTGTTGGTGTGATCATAAGTAGCGGGATAAAAACAAATTCAGATAAGAGAACAGGAAAAATAAACAATGAATATTTGGAGGAATTGAAAAATGAAGTCAAAAGAATCTTGAAAGATAAGGGTATTTTAATACTTTTTGCGAGTGATTTTCATTTAGATGAAAGCTTCAAGAAAATTAAAGACATAAAAGATTTTATGCAAGAATGGAATGATGGAATTTACGAATATTCTAAGGGGAAATAATTATTAATTTATTAGGCGAGAAAAAAGTTCTGAATTTGACCATGGAGTCTGTCCGGAGATTTTTTGGGTCAGCAGGTAATAATATTTTTCCACAATTTTTGGTGCCATAAATTATTAATGGTCAATTAACGCGAAAATCAGCCAATTTGACATAAAATTTAAACAGTGTTAACGTAGAGTGTATCAAATTTAAACACCACTAAGGAGGTGAATTATTTTGGCTATTGAAGTCAAGCGCAGGAATCGAGAAACTACAACTAGTCTTTTGCGCCGTTTTAGTCGCCGCGTACAGCAAAGCGGCATATTATTGGAAGCACGTAAAGATCGCTTTCATGAAAAACCCGCTAATAAACGAGCCAAAAGACAAAGCGCTTTGCGGCGCGAAAAAATTAAAGTCGTGCGAGATCAGTTGATTAAACAAGGTAAACTCGCTGAAAACGACCCCTTGCCAAGAGGGGTGCGTTTAGATAAATAAATTCTTTATTTTGCCGTTATTAGTTACCAATTTAACCCGATTTCAAGTTGATAAAAAATGGTTAGAAAAAATTGGCCAAAAAGTTTGGCGTATTTTAGATTTAGATAATCGTAAAAAAGTAGGATTGATTTTGGTAACGTCGCCGCGCATCCAAGAACTTAATAAAAAATTCCGGCATAAAGACGAAGTAACAGATATCTTATCTTTTAATTATCAAGAAAATGATATCCCGCAAGATCAAGATGTTTTTTTTGGCCACACCAGCAATGACTGGGGTGATTTGGTTGTTTGTCTAAAACAAGTGAAAGACCACGCACGAGCCGCGAAAAAACCCTGGCAAGCTGAATTGACAGAGGTTTTGATTCACGGTATACTACATCTCATGGGCATGGATCACGTTACAAAAATTGGTTATAGACAGATGGAGACCAAGACAAGGTCTGTGTTAGGGGAACTTAATTTTTAATTATCAATTTCTAATTTTTATTAAATTTTCAATGATTAATTTTTAAACGTTTTGTAAATTAGAAATTAATCATTTAATAGAAATTAAAAATTCAAAATTAGAAATTTTTTTCTTGTTTATGTCTAAAGAATCAATCATCACCGGTCTTGATGTGGGTACTGGCTTTATACGTGTAGTGGTGGCGCAAACTAAGGAGGGTGATAACCATCCGCAAATTATCGGTGTGGGGGAGACCAAATCATTCGGTTTGCGTCGTGGGGTGGTTGTGGATATTCGTGATACGGTTAAATCTATTCGTCTAGCGGTAGAGGCGGCCAGCCGGAGTAGCGGTCTTGCGATTACGAGCGCGACGGTTAGCTTGGGTGGTAATCATTTACAGTGTCGTCAAAGTAAGGGCGTGGTAGCTGTTTCTCGAGCTGATGGCGAAATCTCCAGTGAAGATGTGGCGCGAGTTTTAAAAGCGGCGCAAGCAATTTCATTACCACCCAATCGGCAAATTATTCATGCTTTGCCGATGAATTTTACGGTTGATGGCCAAGACGAAATTAAGGATCCGATCGGTATGCATGGCGTGCGATTAGAAGTGGGTTGTTTGATTGTTGACGCCTCTTCGCCGTTTGTCCGTAATTTGACTAAGTGCGTCAATGAGGCGGGATTGAATGTGGAAAGTTTAATCGCTTCGCCCTTAGCTGGCGCGGAAGCTGTTTTGACTAAAAGGCAAAAAGAGCTTGGTGTTTTGTGTCTAGACATTGGCGCTGGTCAAACATGCTTGACAATTTACGAAGAGGGCGATATTATTCACACTCATGTTTTTCCCTTGGGGGCTAACCATATTACCAATGACATCGCGATTGGCTTGCGAACGGATATTGATTTAGCCGAACGAATCAAGATAGAATATGCTTCAGTTCTTCCTCAAGAGATCAATTCTAAAGTTAAAATTAATTTGGCTGATTTATCTGATAGTGAACAGGGCTACGTGCCTCGTTGTGAAATTGCTAAAATTGTGCGAGCGCGAGCTGAAGAAATTTTAGATTTAGTTAATCAAGAGCTAAAGAGGGTTGGTCGTCATGGTCTTTTGCCAGCGGGTGTTGTTCTCTTGGGTGGTGGCGCTAAGATGGTAGGGGTGATTGATCTTATCAAGGAAAAACTGCGCTTACCAGCGCAAATAGGGTTCCCTCAAGAAGCTACTGGTATTTTGGATCAGGTTGATGACCCTTGTTTCGCGCCAGCGATTGGTTTGACTTATTGGGGCGTCAAGAATAGACAGAATTCTGGGGGGGGTATGGCGGGTAGTCCTAAAATGACATATGGTTTGTGGCAAAAAATTAAAAAATTATTAAAGGCGTTTAATCCATAAATTTTGTCAGCATACTTTTGTTTTTGTATTGCCCTGGCAAAACGCGAGGGCATTATTTATAAAATAGAATTAAGAATCAAGAAGCATGAATTAAGCGGAGGCGACAGTGAATAAATCGGTTTAATTTTACTTAATTCTTTATTCTTTATTCTTTATTCTATTATTATGGCTCAAATTAAACCAGAAATTGAAACATTCGCCAAAATTAAGGTAGTTGGCGTGGGTGGCGGCGGCAATAATGCTATTTCTAGAATGGTTGATTCTAAAATTCAAGGCGTAGAATTTATTGCGATTAATACCGATGCCCAACAATTGCATTTTTGCAAGGCTTCGCATAAATTACATATTGGCAAAAATTTGACTCGGGGCTTGGGAGCTGGCATGAACTCCGAACTTGGGCGTCAAGCTGCCGAAGAAAATCGCGATGAAATTCATGACGCGGTTAAAAGCGCTGATATGGTTTTTATTACTTGCGGTATGGGCGGCGGCACGGGCACAGGAGCGGCGCCAATTATTGCCGAGGCCGCCAAAGACGCCGGGGCTTTAACTGTTGGCGTGGTTACGAAGCCCTTTGTTTTTGAAGGCAACCAGCGTATGAAAATCGCTCAAAAAGGTATTATGGAATTAAAAGATAGAGTGGATACTTTAATTACAATTCCTAATGATAAGATTTTACAAATTATAGATAGAAACATTACTTTAAATAACGCTTTTGCTATGGTGGATGATGTTTTGCGCCAAGGCGTGCAAGGCATTTCTGATTTAATTACCGTACCTGGCATTGTTAATGTTGATTTTGCGGATGTGCGGGCGATTATGCAAAACGCGGGGTCCGCCTTAATGGGCGTGGGGCGCGCTACTGGGGATGATCGGGCAGTAACCGCGGCCAAGGCGGCGGTTAATTCACCGCTTTTGGAAATTGCCATTGATGGCGCCAAGGGAGTTTTGTTTAATGTTTGCGGCGGTTCTGATTTAACAATGACCGAAATCAATGAAGCGGCCAAAGTGATTACCGAATCCATTGATCCGGATGCCAAGGTAATTTTTGGCGCGGTGGTTGACGAAGCATTGAAAAAAGGGGAAATCAAGATTACAGTGATTGCTACCGGTTTTGATTCAGATAACGTGGTGCGTTCTGAAGGTGTCAGTCGAATCGTAGAGCATTCTAAAATTGTTAGTCCTAACGATTTTCGTGGTTCTGGTTTTGATTTCCCGAATTTGAGGCAAGAAACGCCAGGCAGTGAAGATGATGAGGACGCTATTGACATTGGCACTGACATGGACACGGAAAATAGTGAAAACGTTAAACAGCAATCCAATGGAGAACCTAAGTCAGAACCAAAACAGCTTAAACCTCAACCAAAAGCATTTGAACCAGAAGTTAAAGCAGTTGATGACAATGATACTTGGGATATCCCAGCGTTTATTAGGCGAAAGATGAAGTAGTCCCGTGCCATGTCATCCTGGTCATCGAGTCATGCGCCATACGATGCGTGGCGATCCGGGATCCACGTCGTTAACATTAGATCGTTGGGTCAATCCAAATGATGGCAGGGTATATTTAACAGTAAGTTTGAGCTTGCTGTTTTTTGTTTGTCATTTCCTTGTTTATCGTGACTTTTTGTGTTAAATTAGGCCGTTGGTTTTTAAGGGCGAGTTCTTAAGATACTGTTTATATCATATTGTACAACTGATGAAAGGAGAATAAAATGGCTGATAAAAAAGTGACGATTGCGATTTGCGGCAGCATGCGATGTTCCAGAGAAGTGTTGATTGCAGGCGAATACTTAATCAAGAATGGCTATGACTGTATTTTGCCGCGTCACACAGATGAATTTGTGAGTGGCAAAAGACAAGTCGGCAATACTGACGAGGGCGCGCGAAGAAAAATTGAGGATGATTTGATGCGCGATTACCACAAAAAGATTGGCAAAGCTGATGCTATTTTGGTGGTAAATTGTTATGCCAAAGATACTGATAATTATATTGGCGGTAACACTGCCATGGAAATGTATTCGGCACACGTGCAAAACAGGCCAATATATGTATTAAATGATTTGCCAAAAGATTCGTCATTCCAAGAGGAGATCGTGGCTTTTGAGTCAATCTGTCTAAAAGGTGATTTGGATAAAATTCCTGAAAAAGTGTGCGATTATAGCTGAAGCTGAATTAGAGGAAGAAACAGGATTAAAGATCGTTAGAAAAAAATTGATCTTTTATGGCAAAAAAGAAAATTTTTGTTGGCGTATTGGCGGTAATCGACATTTTTGGTCTATTTATAAAGTGTTTAAGTTTTCTGGCGAATTGAATCCGAGTCCCGATGAGACTAAACAAGCCGGCTGGTATGGCCACGATCAATTGTTGATGTTAGCGCGACGCACTAAAGATTATTTGGCTGGTAAAACTGGCGATGAGGAATGGGAAAAATCGCCGGGGCTAGAGCCAGTATGGTATGAGCTATTGCAGGAATTAGACATTATTTGGCCATCGACAATAGACAATAAACGTCCAGAGGGTTAAGATTGATTGACATATTTGGCAGCAGGATAAAATATCTTGCTGCTTTTTTATTGTCAAAAATTTAAAAAAGCGGTAGATTAAAGGATAATGATTGCGCGGGTCGGCCGCCTCGCTTATGTTTGGTACCTTCCCGCGAGATTGCCACGTCCCGGCCTCTTATGGCCTTGGCTCACAATGACATTATTAGTATTATCATGGCAATTATTAATCAAAATCAGCCATTGGCGGATCGCATGCGGCCAACCAAATTGGTGGAATTTTTGGGTCAAGAAGAAGTGATTGGTCAGGGCAAATTATTGCGCCAGGCAATTAGCGCCGACAAAATGCCGTCAATGATTTTTTGGGGACCGCCCGGTTCTGGCAAAACAACTTTAGCTTTTATCATTGCCAAAAAAACCAAAGCGGATTTTCATCAAGTAAGCGCGGTTAATGCTGGCCTAAAGGATTTGCGCGAGATCATTAAGCGAGCCGAGACCAACGCGCGTTTGGGCCAAAAAACGATTTTGTTTATTGACGAAATTCATCGTTGGAACAAAGCCCAGCAAGACGCGCTTTTGCCGCATGTAGAAAAAGGCATAATTATTTTAATTGGCGCGACCACGGAAAATCCAAGTTTTGAAGTAATTTCCGCTTTACTGTCACGTTGTCGGGTGTTTGTTCTGAACCAGTTAACCAGTGAGCAAATCGCGGTAATTTTAAAGCGGGCTTTAAAAGATAAATTAAAAGGAATAGGTCAAGCAAAAATTAAAATTAAACTTTCAGTTATTAAGCTCATTAGTCAAATGGCTAATGGCGATGCGAGAACCGCGCTGAATGTTTTAGAATATGCCGCTAGTTTATCCAACGAAGTAGATAAAGATTTAGTGCGCCAGGCCTTTCAAAAATCACATTTAATGTATGATAAAAATGGCGAAGGGCATTATAATATTATTTCCGCTTTACATAAATCAATGCGAGGGTCAGACGCTAACGCGGCACTTTATTGGCTGGCGCGGATGTTAGAAGGTGGCGAAGAGCCGCTTTATATCGCGCGGCGTTTAATCCGTTTTGCGTCCGAAGATATTGGCTTGGCGAATTCACGGGCGCTTGAGCAAGCAGTATCCGCGTATCAGGCCTGCCATTTTATTGGCATGCCAGAGTGTAATGTTATTTTAGCTCAAGTCGTGGTTTATATGGCCAAATGCGCCAAATCAAACGCGCTTTACGCGGCTTATGGCCAGGTGGCCAATGACGTTAAGCAATATGGCGCTTTGCCGGTGCCGCTGCATATTCGTAACGCGCCAACTAAATTGATGAAAGATTCAGGTTATGGCAAAGATTATAAATATAGTCCGAAATTTAATTATCAAGAAAAGCAAATATATTTGCCAGATAAATTAAAAAATAGAAAGTATTTAAAATAAGATTTGTTGATTGTTGTCATTGCGAGGAGTGCGTCAAAATTTTTAATAGACGCACGACGCGGCAATCCCGAACCCTATGACAGCTCAAACTTTGAGATTGCCACGTCGTCGGCCATGGGCCTCCTCTGGGCAATGATAGTGGTTAGCAAACAGTTGCTCCGATGGTTGACTTATTAAGATATTTATGTTATCTATATATTAGATGATTATTGGGCTGATAATGATAAAAACGAAAAATGGAGGTTTAAAGATGAGTTGTCAAGATAAAGATCTACAGTTAAAAGTGGTTGTAGATGATGCTTTTGAAAATTCTTACTGGGCTTTTAACGTTCAGGAAGCAATTAAACAGGCCTCGCAAAAGTTTAGGGAACAATTTGGCGTTGGGTTTAGTATATCGGAGGTGGCTGGATGGAATTCTGTGGGCACACTTAACCTTGTGGATTATCTAGACAATGTAATTAAAAGAATTCCTAGGGGGGTGTTGTCGTTTATGATTTTGATTCCTCAAACAAGGCGATTATTTTAAGGAGTTTGCAGGATAGATTTGGTTGTAAGTGACGTATAGACAAAAAGATGTGTGATTACACATCTTTTTTATTTTTCCACTGGATTCTGAAACAAGTTCAGAATGACGAAGAAACTAAACCAAACCAAAAACCGCTTTTGTCAAGCGGCTTTTAGTTATGCCATGTTATCGGCCACGACCACCGCCAAAAGCGGGTCTGGAGGCGCGATAGCAATCGCGGCATAAAAGCGTGTCTAACTGATCATCGTGTGGTTCAAAGGGTAGCTCGTTGATTTTAGTGCCACACTTAGAACATTGCCAATCGCCTTGAAACATTGGCCTTGGGCCAAAGTTATCACGACGTGGACGATCATCCCGATTTTGTCGGTGACAATCGCGGCAGTACAAACGATCGGTCTTATCTGGATCTGGCTGGAAAGGAAGCTCGGAAATGGTCGTGCCGCATTTAGCGCACTTCCAATTACCTTTATACATCTTTCTTTCGTAGCCGTCTTGTTGATTTGTGTAAGCCATTTTGTTTTTAACTAAATTAAATTACTGATTCGACCAGAGTTTAAAAACAAAATGGCAAGACGAAAACTAATTAAAATTAATTTCTTTTTAGTGCCGCTCCCCACAAGGGGCGCGGGACGACACTTAACACAATTTTGTTTTAATACTCTTTGTCTATTATAGAACTATATTGTCTATTTTGTCAAGGGGTTTACCCCGTTAGGGATAAAATAAGAGTTTTTTATGAAAAAGTGTTGTTAAATCTCCAATGGGGTTTACCGATAATCTGCGACACAGGTCTATTATCCACACTTTGAAAGATTGCTTTAAAATAAGGCACAAGTTAAAATAAGATCTGTAATTTAAAATCCACAAAACATTATGTTAAATAAAATCACTCAAGTTCGCAAGCGCAATGGCAGTATCGTGGAATTTGATCCTAAAAAAATTATAATGGCGGTTTACAAAGCGCTCACGGCCACTAAACAAGGCGATGGTAAAAAATCGCGTTTAGTGACTGCCAGAGTAATAGAACTTTTAAATCGCCGTTCTAAAAACGGGAAAATTCCCACAATTGAACATATCCAAGATTTGGTTGAAGAGGTTTTAATTTTGGAGGGATTTGCCGAAACTGCTAAGGCCTATATTTTATATCGTGAACAGCATCGTTTGATCCGTGAGTCCGAAGAGTCATTGGTCCAAGCGGTTAATATGGTGGACCAATATTTAGGCGAAAATGATTGGGAGGTTAAAGAAAATAGTAATATGGCGTATTCTTTGCAAGGTCTGAATAATTATATTGCCAATGCCGTGACTAAAAAATATTGGCTGGAACGGGTTTATCCAAAAGAGATTCGCGAGGCCAATCACAACGGCGTTTTTCACATTCATGATTTACAGCTTTTGGCAGCTTATTGTTGCGGTTGGGATTTGTATGATTTGTTGCGCCAAGGTTTTGGCGGGGTTGAAGGTAAAATTGAATGCAAGCCGGCGGGACATTTGCGAACGGCTATCGGACAAGCGGTAAATTTTATTTATACTTTACAAGGTGAGGTGGCGGGCGCCGAAGCCTTAAGTTCGTTTGACACACTTCTTGCGCCATTTGTCCGATATGATCAATTAAACTACAAAGAGGTCAAGCAGTGTTTGCAAGAGTTTATTTTTGGTATGAATGTGCCAACGCGGGTGGGCTTTCAAACGCCTTTTTCCAATATTACGCTTGATTTAAAGCCAGCTCCCTCTTTGGCAGAACAACCGGTTTTAATCGGTGGCCAGGCACAAAAAGAAACTTATGGCGAATTTCAAGAAGAAATGAATATGATTAATCGGGCATTTTGCGAGGTAATGACTGAAGGCGATGCTAAGGGCCGTGTATTTACTTTTCCTATCCCAACTTATAATATCACAAAAGATTTTGATTGGGATAATCCAGTTTATAATGGTATTTGGGAAATGACTGCTAAATACGGCATTCCTTATTTTGCTAACTTTATTAATTCTGATATGGATCCAAAAGACGCGAGGTCAATGTGTTGCAGATTGCGTCTCGATAATCGCGAACTTTATAAACGGGGCGGTGGTTTGTTTGGCGCGTATCCGCTTACGGGGAGTATTGGCGTGGTAACGATCAACCTTCCGCGTTTAGGATATTTGTCAAAATCAAAACAAGAATTTTTTAAGCAATTAGCTGAGGTTATGGACTTGGCGCGCGAAAGCTTAGAGATTAAGCGTAAAACCTTAGAACGATTAACTGAAAAAGGTTTGTATCCTTACGCACGGCACTATTTGGCTGGGGTTAAAACAATGCGTGGCCAGTATTGGGCTAATCATTTTTCCACTATTGGCTTAATCGGTATGAACGAAGCTTTGCTTAATTTAATTAAAGATGATATTGCGAGTCCCCTCGGTCAGAAATTAGCCATGGAAACCTTGGTATTTATGCGAGAGCATTTAATCACTTATCAAAAAAGCACGGGGAATTTGTATAATTTAGAGGCCACACCAGCCGAAGGCACCAGCTATCGTTTGGCTAGAATTGATAAAGAAAAATATCCGGATATTATTGCGGCTAACGAGCGTGATGTTTTAAAGAAAAAAGCCGTGCCTTATTACACGAATTCCACGCAATTGCCCGTAGGTTATACTGATGATTTATTTGAGGCCTTGGGTTTACAAGATCAAATTCAGGCCTGTTATACTGGGGGAACAATTTTGCATGGTTTTTTGGGCGAACGTTTGTCGGATGGCGAGGCAGTTAAGAATTTAGTGAAAAGGGTTTTTACTAAATATCACTTACCTTATTTCAGTGTGACGCCGACTTTTAGTATTTGTCCGCAACACGGCTATATCGCGGGCGAGCACGAATTTTGTCCAAAATGCACCATCAAACAGCCGTGCGAGGTTTATTCGCGAGTGGTTGGCTATTTGCGGCCAGTTAAACAATGGAATGAAGGAAAACAAGCGGAATTTAAGGATAGAAAAGTATTTAGAATTAGCACATAGTAATTTATGTGTTGTTTTGTTTTTTAACCCTATGAACTTGTAAGATAATTTTTAATTTTCAATTTCTAATTTCTAAACAATTTCTAATGAATTAATTTTTAATGTAGGTCACGTATTGAAAATTAGGAATTATAACACTGAAAATTTTGTTACTGGGCGGGCTTCAAAAACTTTCTCTAATAGATTACCCGGGGAAACTCGCGGCAGTGGTTTTTACATTGGGTTGTAATTTTCGTTGTGGGTTTTGCCATAATCCGGAATTAGTTTTGCCAGCGCTGATCAAAAAACAGTCGCGTTTAGCCGAGGCGGATTTTTTTAAATTTTTACGGACGCGCCAAGGCAAAATAGATGGCGTGGTGGTAACTGGCGGCGAGCCAACTTTGCATCAAGATTTGCCGGACTTTATTAGTCAAATAAAAAAACTGGGATTTTTAGTCAAGTTAGATACCAATGGTTCTTGTCCTGAAATGTTGCGAATATTGCTTGAACAAAAATTGTTAGATTATATTGCTATGGATATTAAATCTTCGCCAGAGCGCTATCATCGGGCTTGCGGTCTTACTAAGATCAATTTGTCAACTATTCAAAAAAGTATTGATTTTATTAAAAATAGCGCTTTGCCTTATAATTTTCGGACGACCTTAGCGCCTAATGTGGTTTCAGAAAAAGATATTTCGCAAATTAGGCAATGGCTTGGTCTTGCACCGTATGGTGCGTGGCTCGGCGAGACAGGCGTAAAATTGGTTTTACAAGAATTTCGGCCAGAAAAAACTTTGGCTCAATATCTGTGATTCACCAATCAACCTTTTTTCTTTACTTTTGGTTAAGTTTTTTAGGGGGTGTTTTTATAGGTTTGTTAACAAAATTACGCCAGCCGTGGTGGCTGGTTTTTTTAGTCGCGGGGTTGGCGCTATTTTGCGTATTTTGGCGCAGGAATTATAAGTTGATGTTTGTCGGTATCTGTCTAATCGGTCTTGGCTTTGGCTGGTGGCGCCTGGCAAGCTCGCAGGAGATTGATCTGAATAAACACCTTAGTCGTCTAAATAATGGCCCCAAAACGATAATTACGGGTTTTGTGGCTAGTGAGCCGGAAATTAGCAAAGATAGTAAACAATTTATTTTGCAAGCGCAAAGCCCTTTGGCAGGTAAAATTTTAGTGACTACCGAAAAATATCAAAAGTTAAATTATGGCGATAAAATGCAACTTACAGGGAAATTAAAAGCGCCGGAAAATTTCAGTAATTTTGATTGGATAAGTTATTTGGCGCGTGACCAGATTTATACGACAATGTATCAGCCGGAAATATCTTTAAACCTTCATCAAGGTGGGGGCGTGTTGGTTGGCGGTTATCGTCAAATCTTAAATTTAAAATCAAAAATTAAAAATGCTTTACGCCAATCTTTGCCCCAGCCACAAAGCGGGCTTTTGGTGGCGCTTTTATTGGGCGATGAAGAATATTTGTCAACCAGCTTAAAAGATAAACTCAATTTAACTTCAACGCGCCATATTATTGCGATTTCTGGATCTAACATTGTTTTACTTTCTCAAATTTTTTTTACGATTTTTTTGTATTTAGGTTTTTGGCGTGGTCAAATTTTTTATTTAAATAGCGCGACGCTTGGCGTGTTTATTCTAATGATTGGCGCGCCCGGATCCGCGGTGCGGGCCGCAGTGATGGCTTGGTTTTTGATGTTGGCGCAAAAAGTTGGCCGGTTAAGCTCAATTGATCGGGCTATGGTTTTTGGTGCTTGTCTAATTGTTTTGATAAAACCAATGGCTTTGCGATTTGACGTTGGTTTTCAATTGTCCTTTGTTGCGGTGCTGGGTTTGGTTTATATTAAGCCATGGCTGGATCAATTATTTAAAGTAGGACCAGCAAAAATTTATTGGCGGGAACTTTTGACGATGACTTTGGCCGCCCAAATTGCCACCTTGCCATTGGCAATTTATTATTTTGGCCAGTTGTCAGCCGTTGGCGTGATTGCCAATTTGTTAGTTGTACCCATTACGCCATTTTTGCTGGCTGGCATTTTAATTTTATTACCTATTGGTTTTGTCTGGCTGGGCTTAGCTAAAATTCTGGCTGTGCCTTTATGGCTTGGCGCTAGTTATATTTTAATGATGGTTGATTTTTTCAGCCGGTCTTGGTGGCCTGTTTGGCATTTGACAAAAATTAGTTGGCTTTGGTTGGTAGTTTATTATATTATTTTAATTGGCGTGTTGAGATGGCAACGGTACCGTCATGCTGAATCTGTTTCAACTGCGATGTCATGCTGAACACATGCGCTAATCTTATACTAAATGTAGATGAAGTGCGCAGTGCCTCAGGCTTGTTTCAGCATGCAGTTTGTAAATTGTAGAGAACAAAAATTTTTGTTCCCTACTGGATCCTGAAATAAACCGAAGGTACTGCGCGCGGCATGTACTCAGGATGACCCTGTTAGAAAGGTTATTTTAACGGAGATGACAAATAAGTGGAAAAAAAATACGAATTATCTTTAATAAAAAATCGTCAGCGATTAGTTGCTGACGATAGTGATATGATTTAGGCAATTATTTGCTCTATGTCATTGTAAAGAGTTTGTCGTAATCCCTCTACGAGACTGGCGGGTAGATTTGATTCGAATAACATCATTGATAGTTTTTCGCCCAACTTGTCTCTAACACTTTTTTTGACTATTGCCACGAATTTGTCTGGGACTGTGCTATCACCAACTAATAGTAAGAGTTTCTGGCTAAGTGTTTGTTGATTGGGAATTGTTTTAAATCTTGTGTCGTCGCCGGTATGTATTACAAACATTCCGTCTATATATACCAGAGCGTGCAACTCCCAAGCGTTACTAGATGTGGATTGCCGATGAAATAATACAGGAACGCCATGAATGAGCATTTTGTCCCTCCTTTAAGATTGTGTATCTGATTTTAAATATGATGTTAATAATAACGTAGATATTATTAATTAAATTATAGATAATGTTAAGTAAAATTGACCTCAAAATCAAATTAGCCGTTTTGGTGGTTTTGGCCGTCATGGCTGGCTTTGTCTGGCAGCAGGTTTGGTCGCAACAAGCGAATCAGCAATACCTCAAGGTTGACTTTTTTGATGTGGGTCAGGGCGACAGCATTTTTATTGAAACGCCAGATAAAAAACAAATTTTAATTGACGGTGGTCCGGGTGAAGCAGTGTTGGAAAAATTAGGCAACGAAATGGGATTTTTTGATCGTTCCCTTGATTTGGTAATTTTAACGCATCCGGATAGCGACCATCTCAATGGTTTGATAGAGGTCTTGCGGCATTACCAAGTGGCGCAGATTTTAGCATCACCGGCGCAAACAGATGGTGCTGGTTTTAAAGAATGGCAAAAAATAATTAGCGAAAAAAATATTCCAGTGACTATCGGTCAGGCAGGCCAGCAAATTGAAATTAGCCCGCGAATTAATTTTGACGTGGTTTATCCGTTTAGCGGTACTGGCTCTGGGACTAATACTTCGTCAATCGTGGGTCGTCTGTGTTACCAGCAAATTTGTTTTTTAATGACTGGCGATATTGAAGAGTCGCAAGAAAAAACTTTGGGTCAAACAAATTTTAATTTAAACAGCCAAGTTTTAAAAGTAGCGCATCATGGCAGCAAAACTTCAAGCACCGATGGGTTGCTTTCGCGCGTCCAGCCGCAATTAGCCATAATTTCTGTGGGTAAAAATAATTCTTTTGGCCATCCCGCGCCAGAAATTGTAGAGCGATTAAAAAAATATACTAATAAAATCTTGAGAACCGATGAGACGGGGAATATTGAAATTAAAACCGATGGCACGCAGTTATTTTTTGAAAATTAATTTTATCGTTATCGTGGCTTGTGGGTTGTATTCGGCGCGATTCGCTAAAAACTAAAAACTGATCTTGTTGTGGATAACCGTCTTGACCTTATCTCACGTAAAACTTATAATATATTGCTTTGCTCTTTGTGGGCATTTCTGGATATAGCCGATTCACAAAACATTTGATCTTTGGAATCTGTTTTATAACATGGGGCGCTGTACGATTTAAAACCAAATGATCTCATAAGTTATTTCCGGCAGTTCCAAAAATTGCCAAAGAGCGGAGCAACATATTAAGTCAAGTCCTGATGCTTGGTTTTTTGTGTTTTTGGTAATAGGCAGCCTGTGTTTATTTTATCCAGACGGCCTTTTGTTTTACCTCTGGCAATTTTAAGGTTTTTATTATACAATACGGGATTGTGGCGTCGTGTCATGCTGAATTTATTTCAGTATCCATGTCGAGATCCTCGGATTAAATCGCAGATACTGCGCATAGCGCATGTCCCCGAGGATGACAAATAAGAACTGGATCCTGAAATAAACCGAAGGGACTGCGCGCCACATGTATTCAGGATGACAAATAACTATTTTATGTTAAAAAAATATTTATCTATTTTCCTTGCGGCTTTAGTGGCGTTATTAGTGGCTTTGCCGGCTAAGGCGGTGTGTCCGGTGTGCACTATCGCGGTAGGCGCTTGCGTTGGTTTGGCGCGCTGGCTTAAGATTGATGATACGATTTCTGGCTTGTGGATTGGCGGTTTGGTCGTGTCTATGATTGTCTGGACTCTAAGTTGGTTTAACACGAAAAAATGGCGCTTTTGGGGGCGGGAAGTTTTAGTAGTCGTGTTTTATTACGCGTCTATTATTATCCCGTTTTACTACAAGGATTTTATTGGCCATCCGTTGAATAAATGCGGTGGAGTAGATAAGTTATTATTGGGTATGATAGTTGGCAGTGCTGGTTTTTTAGCGGGCATGATCATCCATCATTTTTTAAAAAAATATCATAGTGGCCGTGTTTATTTCTCATTTCAAAAAGTTATTTTACCCTTAATCCCATTGATGATTTTAAGCGCGGTATTTTATTTTATTACGAAAAATTAGTGTTCAATATAATACTGTCATGCTGAACACATGCGCTAATCTTATACTAAATGTAGATGAAGTGCGCAGTGCCTCTGGCTTGTTTTAGCATCCAGTTTGTAAATTGTAGGGAACAAAAATTTTTGTTCCCTACTGGATCCTGAAATAAACCGAAGGTACTGCCCGCGGCATGTATTCAGGATGACAGAAACGAATTCATGCCTGAAATTGATTCTCAAAAATTAAATCAGTTTATCGCGAAAGTGGACGCGATGAAAAAACAGGAAAAATTGGATCTGTCATCAGATCAGGATTTAAGTATCGCGGTTATGAATTTAGTGGGTATTGAGGAGCACTTTTTCTTTTCTGGCGCGAAAACCGGCAATGATAAATATTACGATTTAATTAAAGACGTGCGCGAGATGCGCAAACAATTACTAAAAAAATTAGTCCAGACCAATGATGAAAGCGAAAAATGGTGTATTTCTAAACATTTATTAGCCGCCAGTTACCGGTTAATGGAAGTGGGCACCAAACAACTGGGTATGGATAAAAAACAAGAGGCCTATGATTTATTCGAAAAGGCCTACCAGCTTTATTCTTTGTTTTGGGGTTTGAATATGAAGCTGATTGATGTTGCTAATGTTCAAGGGATTGACGAAGCGGCATTAAACAAGCACGATAAAGAAAAAAAGGGCTTTTTAGGCAAGCTGGGCGACTTGGTCAAAAAAGCGGTTGATTGTTGCATTGAATAAGATGAAATGGTTGTAGGATTTGTTATGTTGAACACATGCGCTAATCTTATACTAAATGTAGATGAAGTGCGCAGTGCCTCTGACTTGTTTTAGCATCCAGTTTGTAAATTGTAGGGAACAAAAATTTTTGTTCCCTACTGGATCCTGAAATAAACCGAAGGTACTGCGCGCGGCATGTACTCAGGATGACGAAGAATTGCTTCTCGGCTTAGTTTGTTTAGACGTCTATGTTTATGGAGAATGAAAAAATAAATAACAATATAATTGAAGTCCAAGGACTGACAAAAAAATTTAGTGATTTTGTGGCTGTGGATAATATCTCATTTTCGGTCGACGAAGGTGAGATTTTTGCCTTTTTGGGGCCTAATGGCGCGGGTAAAACCACAACCATTAAAATTTTGACTACTATTTTACAACCTACCAGTGGTAAGATCTTTATTAATGGCAGTGATCCGCGGACAGAACAAAATGACGTTCGTCGTGCTTTTGGTATCGTGTTTCAAGATCCAAGTTTGGATGATGAGCTGACAGCTTTGGAAAATATGGAGTTTCACGGGGTCTTGTATAAAGTGCCAAAAGAGATGCGACAAAAACGAATTGAGGAATTATTAAAATATGTAGAGTTATGGGATAGAAGAAATGAGCTGGTGAAAAAGTTTTCCGGCGGGATGAAACGCAGATTAGAAGTGGCTCGGGGTTTAATTCATCATCCTAAGATTTTATTTTTAGATGAGCCAACCCTTGGTTTAGATCCCCAAACTAGAAATCATATTTGGAACTATATTAAGGGCTTAAACCAGACTGAAAAAATGACTGTTTTTTTAACCACGCACTATATGGAAGAAGCGGATAAAATTGCCCAGCGGATCGCGGTGATTGACCACGGGAAAATTGTGGCTATGGGCACTTCCGCGCAGTTAAAAGAAAAAACTAAAACTAATTCTTTGGAAGAGGCATTTTTGGCTTTAACTGGTAATATTATGCGTGAAGAAGAAGCCAATTCTACGGATCGTTTAAGAATGATGCGCCGGATGCGCCACTGAACAAATTTATGAGCACTATCTATATTCTTTGGTTAAGACAATTAAAAAGATATTTTCGTTCTAAATCTAGAATAGTCGGTTCTTTGGGCCAGCCATTGCTTTTTTTGTTGGCTTTTGGCTTTGGTTTTGGCCAAGTGTATCAAAAAGCTGGCGGCGGAAATTACATCACTTTTTTGGCGCCGGGCATTGTGGCTATGGGTATTATTTTTACCGCTTTATTTTCCGGCATAGAAATTATTTGGGATCGTCAATTTGGTTTTTTAAAAGAGACATTAGCGGCTCCGGTTTCTCGGTTAAAAATAATGTTGGGGCGAACTTTGGGCGGAGCCACAGTAGCTTCGTTTCAAGGATTGCTAGTGCTTTTACTCGCTATGGCAGCGGGCTTTCGTCCCCAGAATATTGCTTTTTTGCCCTTGGCTTTGGTGTTTATGTTGTTAATTTCTTTGCTATTTACAGCTTTGGGCACGGCCATTGCCTCTTTATTGAGCGATATGCAAGGGTTTCAATTGATTATGAATTTTTTGATAATGCCCTTGGTTTTTCTTTCAGGCGCCTTTTCCCCTTTAGATGGCTTGCCAAAAGCATTGACAGCTATCACCGTAGTTAATCCGCTTTCTTATGGCGTAGATGGTTTGTGTCACACCTTGATTGGCGTATCGCATTTCGGACTTTTAACTGATTTTATGGTTTTAAGTGTGGTTACGGTGGCTATTTTAATTGTCGGTAGTTATTTATTTTCCAAGATCCAGATTTGATAAATAAAATTTCTTTTTTTCGGCCGGTAGGCGCTCAATCGCATAGCGCAACATCGTGCGGGGCATTTGATTTTTATATTGGCGTAAGAATTTTTCTAAAATTTCTTGGCCGCAATTTTTTCCAACTTCGCGCAACATCCAGCCAACTGCTTTGTGAATTAAATCCTCTTTATCGGTTAATAGTATTTTGGCGAGACGTAGGATTTCTTGCGGCCGGCCTTTTTTAATAAAATAAAAAGTGGTTAAAATGGCAGCGCGTCTGTGCCAGAGATTTTTGGAGAGAGCGAGTTTAGTTAACAAGTCGTATTGGGCTTGAGGTTGAGGCGTGGTTCCGAACTTGGCCGACAGGCCTGTTCGGAACTTTTTGGCTATAATTGAATTCAAGTTCCGAACAGCTCGGCTTGGCGCCTCGCAAGTTCGGGACTTGAATCGGCGTATGATTTCTAAATACGGCCCTAAAATTTTAGGCGCTGAACCATCAACTAAATCCCAATTATTCACATAGTGCAGGTTTCTTAGATAGAACTTAGTGAGTTTGATTTTGTCTGCTTGGTCAGCTCTTCCAAATTGATTAACTAAAATTATCAAGCTGACATTGCGTTCTTCATGAATTTTGCTGGCTAAAAGCTGTTGTAAATCTGATAATGCCAAGTCGGTAAATTGTTTAGCAATGACGCGCTGTTTGGGCACAGTTACTCCCAAAAATAAATCACCCTCTCCGTATTGGCCGGGCTCGGTTTTAAAAAACCGTTGATAAATCTTTGCTTTATTTGTGTCAGTAGTTTTGCGTAGCACTGATTTGATTTTTGATAGTTGTGAGCTCATTAAAAAATATTATAACTTTTATATTAAAGAATACAAATAAATAGCCGAGACAATTTGATTAATTGCCTCGGCCCTTTTTTAGTCAATCAGTACTCCTGGGTTCATTTCTATTGGGGTTTTCCAATCAATCCCTTTTTCTTTCAGGATTTTTTGTTGCTTATTCCAGATTTCGTGCGCAATCTCTAGTTTGTAGTCGCCTTCAAGTAGGTCATACTTTTTGTGTATTTTATCTCTTGCCTCTTGCGCGGCTTTCTTGATTATAGGCCCTTTTATAGAGTCATTTTCTTGAGAATCGTGTTTTAGCGGGGGCGGTAATTTGTTGGTTCGCAATTTTCGCTCTGACATAAGTATCCTCCTTTTTTTGTTTGTGCGTTTACAGTATCATCTAAAATTATCTAAATTTTTCCATAAAATCATTTCTACGGCCCTTTTATCTTATCAGATTTCTAAAATATTGACAACAAAACATTATGGGTGTATATTCATAATAGATAGTAATCTATTAAATTAAGGAAGGAGGTGAAAAA
>MNWF01000025.1:0-281 GCA_001872305.1 Parcubacteria group bacterium CG1_02_40_25 | reverse complement strand
GCCAAGATTAGACGGAACTGGTCCTATGGGCCAAGGCGCGGGAACTGGCCGAGGAATGGGTTATTGTGGTGCTGGTTTGGGAATAGGACGAGGTTGCTGTGGCGGTTATGGTTTCGGTCGCAGGAGATTTATTTCTCCAAAAAACGAACTGTCCGCTTTAGAAAACGAAGAAAAGATGCTTGAGGAAGAATTAGTGGCGATCAAAGAAGAAAAAGCAGCCTTACAAGGCCAGCAAAAGTAAAAGAAGGCACGGGAACCGGCCTCTTTGTAAAAAGGGGCCG
>MNWF01000018.1 GCA_001872305.1 Parcubacteria group bacterium CG1_02_40_25 | reverse complement strand
AGATTATCAAGCGCAGGCAAGCAAAATTTTAAAGTTTGACGGACCAAATCCGGCCAAAATCATTTTTAATAACGAGTGGCATAATAAAATGACATTCGCGGATTTAATTGAGATCGCGTCTAACTTTACGGTTGGCCAAATGATTATTCGTGATATGTTCCAAAAAAGAATAGCGGATGATAAGCCGATTTATTTGCACGAATTTTTGTATCCTTTAGCACAGGCCTACGATAGCGTCGCGATGGATGTTGATTTAGAACTTGGCGGCAATGATCAAACATTTAACATGATGTGTGGCCGCGATTTGATGAAAACTTTGAAAAACAAAGAAAAATTTGTTTTAACCATGAAATTGTTGACTGATGCTGGCGGCAAGAAAATGGGTAAGACCGAAGGCAACATGCTCAATTTAAATGAATCGCCTGATCAAATGTTTGGCAAGGTAATGTCTTGGTCTGATGGTATGATTGTGCCAGGGTTTGAACTTTGCACGAATCTAAGTTTAGCTGAAATTCAAAAAGTTAAGCAGGATCTTGAGTCGGATAAAGTTAATCCGCGAGATCTTAAAGCGCGTTTGGCTTTTGAAATCGTTAAAGAATTACAAGGCGAAGAGGCGGCGCAGAAAGCTCAAGAGCAGTTTGATAAAGTTTTTTCTAAAAAACAAGCGCCAGATGAGATCAAAACTATTAAACTTAACCAAGCCCAAATGCCACTTGTGGAAATTTTAATAGCGACCAAGTTGGCCAAAAGTAAATCAGACGCTCAAAGATTGATAGAGCAGAAATCAGTTAGAGTTGGTGGTGTTGTTATTGACAACTGGCAAAAAATGATTGATATTAAAGGAGAAATTTTAATCCAAAAAGGCAAAAGATTTTTCGTGAAAATTAAGATTTGAACTCTGATATCCGATGTCTGAGATCTGAACAGGGGGATATAGCTCAGCTGGTAGAGCGCTACATTCGCATTGTAGAGGCCGCCGGTTCGAATCCGGCTATCTCCACCAAGGGGTGAGGTCAGGGGCTCGACTCCCCTCATCTCCACCAAAGTTTATTAATCAATAAAAAATCCGTTAAGGCATTAGCCAGGGCGGATTTTTGGTCATATGATTTACAAGAGATGCGAGTCAGTCGGGGATTGTCTGGCAGTACTAATTGTTCCCCACAAAGGCATTTGTTTCAATTTGTGGTATAATAATTACTTAGGCTGGCCTAAGAAAGTTTTCAAGTTTCGTGGTTTATAAGTAATTATTGGGGTGACCAGAAGCGCTTAAGGATAGAACCATTACTTTGAATTTTATTTTTTATGGCATGAAAGGCAAAAAGGTTATTTTAATTACGCTTGGCATATCCTTAGCAGTTGGTTTGTTTTTAAGTTTTAATAATTTACTCCAAAATATTTGGGATAGATTTGTTATCAAGACAAATTTTAATTTATTTATGCCATGGTCATCTAAGGTGGTTTGGATATGGAGTCAGGGGGAAGATCCTAATATTCCTTATACGCGATTCGTATATCATTGGAAACAGGACAATAAACCTAGGCAGGCACAATTAAAGGTTTCTTGTTTAGGGCGTTATCAGCTCTTTATTAATAATCAAAGCGTTTATCATGGTCCATGTTTCGCGATCCCGCCAAAAATTTATTTTGATTCCATCGATTTGCGAAATTACATTCATATTGGAGAAAATCAAATATCAATCATTTGTAATTATTTAAATCTGCCTATTCATGAATATGCTTTTTATCCTGAGCCAGGACTTTTGGTGGGTGGGGAAATATCTGATGGTTTAATTAAACGGAATTTTGCCGATCATCGGCTTTGGCGTTCGGCTCCGATGAAAAACATTCAGAACGGAGAAAAGATTGCGCAAAATGCAGGATTTGTAGAAATTAATGATTTAAGTACCCAAAACGCACTTCTACCGACAAGTAAGAGTATTATTAAATTTGATTATGCTATTTATCCGAGACCTATCCCACTTTTGACTTACCAATTAATTGTCCCGAAACAGATTCCCGATTCGCTTTTTGATTTAGGTCGGTTCGCGGTTGGGTATTTGCGTTTGCGGACTAATTTTAGAAGTGGGTGTTCGATCAAATTAACATGGGGAGTTGGAGTTAATAAAGATAACGCGTTTCAACCTAATTTTAACCAAATAGATCAACTTAAAATTCCGGCGGGAAAAGTAATTTGGGAGCAGTTTTCGCGAAGAGCCGGAAGATATATTCAAATAGAAAAAAACAACTGTGTCGGTGATTTTGATCTAGAGCTTAATGGCGTTAGCATGCCTTTTAATGAGGCAAAACTTCCGATATTTGATCAGGAGATTGATCAAAAAATTTACCAGATAAGCGCTAATACCCTTAAGAACAACATTCAAGACCATTTCGAGGATAGCGTTGATCGAGAACGGGCTATGTATTTAGGCGACACATTGGCAATGTCAAAGTGCCTAATATCAGATGGTAATAATTTTGATTTAATTAAAGAAATGATTAGTCAATTTGCCCAAAGCCAGAGGCAAGATGGTTCTTTCCCGTCGATGACTCCTTCCGGCATAAAACAGTTCATCCCTTCTTACTCTTTGCAGTGGGCAGCCTTACTTGATTTGTATTTATCAAAGACTAACGATAAAGAATTTGCTCAAGAAATGTATGTTGTATTACGGGGATTAATAAATTGGGCAAAAAATCACGAATCAGAAAATGGTTTTCTCTATAATAAACAAAATAGTGCTGATTGGTGGTCGTTTATAGATTGGACGCCGTTTGACGAGTCTTATGAATTTTCTACTTCTCTGCAGCTATGGTATTTTAGAGCTCTAGTTTCAGCGGGTAATATAGTATCATTGATTGGTGAATCGAATGATGAATATATTAATCGAGCAAATCTATTAAAACAAAATCTTATTAGATATTCCTTTGACAATAAAACCGGACTTTTTTCTGACAGCTTTGATGAAGAAAATAGGTCAAAAGGGGGATTAATCATTAATGCTTTAGCTGGTAAGTTTAATGTTTTTCCGTCCCAAATAGAAAATAACAAAGCCCTTGATTATTTCGTTGAAAATTTCATAACAGATAGTCCATTTTCTGAAACTTGGATTATTGATTGGTTGGTTAAGACTAAACAATACGACTTAGCCCTTGATACAATACAGACTTACTGGGGCGGGATGATTAATGATGGGGCTACTAGCGTTTACGAAACTTATAGGCCGGGCACCCCTATGGCTATTGGCACTTATTCGCATTCACACGCTTGGGGTTGCGGGCCGGTTTATCTGTATAAAAATATTTTGGATAAAAATAGCGCGATGGAAACATTGCTTGATTATTAGAAAAGGAGCTGGGGATGTGGATTGCGTCTTTTTAGACCGGCTTTTTCCAACGAATACCACCAATCGTAACTTTCGCGATCTACCGTATTTAAGCGCAAACAGCATAATACGGAAACAGAAAAATTTGTTTAGAAAAATCTATTTGATTTTTCTAAACAAGAAGTTAAAGGGGTTTTTATAATAGGGCTAAAGAATTGGGCTTTGGTGATTTCATTGGTGAGGACGTTTTGAAGGAGAAAGCGGATGATGTTGCTATTAAGCTGGATGTTAAGCGAAATCCCGAAAGACAAAATGATAAAGTTGCCGGTATCAACGAAGCTTTGCCATTTAAAAAAGAAGCCTTTGATTTGGTCTTGGGTGCTTATGCCTCTTTTGCTTATTTAGAAAAAATTATCTAGATCCATAAGAAGTGGTTGGCAAGGGGGTTCTGATGTTAGAGTAAATAGTTGGTGTTTTAAAGCATGGCGGCGAGGCAAGAATAAGCTTTCCCAGCTTGCCAGTTCAAGAAAATCTTATGCGTTGGATTTGCGATGCGTATATAAATAGATACCCAGACGCTCGAACAATAGTTATCTTTGGTAAAATTATAACTATCTTGGGATTAAAAAATAAAGATAACTCTGATAATCAGTTTATATAAAAAATCCGCTAAGGCGTTGGCCAAGGCGGGTTTTTGTTTGCGGAATTGATTCGTGGTATAATGATTTTATGCCAGTTAAGAAAGCTTTAAAATTCCCCGATGGATTTTTGTGGGGCGCGGCAATTTCGGCTTATCAAGTAGAAGGCGGGATTGATAATTGTGATTGGGCGCGGGATGAAAAAATGCCGAAAGCAGGCCGCGCATGCGAACATTATCGTTTTTATGATAAAGATTTCGCGTTGGCGCATTCCTTGGGCCAAAACGCGCATCGGCTATCTCTTGAGTGGTCGCGTCTTGAGCCAGAAGAGGGGCAGTTTAATCATCTCGCGTTAGAACATTATCAGCAGGTATTGAGCGCTTTGCATGCACGGCACTTGGAACCGTTTGTCACCCTGTGGCATTTTACTTTGCCTCAGTGGTTGGCAGTCCAAGAGGGTTGGCAAAATCCGAAAAGTGTTGATTATTTTTGTAGTTATGTGGAATTTGTCGTTAGCAATTTAAAAGGCAGAGTCAAATTTTGGCTAACCTTAAATGAACCAGAAGTTTATTTGCTCAACGGTTATATCAAGCCGAAGTGGCCGCCATTTAAAAAAAGTTTGTTTAGCGCGTGGCAAGCGAAAAGAAATTTAATAAAAGCACACCAGCAGGCATACTTGATCATTAAAAAAATTCAACCAAGCGCCCAAGTTAGTTTGCCGATTAATTTTTCTTGGTTTAGTCCAAGAAATAAATATTCACCGATTGATTGGTGGATGGCAAGATTGGCTTTGTGGGCTAACGGAATATTTTTGCGGCCGAATAAAAAATGTATGGATTTTTTGGCGATTAATTATTATACGAGGCGGATGGTTTCTATTTTTACTGGATTCCGAAATGAATTCGGGATGACGAATGAACAATTAACCGATATGGGTTGGGAAATTTATCCTAAGGGAATTTATCAGATTCTGCGACGTTTAAAAAAATATCATTTGCCTGTTTATATTACGGAAAATGGTTTGGCTGATCAGTCCGATAAAAAACGCTGGCCATATATTCGCGATCATTTAATTTGGTTGCATCAGGCCATTGAAAAAGGCATAGACGTGCGAGGGTATTTTTATTGGTCGTTAATGGACAATTTTGAATGGGCTGATGGTTTTGACCCGTGTTTTGGTCTAATAGAAATTAACTATCGGACAATGGAACGGTTTATCCGGCCAAGCGCTTGGCAATATGCTAAAACGTGTCAGTCTAACCAGTTGCTCCGTTAACGAGTTGGCTGGTTAACGAGTTTATTTTTTGTTTTATTAAAAGAGATAACTCGTAAACTCGTTAACCCGTTAACCTTTTAACCAATTTAATCTTTTGGTTAATTAAGAATATTATGTTTTGGCGTAAATTTGTTTTAACAATTTTATCTATTATCGTTTTGGCAACCTTGGTCGCGGGCCTGGAGCATTTGTATTTTACTAAATTTAAACCGCATCCGTCAGTTAAGTGGGGTGTCAATTTTAGCCAGTATTATGCCCAACAAAAACTTGGCTTAGGCTGGAAATTAGCTTATTTAGAGATATTAGATCAATTAAAAGCCAAGCGAGTGCGTCTGATGGCTTATTGGGACTTGGTTCAGCCGGATAACTCCGATAATTATAATTTTTCAGATTTAGATTGGCAGATCGAAGAGGCGGGACAACGTAATGTTTCAGTCATTTTAGTCATTGGTTATCGTGTGCCCCGCTACCCAGAATGTTTCTCGCCAGAATGGCTAAAAGAATATCCTGTTGATAGTCAACGTCAAGCAAGAATCAATATGTTAAAAGCAGAGGTTGAACATTTTAAAAAATATGGTAATATTGTCGCTTGGCAGGTAGAGAATGAATATCTACTTAAGATTTTTGGTAAATGTCCGCCGGGCAACCGGGACACCTTAAAATCTGAAATGGCGTTAGTAAAATCTTTAGATAATCGGCCAGTCCTTTTAACGACTAGCGGCGAATTGTCTTCGTGGTTGCAAGAAGGAACGCTGGCCGATATTTTAGGTATTAGTATTTATCGGACAGTTTGGTCGGGTTATTGGTTTTACCATGGTTATCGGGCCTATCCTTTGCCACCTGATTTTTATCGTTGGAAGCAGTATTATATTGAGAAATTTGTGGACAAAGTGATTGTGACCGAAATGCAGGCCGAGCCCTGGGCGCCGGGAGCTAATGAATTGAAAGACATTAGTTGGCAAGAGCAGGATAAGTCAATGAGCCTTGATAAGTTTAACGAAGCCTTAAGTTTTGCTTCTAAAACTGGTATCGACGAGATTTATCTTTGGGGCGCGGAATGGTGGTGGTGGCGTAAAGCTCAAGGAGATGATCGATTCTGGGAAAGAGCCAAAGAAATAATTCAAGCCGGGAATTAGTTAATAGGGTTATTTGGTTAACGAGTTAGCGGGTTAATAGGTTTGACTTTTATTTTGCGAAAAGTTTAACTCGTAAACTCGTTAACCCGTTAACTTTTTAACTAATTTAACTTTTAATGAAGAATAGTTATAAAATCTATTTTGATAATGCTGCGACGACGCCAGTAGACAAAGGTGTTTTGGATGCAATGCTTCCCTATTTTTCAGAAAAGTATGGTAATGCCTCATCTTTGCATCAATTTGGTCAGGAGTCCCAGCAGGCAGTCATAAAAGCGCGACAAGAGATCGCGGATATTTTGGATTGTTTGTCTTCGGAAATTATTTTTACTTCAGGGGCTACGGAAAGTGATAACTTAGCGATAAAGGGCGCAGTTCAGAGTCAGAATGATAAAAAATTACATATTATTACTACTGCTATTGAACACCCGGCAGTTTTGGATACTTGTAAAATTTTAGAAAAGCAAGGGGTGAACGTAGCTTATCTGCCAGTAAGTAAAGAAGGCATTGTTAGCGTGGCGGATTTAGAAAAAGAGATTCATGATGAAACAATTTTAGTGTCTGTGATGTATGTTAATAATGAGGTGGGGGCAATCCAGCCAATTGTTAAAATTGGTGAAAAATTAGCAAAGATCAATCAAGAGCGTAGCCAGCAAAAATTACCAAAAATTATTTTTCATACGGACGCGGTGCAGGCGGCCAATTATTTAGATTTAAATGTTAAAAATTTAGGCGTGGATTTAATGTCTTTGTCTGGCCATAAAATTTATGGGCCTAAGGGTATCGGTTTACTTTATGTTAAAAATCGGACAGCTATAACACGGATTCAAGATGGCGGGCATCAAGAATATGGGTTGCGATCAGGCACCTTAAATACGCCGGGAATTGTGGGAATGGCAACGGCACTTAAAACTGTCGACAGTCGACAGTCGACAGTCGACCGCCTCAAAAAACTGCGAGATGGGCTGATAGATGGTGTTTTAAAATTAGTGCCCGATTCGCAACTTAACGGTTCGCGAGAAAAAAGATTGCCCAATAACGCTAATTTTTCTTTTCGCGGTGTGGAGGGTGAAAGTTTAATGATTGCTTTAGATCAGGCTGGCATCGCGGTTTCCACGGGCTCGGCTTGCGCTTCGGGTTCGCTTGAACCATCGCATGTTTTAATGGCTTTGGGGCATTCAGCTGAAATGGCGCATTCCAGTTTGAGAATAAGTTTAGGAAAATATAATACCGAAAAAGAAGTTGACTATTTTTTGCAAGTTCTACCGGAGATTATTCAAAGGTTAAGAAAGATTAGTGGGCGGTAGAAATTAAAAGTTTAAAATTCAAAGTTCAAAATTGAAAATTGAGATAGTTGTGAAGTCGTCATGCTGAACACATGTGTTATCTTATACTAAAGGGTAAAGTTCAATTTTTGAACCGATTAACTGACTGACAACGATTGATTATTAGCTTAAACAATAGTCTTTCTCGTTCTTTGAAACTTAACTTTCGGTGATTGTACCGCCACACGTATTCTCCGAGGTATAAATGAAGTTTTTGTCGTCTAATGCCGCCCTTGGCTGACAGTTTTCTTTTAAGATATCCCCAAAACCCCTCGAGGCCATTAATGTGATTTCCTTTTTTATCTGAATATTGTTTTTCGCTATGATTGACTAAACGATGGACATAACCTTTAG
>MNWF01000030.1 GCA_001872305.1 Parcubacteria group bacterium CG1_02_40_25 | reverse complement strand
AGAAACCTTAACTCTGTCAAGAATAATATTAGTTGAATGTTCTAACAGAAATTCAGCGACGATCTGTTTCAAGATCTTATTAGGCAGATTAACTGGATTAATCTTAGGGGTAAAAAGATAGCAACAATTTTTACATTTTAACCTATTTGTGGCTGTCTGCCAAAAATTATTTTTTGCACACCGAGGACATTTTATTAAGACTTGCGCCATAATGATAATTATATCATTATTGGTTCATTTTTCAAACTTTACCCTACTAAACGTAGATGAAGTGCGCAGTGCCTCTGGCTTGTTTCAGCATCCACGTCGTTAATGTCGGATTCTGTGAAGTAAGTTCAATACGACGACGTGGATCCTGAAATAAATTCAGGCTGATCCTGCCAATTGATTTTATGTCTTTGTACAACGAAAAAATAATGGAGCATTTTGTGAATCCGAAGAATCTGGGTAAAATAAAAAATCCGGACGCGCAAGCAATCGTGGGCAATCCGCAATGCGGAGATATTTTTAGTTTGTATTTAAAAATTGACCCTTCGATAGGCTCAGGGCAGGACATTATGGAATCAAAAATCGCGGATATTAAATTTGAGACATTGGGTTGCGTGGCCGCCATTTCGGTTTCTTCTATGGTGACGGAAATTGCCAAGGGTAAGACATTAGCCCAAGCAGAAAAAATAGATTTTCAAGATATTAATAAAGAATTGGGATTTTTGCCGCCAGTTAAGGTGCATTGCGCGCAAATGGCAATACGGGCGTTGAGAAAAGCAATTGAAGAATATCTTGTAAGAAATAACAAAACTCAAATTACGAACGACAAATAAGCTCCAAATAATAAACTCCAAACGTTTGGAATAACGGTCGTAAAAATGTCATGCTGAACTCGTTTCAGCATCCACGGTGTCGTAATAAGAATAGATCCTGAAATAAATTCAGGATGACAACTATACTAAATTTATGGATTTATCTAAAAAATTACTCATCAAACTTATTAGTATTAACGCGTTGATTGCTTTATTTGTGGGTTTTGTCGGCGGAGTTTTGGCCTATGACTACGTCAGACCGTGGGTAATGAATCAACGAGGCGCGAGTGCGACTGCTAACCAGCTTAGCGCTAACGGTCAAAGTCAAACTTTGTCGTTGGTTAACCCCGAAACCACTCAAGAAGCAGCCGTAATGGCAGTAGTAAAAAATACCTCGCCATCAGTGGTCAGTATTTTTATTTATAAAAATATGCCGGTTTATAGCAACAGCATTGACCCGTGGAATTTTTTTCAGCCATTCCAACAAAAACAGCAAGGCACCGAGCGTCAGGAAATCGGCGGCGGCACTGGGTTTGTAATCTCAAAAAATTTGATCGCGACTAATAAACATGTAGCGAGTGACGCTTCGGCTGAATACGAAGTGGTGACCAATGATGGCCAAAAATACAACGCCCAAATTTTAGCCCAAGATCCATTTAACGATTTGGCGATTTTAAGAGTTGAGAATTTAAATTTGCCGATTTTAAATTTGGGTGATTCTGATAATTTGCAAATTGGGCAATCGGTGGTGGCCATTGGCAATGCCTTAGGTGAATTTCGCAATACCGTTAGTGTTGGTGTGATCTCTGGTTTGTCGCGATCGCTTCAGGCTGGCGCAGGATTAGGGGGGGCGCAGGAGACCCTAGAGGAGTTGGTCCAAACTGACGCGGCAATTAATTCTGGCAATTCTGGCGGGCCTTTGCTCAATTTGAAAGGCGAAGTGGTTGGTATTAATGTTGCTAAGGCCTCGGGCGCGGATAATATTGGTTTTGCTTTGCCGATTAATAAAGCGAAAAAAGTTATTAATGATGTGATAAAAAATGGCAAGATTTCTTATCCGTTTTTAGGCGTGCGCTTTTTAGCGATTAACGCGGCAATTAAACAAGCAAATAATTTGCCATTTGACTATGGCGCTTTGATCGTTCGTGGTCAAGGCGCTGGCGAAGTAGCTATTGCTCCAGGATCGGCCGCTGACAAAGCAGGACTTCAAGAAAATGATATTATTTTAGAAATTAATGGCACGAAAATTGATGTGGATAATACATTACCAAAATTGTTGCAAAAATATCCGCCAGGCCAAACCATTACTTTAAAAATTTGGCATCAAGGCGCGGAAAAAACCGTGTCGGCGACTTTAGGAGAGCAGAGTAGTAGTTGACAATTTCAATATAATACGTTATGGTGTGTGGGTGCTTTCTAAGGTGGTTTTTGGGTCTGATTTCTAAGGAGGCAAAATAATGATTACTATCATAGGGGTTAGACGGCGTTTTCAATGGCACAAGATATCCGATATCTTTTTTGCGCTCTTAGCTTTTTCATATCTTGCTTGTTGGCTTATCAACTGCAATTTCTATGGGCAACAGAGTTTTTTATGAAAGCTGGCGCGATTACCAACAATGATATGGTCATTAAGGCGGGCTATGTAGGAGCAGGACATCCTTACGCGGTTACGATTGACCGCGAAACAGGGCAACAAACTAGGCATTTTGTTCTTAGGGACGATGGCGCCTTGTAATTATGTCTAAGTGCGTTGGCTAAAATTGGTCAACGCATTTTTATTATGGTAAAATAATAACAATGCCCCAATCAAAAACACAAAATTTAATAGTTTTGTTTTGGCAATGGTATTATGCTATCGCGCCAAAAAAGATTTTAAAAACTTGGCGTAATGTTTTAAGTTTTGGCTGGAATTTTTTTTCCATTGGTCTTTTGTTTAAGACCTTGTTCGCGCCATGGAAAAGGGATATTACTAAATCAACGAGCGGGTTTGATCCTAAAGCGTGGCTGGAGTCACTGGTGATGAATCTAATCTCGCGTTTAATTGGCGCTTTTGTTAGGGGTTGGGTAATTTTACTCGGCCTTTTTTTTGAAATAATTATTTTAATTTTCGGGGTATTGTTTTTTCTTGGCTGGTTGATTTTTCCAGCGTTAATTGTTATTGGTATAATCTATGCTGTAATTATGATTAGGTAATTTCTAATTATCAATTTCTAATTTCTATTAAATTTTCAATGAATCAATTTTCAAAGCACGTTCAAAAAAGCTATGATTTAGAAGAAAGGACTGCGAAATTCGCGGAGCGCTTGATGGGGCTAGTTAAGGACGTTGAGCATAATGATGTTAACTATATTATCAGCAAGCAGTTATTGAGATCTGGAATCTCGATGGGCGCTAATTATTGCGAGGCCAATGCCGCAAGTTTGGGACGAGATTTCAGAAATAAAATATATCTTTGTAAAAAAGAAACTAATGAAACTAAATTTCACCTAAGAATGATAGCGAAAGATAGCCCGGCGTTAGAAGATCAGTTAAGGGTTTTATGGCAAGAGGCTCATGAGTTGCCCCTAATTTTTCAAAAAATCGCTACTACCATTGATGCTAAAAAACAAAAATCATCTGTAGGGGATTAAAAATTAAAAATTGTAAATTAGATGTTTGATCTACAATCATCAACAATTTATTCGGCAATAAAGTGGCAAAATTATTTTAAGTTTTTAAAAATTTTGCAAGTGGTTTTTTGGCTGGCGGGCGCGGTGTTGTTGGTATTGTTAATCCCGGGAATTGATGTTTTGACTGGCCAGCAGATTTTTGGCTGGCTAATTTTGGACTTAATTTTCATTTTTGCGGTTAAGATAAAATATTGGTTTTTTAAAGATTATTTGTTAAATCCGCCCTTGACTGCGAATTTATCAGCTGTTTGGCAAAATGCCGAAATTAATTTGGCTGATTATTTAGACTTTAAATCCGCGTTAGTGCTAAAAAACGCTTTAACTAAATCAAAATCGCAGGGGGATTTTGATCAGGCGTTAATTTTTGAATTATTAAAGCAGGAAAAAATTATTTTTGCCTTAGAGCGGACGGGATTAACAGTTGAGGATTTTGCTCCGCTTAGAGATAAAATTCTAACGGAGTTTGCCACTGCCGCAAAAATTGACGTAGATGCCGGCTCAGCGCTGGAAAATATTATGGCTAAATCCGCCGAATTGGCAGTATCTCGTCAACATTCACGAATCGCAATAACTGATTTGCTCGCTAGTTTATCTTTAGAGTCGCCATTATTTAAAAATGTGATGTTTGCTAAGGACTTGGATGATGAGGATATTGTTAGCGTGGTGCTTTGGGTGGAAAATATGATGGCTGAATTAGATCAAAAGCGCTCTTGGTGGCAGCAAGCCAGTCAAGGGTTATCGGGCGTTGGTATTGGCAAGGGCTGGACCGCGGGCTGGACTTATCATTTAGATCAATTCGTAACGGACATCACGCATATGCTATCTGAGGGCAAGAGATTCCCGCGTTTAGTCAGTCGGCAACGCGAAGTTGATTTATTAGAGCAGTCCTTATCTGGTGCTCGGCAAAATAATGTGATTTTAGTGGGCGAGCCAGGCGTGGGTAAAAAAACTTTGGTGTATAATTTTGCTTGGCGATCTTTAATCGGCCAGTGTTTAGTGGCAGTGGCTAACAAACGAATTTTGGAATTAGATGTGGATGCTTTATTATCTGGAGTGCGCGGTGAGTCCGAAATTCGCGATCGCCTATCTTTGATTTTAAAAGAAGCGGCAATCGCGGGCGATGTAGTTTTATTTATTGATCAAATTCAGCGTTTGTTAAGTGTTGAAGGATCGGGCACAGTAGATGTATCAGCGATTTTAATTCCGTATTTGCAGGGCACCCAAATGCAGTTGATTGGCGCCACTGATTACGCCCATTATCATAAAATTATTGAACGACGGCCAGACCTGCAAAAAGTGATCGAAAAAGTTGAAGTAAATCCGCCAGCTAAATTAGAAACAATTTTAGTATTACAAGATCTAGCTATTTCTTTGGAAGCACGCTATGGCGTGGCGGTAACTTATCAGGCAATTCGAGCGGCGGTCAACTTAGCGGATCGTTATATTCAAACCGTGCCTTTTCCAGAAAAAGCAATTGATGTTTTGGAGCAGGCCTTGATTTTGGCGCAAAAAATTGGAGCGCGTATTTTAGACGTCGCTACGGTGGAAAGCGCTATGAGCTTAAAAACCGAAGTGCCAGTGGGCCAAGCAACGGGTGAAGAGCAAGCCAAATTAGTTCGTTTAGATCAAATCATTCATCAACGAGTGGTTAATCAAGCCCAAGCAATTAATCAAGTAGTTTCTGCTTTGCAAAGGAGTCGGGCTGGCGTGGCTGGTGCTCAAAGACCTATGGGCACATTTTTGTTTTTAGGGCCAACTGGCGTGGGTAAAACCGAAACTGCCAAAGCAGTGGCCGAGGCCTATTTTGGTTCGGAAAAGCGAATGATTCGTTTAGATATGTCTGAATATCAAGATATTAATGATTTAGAAAAGTTTTTAGGTTCCGCCGACGGCACAATTCCCGGCCAATTAACAGATAAAATTAGAGAAGATCCTTTTGGTTTGGTTCTTTTAGACGAAATTGAAAAAGCTCATCCTAAAATTTTAAATCTGTTTTTACAGGTTTTAGACGAAGGCCGTTTAACCGATGCTCAAGGCCGGTTAGTTAGTTTTTTGTCAACGATTATTATTGCCACATCTAATGCTGGCTCCGAATTTATTCGGCAAAATGTTGTAAGGTCAGACCTTACACAAGGCGCAAGGCCTGACCTTACGCGCCAGCTTTTAGATCATTTACAACAACAAAGCATTTTTAATCCAGAATGGCTCAATCGCTTTGACGCGGTGGTGGTTTATGAACCGCTTTCGCCAGAAAATCTTTTAGCCATTGCTCGTTTAATGCTCGTGAGTTTAGCCAAGCGTGTTTTGGCGGAACGCGATATTGAAGTTTCGTTCAGCGAAGATTTAATCGCCAAAGTGGCGCAATTAGGTTATGACCCGCAATTTGGCGCCCGTCCTATGCGTCGTGTAATTCAGGATAGGATAGAAACTAAACTGGCGCAAAGAATTTTATCTGGCCAAACCAAGCGAGGCGATAAGATTCATTTAACCGGACAAGATATTTAATCTGTTGATTTTATGTTAAAGAGAATTATTTATATTTTAATTACTATTGCCATCGCGGCTTTTTTTATTTGGCGATATTTTATTTATTTTGACTGGCCGGCGCGATGTTTTATTCGGATTCAACCTTCGCTTTTGGAATTTAGTAATTTAACTATGCAAAAAGCAATTCGGATTTTAAAAAATGCCTCGCCTAGTGATTATCGCGATTTATGCCAATATGTGAACGTGATTAACCCGAATCTTTCTTGTGGCGGGTTTCAGGGCGGATGCTATTCGGCTTATAAACAAAATCCCAGAACGATTGACGTGAGTACGTCCAATAGAAGCTTGCAATGGACGGTGGGTATTATTGTCCATGAAACGTGTCATGCCAAGCAATTTCAACAGAATCGCGATTTTAGCGAAACAGAGTGTTATGACGAGGATAGCCGAGTTATTAAGACGATTACAGAGTTTTAGGAGCTGTCATCCCGGCCACCGAGTCATGCACCATACGGTGTGTGGCCGAGCCGGAATCCACGACGTGGATGCTGAAATAAATTCAGCATGACAGCGGTTTCTCGTGTTAAAGCAATTTACAACTTGGTTAGTGTTATTAGTGATGATGATAATAGTCGTGGGATTTTCGGTTTGGCTGATTAATTTATTTGATTATTTGGATCCGTTCAATTTATGCTATATTAATATTGAGAGTGATGTAACGCGTGGCAATACTAAAACGATACATCAAGCAATTGAGCAAATTTAAAAAGCCGATAAGTCAGATTATCGCAACTTATGTCATTTTGTGAACGTAATTAGTGAAAACCTTTGTATGGCCGACGATCCCAATCGGTCAAGCGCTTGGCGAGATGATGTTAGCGGTTGTTATTTACGCGGTTCCAAGGTAATCTATCTTAACCCAAGTCGGGCAGTGGATGAAGGCACAATAGCGCATCGAGCGCGAATTATTAAAATTTATAGCCAGAAAAGTAAAAACTTTTGGCAACAGTAACAAAAAGTTCCGAACAAACTTCACGGTCAAGTTCGGAATTTTTTGTTAAATCACTTGACATTATCCAGTCAATATGTTAAAAGATAGGATATGTCAGAAAATCATTATTTAAAAGCTTTTAAAGGTAACTGGGAGCTAATTGTAACTTTGGTCTTAATTGCCACGGTTATCAGTTTGGCGATTTCTGTTTTGCAAACTTCAGAATACGAAGCCAAACTGCGTGTTTTAGTTATTCAAAGCCAGCGAGGCCAAATGGATCCTTATCGTGCTGCCCAATCAGCGGAGTTTTTAGCCAATCTATTATCTAAGGTTATTTATTCCTCATCTTTTCGGGCGCACGTTCAAGAATCCAGTTTCAATTTTGACCGAAGTATTTTAAACGGCTCAAGCAAAAATGTGATTGACGCTTGGAAAAAACAGATTAGCGTTAAGGTAGTTGGCGATACCGGTATTTTAGAAATTAACGCGTTTAGCCATGATCGCGATCAGGCAACAGAATTGGCACGATCTGTAGCTAATGTTTTTGTCCAAAATGGCCAAGAATATTACGGACAAGATTCGGAAGTCCAAATTCGTGTTTTAGACGACGCCTTAGCGTCCGATAGTCCAGTCAGGCCTAATTTATGGCGTAATATTATTTTAGGCGCGTTTTTGGGTTTAGCATTAGGGTATTTTATTGGTTGGATTAGGGAAAATAGAGGATAGATAATTTAGATTTAGTTCTTTTTATTTATAATAAGAAAGGAAGTGGTTTTGGCGAAGAAGACAAAGAATATGCTGTTGATAGAGAGCGTTTTTAGTAATGATCTGGAGGTATTATTAAAACAGTGGTATATTGAGCAAAGAATGTCGGATTTTCAGATTGTAAATTTTTTAAAGAATCATAATTTAGAAATTTTTTTACAAACTATTTGGCGTTGGTGCAAGCAATTGGGTATCGTATCTCGATCTACAAATCAAAAATTCGAAAAGACGCCGAAGATGTTTCGTCTGGAAATTGCTATGGGTGGGCAAGAGCCGCAGTGAGGCAAGTCCGATCTTTAGAATTTTCTCAATGCGAAATAAAGATGGATAGCGATACTGTGGCTATTTTACAAGAGTGTCAGGCAAAGATGGATTTGGCGAGTCAAAATGGCGGACTTTTGAAAATAGTTACCGCTGGGGGCTATTGCAAAAAAATTGAATCTTTTTATCCGTCCCCTTCTTTGGAAGAGGAGGCGGTCATGGTCTCGTTAGCCCAACAGGGCGACGAGAATGCCTCTGCTATCCTGCTGGGAATTTTTCTCCCGTTGGTTTATAGAGTAACTTTGTCTTTTGCCTCACGCAGAAAAGGATCGAGAAATTGTAATTTTTACGAAGACTTTGAAGACTTTTTCGGTAATTGCCTTGATACGTTAATGGGTGTTGTATATTAAGACATTGTATTCCTTGAGGTGAGACATCCTTTGGAGGTGGAGGCATTTGTTGTTTCGCGTCTTAAAAATGGTCTTTATGCCTATTTAAGACAAAAGCGACAAAGGGCAATGCCTTAAAAAATAATAAAAAGGAGACCTTGTAATATGGGGCCTCCTTTATTTTTTTAGTCCTCTAAAAGCTCTAATGTTTTTATCATGTTTTCAGCTAATTTACTCATTCTTAAAATAAGAGTTTGTTCTTTTTTCAATTCTGATAAATTAATATGTCCGAGCTCTTTTAGCAAGAGGATGATGTTTTTTGTGGCTTCTTTGACATTCGGTTCTTGGTCGGCAGTCTTTGTCTCTATCTCTGTTATTAAAGAAGAGATTTTTTCAGCCATCTGGATTTGATCCAGAAATACAGCCACTTCCTCCATTAGCTCTTCTATTTTTTTTATTGTTTTTTCGTGGGCTTGATTCCAGCCTATGTGGCCAATTGTTAAATGATTGGTTTTTGTTTTTAGTTGTCTATCGGTTAGGCTATCAGATATTACCAAATTAGCATAGTTTGTTTGATCTTCTTCTTTACCTAAACGTAACAAGCAAAGACCGTGTTGAAGGCTCATTAGTCGAGGGTGGTTTTTGAACATTTCTTGAATCGTCTCTGGCAATTCTAGTAAGTGCAATCGTTCAGCAACGAAAGTTCGAGACATGCCGATTGCCCTAGCGGTTCGGTTGATATCGTCGTTGAAATATTCTTTGAGCCGGGATAATGCTACGGTCGTTTCCATAAGGCTCAAATTTTCTCTTTGGAGGTTTTCGGTAACCGCCATTGCCATATTTTCAGATTCTGTTTTGTCAGACACGTAAACGGGTAGCTCTTTTCTTATACTCCTTTTTTAGATCGCAACTCTCAAGAAGTCAATTAGAAAACTATTATAGTGTTATAATTTTTGTCTAAAAATGTCAAGGTTAAGTAAATAAAAAAGGGGGAATAATTTTATTCACCCTTTTTATTTTTGTCTCTTCATTTAAGAACTATCATCTTGCGCGCGGCGTGAAAATCGCCAGCGCTGATTACGTAAAAATAGACGCCGCTTAAGGTTTCTTCTCCGGCTTCATTTTTGCCATCCCAATAG
>MNWF01000027.1 GCA_001872305.1 Parcubacteria group bacterium CG1_02_40_25 | reverse complement strand
CAATCAGAAAGATTAATTAAATTAAACGAAATTGCCATTATACAAATGAAGGCATTGATTAATAACTCCTCAATCAAACCGGACAAAACTCCAATGCCTTGCTGGAATTAGCCAAGATCAAAAGAGAAAAAGACGCTTTGCTTAAAATTGTTGGCCAGCTAATTGTTGACCAGAAGCTGGGAAAAAAAATCCAACGTCGCTATGGCCATTAACAAAGGAGCCCCGTATCAAAGCCAAAAGGAATTGGCCAAACAATTAGGCGTATCCAGACAAAGTTTGTATTATCAGCCAAAAATGCCAGCTAAAGATTTAAAACTAAAAGCCGAGATTGAAAAAGTAATGGCTGACAACAAAGCATATGGCCATAAAAGAATTGCTTGGCACCTTGTCATTAACAAAAAACGAGCTCTGCGGGTAATGCTGATTTAATTTCGCAAGCCCTGCTAAACGCACTAAATCATTACCCAGCACCTCAAATTGTTCACTCTGATCAAGGCAGCGAATATCGTAGTCAACATTATATGGATTTATTGGAGAAACTTAACATTCAGCCATCAATGAGCAAGAAAGTCAGTCCTTGGGAAAATCCACATCAAGAATCATTCTATTCGGAGTTTAAGCTAGAATTAGGACATCTTGAATGTTATCCGACAATCGGCGAATTGATTGAGGCCATTGCTCAGCAAATCCATTACTACAATTATCAGAGAATCCATACTGCCTTGAAGTGTCCGCCAGCTGTTTTCGCCCAACGGATTATTTCGTCAAAATCAATATTCATTTTTAATAAACCGTCAATTTATCAGGAAATCGCAGAGGTACAAGTTGTCTAAAAAATGGGTACCTCACAAACAGTATTACAAAAAAATATTTAATAAGAGGGCAGACAAAGTATTGGCACAAAAAACTCTGGTTGAAACCAGAGTTTTTTTAAACGCTATTTTTTCTTTTTTCCCGTGTTCGGTCAAGCTCAGATAAAAACTTTTTTCGTAAGCGGATGTTTTGCGGGGTAACTTCCAGATATTCATCGTCTTTCATTATTTCTAGTCCTCTTTCTAGGGAAAGTTTAAATGGAGGCACCAAGACAATTGCTTCGTCGGATCCGCTAGCGCGCATGTTAGTTAACTCTTTACCTTTGGTTGGGTTAACCGCCATATCCATGCCTTTGGAGGTATTGCCAATGATCATGCCTTCGTAAACTTCGGTGCCTGCGCCAATATACAAAACACCTCTTTCTTGCAAATTCCACAAAGCAAACCCTAAGGCCTTGCCATTGGCCATTGAGGCCATTGAGCCAACACTTTGTTTTACGATTTCACCGACAAAGGGCCTAAAGCCAATAAATTGACTACAAAGAATGCCTTTGCCTTTGGTGGCGATAACAAATTCACCGCGATAGCCCAAAAGTCCTCTGGTCGGAATCTCAAAAGTTATTCTGGTGTGGTTTTGTTCAGGGCGCATATCTGTCATTAATCCTTTTCGTTTTGAAAGTTTTTCAATCACCACGCCAGAAAATTCATTTGGCACATCGATGGTAAGTTCCTCAAATGGTTCCATTTTTATCCCATTTCCCTCTTTGGTAATAACTTGAGGTTGGGAAACCTGAAGCTCATAGCCCTCACGTCTCATATTTTCTAATAATATAGCAATATGTAATTCCCCCCTGCCCGAAACTGTGAAATATTCCATTTTGGAAAAATCTACTTTTAAACCCACGTTAATTTCAAGCTCTCTTTTTAATCGTTCTCTGATTTGTCTGATGGTGACAAATTTTCCTTCGCGACCCGCGAATGGCGAACTGTTAACCAAAAAGTTTAAAGAAATAGTCGGCTCGTCAATGTTGATTGATGGCAGGACGGGCTGATCTTTATCGGCGCAAATTGTTTCTCCAATATAAATATCAGGCAGGCCGGCAATCATTATGATATCACCAGCCATTGCTTTTTGAACTTCTTCTCTTTTTAAGCCAGAAAAAGAAAATATTTTGGTGATTTTTCCGGTTCTTGTTTCTCCAGAGGGTGTCTTTATAAAAACATTGCTTCCGGTTTTAACAACGCCTTCGTAAATTCTGCCAACGGCTAATCGTCCCATAAAATTATCATAACCCAAATTAAATGGCTGAATTCTTAATTGCCGCTTGTTCAATTCGCCGCTGGACGAAGAAGGAACTTTTTCTAAAATAACATCTAAAAGCGGCGTTAAATCATTTGCTTGATCGTGCAAATTAAGCATTGCCACGCCGTTCTTGGCTATGGCGTAAAGACATATAAAATTAAGTTGTTCTTCGGTTGCTCCGAGATCATAAAAAAGTTCGAAGACCTTGTCGTGAACCCATTCTGGCCTGGCCGCTGGTTTGTCAATTTTGTTAATCAGGAGAATCGGTTTTAACCCAAGCCCTAAAGATTTTTTTAAAACAAATTTTGTCTGAGGCATAGGCCCCTCTTGAGCGTCCACTACTAAAACTACAGAATCAATAGAGCGTAAAACTCGCTCTACTTCAGAGCCAAAATCAGCATGGCCAGGGGTGTCCACGATATTGATTTTTGTGTCTTTGTAATAAATAGAAGCGTTTTTTGAATAAATGGTAATACCATGCTCAATTTCTAAGGCGTTAGTATCCATGGTTGTCCCTTCCAACGCTAAACCCGCCTGACGCAATAAGGCGTCGGTTAAACTAGTTTTACCATGGTCAACATGGGCGATGATGGCGATATTTCTAATTTCCATTTTTATTTTTCTTAATTAAGTTTAACATTAAATAATTTTTGTTGATCAGTAAAGTAAAGCTTTTTAGTTTTGGCGATATATTGGATCCATGGGTTTTGCGCGTTAATAAAATCGCTAAGATTAATATTGTCGCGGTTGTCAATTTCCGCGATTTTTATTGCATCTTGAGTAGTAAAAATAATATGGCTACTATCAGCTGGGTGCCAGATAACTTGTAAAATTGGTTGGCCCAATCGCACTATCAAATCTTTTTGCCCAATTTCTTTTTGGGGTTGGCTAGTTTGTTTGTCTAAATATATTACCCAAATTTCGTTAGGCCCCATAATTAATAATTTTTTGCCATTAGGGCTAAAAAAGGCATCATGAATATCATTTTGAATTATTTCAAAAATTCGATCGTCGCGTTTGTAAAGATAAAGCAAATTATCGGCCACTAACGCGATTTGCCCATTGGGGCCGATTACTAAATTAGTTTTTTTAATATTATTTTGTAGAATAGGTCTTATAGTTAATTGCTTGATATTTTCGCCGGTTAAGTTAGTTGAATATAAAAAATAACCGGGTTCTTTAAGATAAAATAACGAATTATTGGCAATTGTGAAATCAAAAATATTATCGCTAATTTTTACTAAAGTGTTGCTAGATAAATCTTGTTGAAAGAGCGTTGTCCCTTGTAAAAAGAAAATCTTATTATTGCCTGATGGATGCCAAATTATTTTATTTATTGATTGATTTGGATTTTGGCTAGTTAGTTGAGTAGTTTTTTGATTAGTTAAATCTATCAAGAACCAAGTATCTTTTTGTTGAATTAAGATCTTTTTATCGTCGGGTGACCAATTAAACTGGTCTATGGTTGCATTAGCAGTTTTAAATTGTTTTTGTTGATATTGATTAAAGTCAAAATAATCAATGGTGTCAGGTTGATTTTTTTGCCAGCTAATGATTTGCTGGCTATTATCGCTGAGTTTAAATTGGTTAGAAGGTAGTATCGGTAGCAATTCTAAAATTGGCGATTGGGGAGTTAAAAGAATCTCTCGGGCTTCGGTGACTAAATTAGAGTCAATTTTTAGAGTTTTTTGCCAAGAATGATAATCGTTAAGTTTAACGGTTATCGTATATTGATTCGGTTTGAGGTGCTTGATAAGACAGGGTGTTTTTTCAATAATTTTGCCATCAATTAGAACAGTAGCATTTTTTGGTTGGCTTTTAATATATAAGGCACCAGTTTGTATGACGGTCTTTTTTTGCCAATCAAAACCATACCCTTGCGCGTAAAGCAAAATACAAGGGGTGATTATCACGAATAACAAACAAAAACCATAAAATATTAAACGTCTAATAATATGAGACATATTTCTTGTCAATTAACAAATAATAAGATAGAATAAACCGATATGCAAAGATTTATTATAAAAGGTCAAAAACCATTGTCAGGCGAAATTAAGGTAAACGGCGCGAAAAACGCTGCTTTAAAGTTTTTATCCGCGGCCTTGTTGTCCGCGGATAAGTGGACCTTAAGTAATATTCCTCAAATTGAGGATATTTTTACTTTGGCCAAACTGATCCAGTCTCTGGGGGTGAATCTATCTTACGATAAAGATGCTTTTAGTGTTCACGCGATTCAGGACCCCAAAACTGATTTAAATCCCGATTTAGCTATTAAATTACGCGCTTCGGTATTACTAACTGGACCGTTAATAGCAAGATGTGGCCATGTTTTTTTGCCATATCCGGGGGGGTGCGCGATTGGTCAAAGACCTATTGATATTTTTCTTAAAGGGTTTTCGTCTTTGGGCGTCAAGATTAAGGCGAAAAATAATGGTTACGTTTTGACAACTAGTAGTTTGCGTGGTAATAAGTTTTTCTTTCCGCAGGTTAGTGTCACTGCCACAGAAACTTTAATGATGGCCGCGTGCCTGGCGCGAGGCAAGACGCTTTTATGGAATGCAGCCTGTGAACCAGAAATTCCTTTTTTAGCTGATTTCTTGAATCAATGTGGCGCTAAAATCAAAGGCGCGGGTACTCCATTTATAGAAATAGAGGGCGTTTCGCGGATTAACGGAGGGGATATAGCAATGATGTCTGATCGGATTGAAATGGGCACTTTCGCGGTACTCGCAGTGGCCTGTGGAAATAATACAATTAAAATTATAAATTGTCAACCAGAACACGCCCAATCTCTTTGGTTAAAACTTAAAGAAGCCGGAGCAAAAATTAAGCTTGGTCCTGACTGGGTTGAGGTCCAACATGCTAATAATATACGGGCAGTGGATTTAAAAACCCAAGAATATCCTGGTTTTGCCACGGATCTTCAAGCGCCGTTTTGTGTGTTAATGACGCGAGCTCGCGGCGTAAGTTTAATTCACGAAACAATTTTTGAAAGCCGTTTATTCTATACGGATATTTTGAATCACATGGGGGCAAGGATTATTATGGCTGATCCTCATCGGGCGATAGTTGTCGGCCCAACTCAGCTTTGTGGCCAAAAAATTATCAGCCCCGATATTCGTGCTGGGATTGCGCTTTTAATCGCTGGTTTAATGGCTAAAGGTGAAACAATAATTGAAAATATTTATCAAATTGATCGGGGGTACGAGAAAATCGAAGAACGTTTGCGGGGATTAGGCGCGGATATTAAACGCGTTTCGTAATTAAAAATTAGAAATTAAAAATTAGAAATTTTAGTCCATGTTTATAAGAAAAATCGGTATCGATCTTGGCACCGCTAATACTTTAGTTTGTCTGCCTAAAAAAGGCATAGTAATTAACGAGCCAACTGTAGTCGCTGTTTCTATTGATGATAACCGAGTGGTGGCTGTGGGGGCTGTGGCCAAGGGGATGATTGGTCGGGCGCCAGAATCTATTATGGTTTATCAGCCGATGCGTGATGGAGTGATCGCTGATTTTCGGATCACCCAAACATTGTTGCGTTATTTTATAGAGAAAGTGATTGGTCGAGTGCGTTTTTTTAGGCCAGAAGTTTTAGTCGCGGTGCCGGCCGGCATTACCTCAACAGAGCGGCGTGCGGTAGTAGAAGCCGCCTTGGCTGCTGGCGCCAAATCAGCATATGTTGCCAAAGAGCCGGTTTTATCCGCCATTGGCGCGGGTGTGCCCATAAATTCCGCGGCTGGTAATTTGGTCATTGATATCGGTGGTGGCACATCGGAAATCGCGGTAATTTCTTTGGGTGGCGTAGTCGCTTGGGCGTCAGTGCGTATTGGCGGCAATAAAATAGACCAGGCGATCACCGATTACATACGCAAACGTCATAATTTGATTATTGGCGAGCAGGTGGCGGAAAAAGTGAAAATAACCGTTGGCACAGCCCTGCCGCAAAAAAAAGAGAAAATAATGGAAATTCGCGGACGCGATCTTTTAAGCGGATTGCCGCAAACTATCGCTATCCGTAATAATGAAATTCCCGATGCGGTCGGTGATGAATTACGAGATATTTTACAAGGTATTAAAAAAGTGCTTCAAGAAACTCCGCCGGAATTAGCCGCGGACATCATTGATCGCGGCATGGTGTTATCTGGCGGCGGTTCACTTTTGCGTAATTTTGACAAACTGATTACTCAAGCCACAGATGTGCCTTGCTTTCGCGCGGACGAACCCTTGCTTTGCGTGGCCAAAGGCACGGGCATTGTCCTTGAGCATTTGGAGCTTTATAAAAGGAGTTTAATGAGTAATAAGCGATAGTTTTTAATTGGTAGTTTGTAGACCCTTTTAAATATTAAAAGTATGAGTAAACAAAGTGAAGCCAGATATAAACTGCCAGATATAAACTGAAAGTTAAATACTTTGAAAAACTGAAAGAAACATCGTTTGTCGTTGACCCATATGTTGAAAATTTTATAAATAGTCATCTTGATCTTTCTGATGAGATTAAAACAAAAATGTTAGAAAGGTACCGTTTTAAAAAGCCAAAACTGCGACCTGCTCAAGTTAGATTTGCTTGCGAATTAGCAGGCGGCCAAGGCTGGAAGAAAGTCATCCCACTTTGTGGAGCTATTGAATTGAAAGATACAAGTTATTATTGCGCTGATGATGTTTTTGACAAAAACAAAAATTCAAAAATGATATACATAATAGGGAATTTATTATCTGTAATGGCTAATTTAATGGTTAGTGAGATAGAGCAAGTAGCAAACTCAAAAGAAAAATTTAACAAAATTTATAAAGCGCTTTTTGCTTTAGATTCGCAAATTTATCAGGGATTTTATATTGATGAACATATGAGAGGAACAGACGAAAGTTATTATATGAAAAAGGCCTATGCTTATAACTACTGGGAGCATATTTTAAAGATGGCGGCATTATGTTTTAACCACATACATTTGTCGGTCTTAAAATGGTTGATTTAGAAAATTAGTTTTGGGTTTTATGGAACCTCAAAAAGATTTATATCAAATATCGTTAAAGCTAATCTTAAAAAATAAACAAGGTGAGATTTTGCTTTTGAGGGCGCCTGATGTCGGTGGTCGTTTTGCTGGTTTTTATGATTTGCCGGGCGGCAGAATTCATGTTGATGAATTTTTAACGCCATTTGAAAGGTGTATAGAGCGGGAAGTCAGAGAAGAAGCCGGAGATGTTAAATTCAAAATCGACTCAGTGCCAGTGGCGATTGTGAGGGACGGCCCACCTATTTTAAAGGATTCAGAAATAGGCAAACGTATTCTTTATATATTTTTTCAGGCAGAATATCTGGGTGGTGATGTGTTAATCAGTTCCGAGCACGTTGGCTATTGTTGGGTTGATTTGGCAAAAGAGAATTTAGAAAGACTTTTTCCTCCTGAATTTTTAAAAGGGATTAAAATGTGTTTGTTACAACAAAAAAAGATTAAAAAATAATTTAGTAGTTGTAAAATCGTCATGCTGAACACATGCGCTGTTTATATAAAGAACAAATGAAGTGCGCAGTACCTCCGGCTTGTTTCAACATCCAGTCCGTAAATTGTAGGGAACAAAAATTTTTGTTCCCTACTGGATCCTGAAATAAATTCAGGATGACAAATAACTAAATCATGATCATTGGTCATCAAAAAATTATTGATTATTTTCAGTGTTGCTTGGGCAAGAATCATTTAGGGCACGCGTATTTTTTTAGTGGACCAGAAAGTATTGGCAAAAGAACTTTGGCGGAAAATTTGATTCAACGCTTGGAATGTGCTGAATCAAAAAAATTAGGGGAGGCCTGTCATTGCCGAACATGCCGTGAAATTAGTCAAAAGACATTCCCTGATTTTTATTATTTAACGCCACGTGAAGATAAAAAAGAAATTAACATTGAACAAATCAGAGATTTAATCAATCGTTTATCAAAATCGCCATACCAAGGCAAATATCAGTCGGTAATTGTTGATGGTGTGGAGTTATTAAACGTGGAAGCGGCTAACGCTTTATTAAAAACATTAGAAGAGCCGTCGGCAAATACGAAAGTGTTTTTAATTAGCCACCAACCTCAATTGGTTTTGCCAACTTTAAAATCGCGTTGCCAAGAGATAGCGTTTGTGCCAGTTGGAACATGCGAAATTGAAAATTATTTAAAAATCGTTTATAATAAAGCCAAGCCGAATGAAATCAAATTAGCCAGTCGTTTGGCGTGTGGTCGGCCGGGCCTAGCAATAAATTATTTAGACGGCAGTGCTGGAAAGAATTTTTTAGCCGCGCCGACAGTTGTCGCGGAACTTGATAACCTTACTAAAATTGATTTATCACAGCGATTCGCTTTTGTGAAAAATAATTTAGAAAAACTTGATTGGCAAATTAAGTTAAACCAGTGGTTGTTAATTGCCCGGGATAGCCTTTTGGCAAAGGTAAAAACTGACAATTTGTCAATTTACGGAGCAATACCGTCAATTTGGCAAAAAGTTTCAGCCGATAATCTTTTAAATAAAATACAGGTTATAGAAAAGACACAAACAATTTTGCAACAAAGTGGCTTGAATCATCGTTTGGCCTTAGAAATTTTAATGTTAGAATTATAACCCACATTCAATTTGCAAGTGCAACTCTGTGGATAAAAAAATTTAGCAATAGTAACAACGGCTGATTCATAATTTTAATTTATTCATTTCCATTTCAAATGCTTCATTCGGCGTTCTGTAACCAAGAAGCTTGACTGGCCGGTTGTTAATTAGATTTTCTACTCGCCTAAGACTATACCAAGTTAGTTGATCTAAATCAGTCTCACGTGGCAGATAAAATCTCACTAAGCCATTTCT
>MNWF01000046.1 GCA_001872305.1 Parcubacteria group bacterium CG1_02_40_25 | reverse complement strand
TCAATGGCCGTTAAAACATGGCGCAAATCATTCTTGATAATGACAATCCCACCTGTCTCCATGGCGACATCAGTACCCGACCCCATCGCAATGCCTAAATCAGCTTGCGCTAAAGCTGGCGCGTCATTAATGCCATCTCCCACCATGGCTACTTTTATGCCTCGAGCTTGTAGTTTTTTAATTTCATTGGCCTTATCTTGGGGCAAGACTTCGGCTAAAACATTTTTAATACCGGCTAATTGCGCGATTGCTTGGGCAGTCCGCTGATTATCGCCAGTAATCATAAAAACCGATAGGCCACGTTTTTTTAACTCGTGTACTGCTTCCACGGTATTCTCCTTAAGCGTGTCCGCCACGGCAATTAAACCCATAACTTCTTTTTCAGAGCTTAAAATCATTACCGTCTTGCCTGCTTGCCCCAACTTAACGATCTTTCTTTCGATATTAGCTAAATCCAAACCCACAATTTCATTAATTAATTTACGATTACCAAAATAATATTTTTGATTATTAACTTGACCTTCAACGCCATGCCCCGGAATTGCCTTAAATAAATCAACTTGTTTCGGAGGAATTTTTTCTTCTTTAGCATAATTGATAATTGCTTCAGCCAAAGGATGTTCAGATAATTTTTCCAAACTCCTGGCAATAGACATTACTTCGTCTTCGTCAGTTAAACCAACGCCAGCTACATCAGTAACTTCTGGCTTGCCCTTAGTTAGAGTACCAGTTTTATCAAAAACAATAACCTTAACTTTACAAGCCGCTTCTAGGGGCTGTCCGCCTTTAATTAAAACACCGTATTCCGCGCCCTTGCCCGTGCCTACCATAATCGCGGTTGGCGTGGCGAGTCCCAAAGCACAAGGACAAGCGATTACAATTACCGCCGTAAAAGCCATTAAACTGAAGGCCAAGCCTTGACCAACAAATACCAGCCAAACAATAAAAGTTAATATCGCGATAACTAAAACAATAGGCACGAACCGGCTGGAAATTTTATCGGCCAAGGCCTGAATAGGCGCCTTTGACGCCTGCGCCTCTTCAATCAGACGGATAATTTGAGATAGCGCGGTTTGCGCGCCAACTTTAGTGGCTCTAAATTCAAAACTACCGTGTTTATTAATAGTGGCACCGATTACCTGATCGCCAATATTTTTTTCTACGGGAATACTTTCGCCAGTAAGCATAGCTTCATCAATCGAAGATTGACCTTTAGAAATTACGCCGTCAACCGGTATTTTTTCACCAGGCCTAACAACAATGATATCACCCACCTGGACTTGTTCGATTGGAATATCAATAGTCACGCTTCCCCTAACAACACGCGCTGTTTTTGGCTGAAGCCCCATTAATTTTTTAATTGCTTCTGATGTTTTTCCTTTAGCCCGTGCCTCTAACCATTTGCCTAAAATCACAAAGGTAATTAAAAAAGCCGCTGTTTCAAAATAAAGGTCAGGGATTTTGGCGCCGTTTAAACCGATAACACTCCCTTTGCTGATCGCGTAAACTAAAAATTGTCCTAAACTATATAAAAATGCCGTACTTGTCCCAATAGCAATTAAGCTATCCATATTAAAAGTTTTCATTCGTAAACTACTCCACATTCCTTTGTAGAATCCAACACCAATAATAAATTGAACGGGTAAGGTTAAGATCAAAGAAATAATGCCAATATACGGGAAAAGAATTGTTTTGCCAGGCAAAAACTTAAAGAAATCAAGCAACATAAAATAAAACATTGGCGTGCTGAATACCAAGCCCCAAGTAAATTTCGTCCAATAATTTTTTATCTGTTGCTGTCTTTTTTTTCTTTGAGCTTCAAAATCACCTATTTGAGCAACCATCGCCTGATAACCCATTTTGTTGATTGCTTTAATTAAACTTTGTGTGGAAATTTGCGATTGATTATAAACTATTTTCGCCTTTTCAGAGGCAAAGTTAACCGAAACAGATTTGATGCCCGATATTTTTCGCAGACCCTTTTCAATTAAGCCCGCGCAAGAAGCACAATGCATGCCCTCAATTTTTAATTGAACATTTTTTTTCATATTTTTATTTTTAGATAACTTCTATAGTGCCAGTAACCATTCCCATCCAGCAGCTAAACTGGTATTTGCCCGGCTTGGTCGGCGTGAATTTTTTGACCACAGTTTGGCCAGATTCTAAATTAACGCGATCGCTAAACAACCCCTGCGCCACTACGGCGTTAGTACAACCGCTTGTGCCAATGTCGGTTATTTCCCAACTAACCGGCATGCCCGCTTTAACCTTAAAATAATTCGGACTATAACCAGACGCGGAAGCATTCATTTTAATGACTTGCTCATTTTTAGTTTCTGGCATTGGCTGACTGGGATTATCGCCCGTATTGATCGCCGCATTCTGCGATGAAGCGGGCTTAAAAATCAAAGCACTGGTAATCATCGCGCCAGCCAAAATGAAGGATGCTATATATAATTTATTCATATGGTTATATTATTATTTATGAAATTATTTAACACTGCCACCGCAACAACCGGTAGCGCCCGAGGGGGTTATACCCGTTCCGTCACCCGCCTGAACCGTATTTGTATCTGGAGAAACACCTTTCGCGTCTGAACCGGTCACCACCTCTATAATACCGGAAACCATCCCCATCCAACAACTAAATTTATACTTGCCAGTTTTCTGCGGAGTAAATTCTTTTATAGCTACCTGTCCTATTGGAATTTTCAAATCAATTTGTCCCGCAAATAATGCTTGCGAAATTACAGCATTAGTACAGCCACTTACGCCTTTATTGGCAACTTCCCACCTAACAGGAATGCCGACTTGCACTTTAAAATAATTAGGGCTAAATCCTTGGCTAGAAGCATCCATCTTGATTACTTGTATGCCGTTTACTTTTTCGGGCAGGTCGTTTATTAATGTCTTTATCGTTTGAGCAGTCCCCGATTTTAGGTCATTTAAACTTGGAAGTCCTAAAACATTCATCTGCGCGTTAACATTATAAACAGCGAAAAATAAAACCAGAATTCCAGCTGCCTTAGAAAATTGATAGGCCAAGTGCGGTTTTTGAGAAAATTTGACACTGGAAAGTCCGATGAAAAACAACGCAGGAGTTGTGCCTAAAACAAAAGCCGAAGTTATTAAGGCGCCTTGCAAAAAACCACCCGAAACCAAGGCCAGTCCTTGAGTGGTGATAGTAAATCCACAAGGCAAGAAAAAAGTTAGGGCGCCCATTATAAACGACATATATTTTCCTTTAAATTTTTCCTCATTAGCAATATATTTTGTGGCCGATTTAGGCAAGGCAAGCTGAAACCCACTAAACCATTTCACCCCTAACATCTGCAAGGCCAAAAAAAACATTAAAATTGAAATTATAATCACTAACCAAGAACCAAATTTTAAAGAAAGCTGAAGCTTTGCCCCAATCAAACCCAGCACTCCGCCTAACAGAGCAAAAGAAATTATTCTGCCCACATTGAACATTAGATGGGGTTGGAGCTTTTTTGCAAATGATTGTGTCTGGCTATAAAGCGCAGACCATTGCTTTGACATTGAAAGCACGATACCGCCCACCAAAGCAGCGCAAGAAGAAATTCCAGCCAAAAGCCCAAAACCAAAAAAAGAGATAATTGAAGATTTAAAATTAACATTTATCAACGTAGACAATCCCGTTTTTTGCAGAAAATAAAATATTCCCACAATTATCAATGGGACAACGACAAAAGTCGCCGAAAACTTTTCTTGTGCTTTTTCTTTTTTAAAAGGACTTTCTGAAAAAACATAGCCCTCTTTTCTAAATTTTTCGTTAATTTCGTTTATCAGTGGTTTTTCATCATCATATTGAACTTACACTTGGCCGTTGGCCGCCGAAGCGTCAACCTACTTAATGCTCGGTAAGATTAACAGGCCTTTTTCTATTAAAATTTCACAAGAAGCGCAGTGCATCCCTTTTACAAAATACAAAATACTTTTAGTTTTTTTGTGATCCATAATTTTATTTATTAAATAATTTAGTAACCGTTAGAATTTCCTCAATCATCTCTTGTTTTCTCCTTTCGTTATTCGTCGCCATGGCATTTTTAAAACAAGTATGCAAATGGTTTTCCATTAGCATTTGATGGGCTGATTTTAAAAGCCCAATTACGGCTAGGTTTTGCTGCATGATATTGATACAATACTCTTTATTATCAACCATTTGGATAATATTACCCAAATGGCTTTGGGCTTTTTTAAAATTAATTAAAGTTTTTTCTTTGTTAATTGTCATATTTCTATTTTTTATTATTACGATACCCCGACCATAGGTATGGGTATATATTATGCCAAAATAAAAAACCTGTCAAGCAGACACTATCCACAGGCCAAATCAAAAAAACGAGGTAATTACGAAACACCAAAAATAATTTTTCGTCATCCTGAATTTATTTCAGGATCCACATCGTCATCCTCGGGATTGATTCAAGAGTCCAGCATTAACGCCGTGGATGCTAAAACGAGTTCAGCATGACAGCGCACCAAACCTAAAACGCTTTTTGAAAAACCAATACACTAAAATAGCGGAGCCCAAACCAAGCAAGACGCCCGCTAAAATATCACTCGGCCAATGGATTCCTACGTAAACACGCGCCAAAACACTCAACCCGGATAATGCCAAAAAAATAATGCCCGTTTTTTTATGGAAATAATAAACTACCAATGCCAAAGCGAATAGAGCCACGGCATGCCCAGAGGGAAACGATCCTTTGTCGGCATAGGGCACCAGAGGAATTAAATCTAAGGCAACAAAAGGCCTTGGTCGATGCCAAGCTAAACGGATTAGAGACACAATAATACCACGCGACAACAGCACCGCCAACCCAGCCATCACCAACATAACCAACTCTCTTTTTTTGTTTTTACTCAAAACTAAAAATAACAATAAACTTATTGGCAAAAGATACATCATTACGCCAGCCAACCAAATCACAATGACGTCTAACGTTATCCAGTGGCCAGCTAAATTATAAATTTTAAAAAAGATTTGTTGATCAATCATCTATCAGTTCTTAGTTCTTAATTTTTAGTTTTTAGAACTTCGTTAACGGCTTCTCTACAAACTAAAAACTACCTGCTACAAACTCGTTAGATTTCCGTAAGCTTTAACAACTCTTCCGGCGTCACTGGCCCAACACGCAAAATTTTCGGTTTTGAAGTAGTCAAATCTAAAACCGTTGATGGCTTGCTCGCTTCTAGACGGCCGACATCCAAAATTAAGTCTGGCCGCGGATAATCATGAATAAAAAAATTATAAGCCGCCTGGCCAGACACAAACGGTTCCTCGCCCGAAAGATTGGCTGAAGTTAAAACAACTGGAAAATCCAACTCTGACATCAACGCCCAACATAAAAAACAGTCGGGGATACGCAAAGCAACGGTATTCCCCCCGCCAGTTACGGCCGAAGGCACAACAATCCTTTTTTCTAGCACCAAAGACACTTGTCCCGGCCAAACCGTTTCCATAATTCTGCTAATCTTATCATTGGCATAAACTACCCGAAGCGCCATATCTAAATCTCGCACCATTAAAGGCAAGGCTCTAGACGAAGGCCTTTTTTTTATATTAAAAACGTGGCGCACCGCCGATTCCAAAAAAGCATTGGCGGCCAAGCTATATACCGTATCCGTGGGCAAAACAACCGTACCACCCAAACGCAAAACACGCCAAGCCTCTTGGATTACCTGTCGCTCGGGATTTTTTAAATTGACTGATAAGATTTCCATTTTTAAAATAATAGTTAATCCGTTATGCGGTTAACGGGTTGGCGAATTAACGAGTTGACACGTTAACCTTAATTTTTACAACGCGTTAACTCGTTAACCCGTTAACTGACTGACTGAACTAACTAACCATTTTTCCGCTTTTTCAATATCTTCTGGCCGAGTTATCGCGAACCATTTTGTTGCTTTTTCAATATATACTGGAAGATTTTTAGCCATCAAAGCTACGGTTTGCGGCAAGCCATATTCGGTGTTGCCGTCGTGATTTTGATAAGCCACCAAAGGATAATCAAAAAACCTTTTATCTAAAACATAAGTCCCTGTATTGATTAAATCGCTTGGCGGAATTTTTGGGCTTTCTATAACTTCTAACAAACGGCCGTCTGGCGCTAATTTTAAAATCCCGCCTTTGCCTTCATACTTTTTCTGGCACGCCAACAAACACAAATCACGCCTAAGACAACGCGCTAAATCGGTTTGACAATATAGATCGTCCCCCATCAAAACCATAAATCTGCCCTTTAAATACGGCTGGCAAATTTTTAAAGCATGCCCCGTGCCTTTGCGTTCTTTTTGCTGGACATATCTAATTTTAAATCTTTTGTATTTCGTGCCAAACTTTTTTTTAATTTGCGCGCCCAAATAACCGACCACAAAAATCACCTCGTCAATTTGCCACGGCAATTCGTCAAATGTCCGTTCTAAAATTGATTTTCCAGCCACGGGCAATAAGGGCTTGGGAATTTCTTTGACTGCCTCACCCATTCTCACGCCCCGTCCCGCGGCTAAAATGACGCATTGCATAAAATAAAGTAAAAAGTAAAAGCTAAAGACGCAAAGGCTAAAAAATTATAACCATCAAACGACCACATTAATTAATCTATCTTTGAGCTCGTTCTTTCGAGCCCAGCGCACATTTTAAATTCACATTTACGTCAGTCAGCCCAATTTCGTTTAAAAAAATTGCCAGCTTATCATTTTTGCTTAAATAGTCAGCAGGAGCTATCATTCTTGCTACTAGTAATTCTAAATTAGGCAAAGAATGCCTAAATAAACTTTTTAAATTAATTTTATAATATGAATTTCGAAGCGTGTGCGGCGTGGCCTCAACCATAAAATCCGTACTGCCATTGACTTTTTTACCAGCAATCATATCAAAAACACCATTCTCTACGAAAGCCATTAACAGCGCATCCTTAACTAATTTACCCTTATCTGTTTGACGATTTTCTCGCTCGGCTATTTTCTTAATCGCCAAAGGCAGCTTGCGATATTCACGCTCAAACTTACTGGAATAATAAATTTTCATCATATCAAAAATTACCTTAAATCTTTTAAGGTGCGTAAAACCTTGCCTTTGCCTATGGCCAGTTCTTGCCGACTCGCTTGCAATTCTTGATAAATCCCCTTGCCGAGTCGCATGCGCAAAAGATCACGAAATAGCTCACTTTTAGTGGCATACCCGTCGCTCTGCATTAACTGCTCAACGGACTTGGCTAGGTCTTGAGTGATAGAAATGTTAATTATTTGACGCATATATTTGTAATAATTTGTGTTACAGCCATTTTATTATTTTTCATCTTTATTGTCAAGCTCAAACAACTAAGTTAATCAATTTGTCTCTAATAAAAATTACCTTTTTAATTTGCTTGCCTACTAAAAATTGTTTACCCTTGCTGCTGGCTCGAGCTAATTTTTCTGCCTCCTGCTTGGTGATGCCGATTTCTGCTTTGACGCGATCGCGTAATTTACCATTGATTTGAATTACTAAATCAAAAGTATTTTGCCTGATTAATTTCGGATCATATTGCGGCCATTTTTCTAAAAATATAGATTTTTTATGACCGAGCTTTTGCCAAAGTTCTTCCGCGATATGCGGGGCAAATGGAGCAAGCAAGATTAGCAGGGTTTCGTAAGCCCGCCTTAGCATTGCGTAAGTTGTCATTCCGGCCGCCGAGCCCGCACTGAGCGCTACCGAAGTGCCGGAATCCACGGCGTTAGCACTGGATGCTGAAATGAATTCAGCATGACAACATTGTTCTGTTGCCTCGTTTAATCTATTCGTCAAAATCATCAAAGCCGCCACCGCTGTATTAAACCGCATTGCCTCCAAATCCTCGCTGACTTTTTTAATTGTTTGATGAAGAAGTGTCGTAATGTCGTTGTCATTGCGAGCCAAAGCCCTAAGGGGCTGAGGCGTGGCAATCTCGCGGGAGGAAGCCGAGCATAGGCGAGGCGCCCGACCCGCGTTATTTTGCCATATGGCTCCCAACAACCAAATTCTTTCTAGGAACCGTCGCACTCCAACCAACCCTTGCGTTGACCACGGAATCATTTGCGAAAATGGGCCCATAAACATTTCATAAACTCGCAAAGAGTCTGCCCCATAAATTTTAATTATTTCATCGGGATTAACCACGTTGCCTCGCGACTTAGACATTTTTTGCAAGTCCCCAGCTAAAACCACGCCATGAGATCTGCGCTCGGCGTATGGCTCTTTTGTGGGCACGACGCCAATATCAAATAAAAATTTATGCCAAAAACGCGAATACAAAAGATGAAGCGTGGTGTGCTCCATGCCACCGTTATACAAATTAACTGGCAACCAATATTTTAATTTTTTCGGATCCGCTAATTTTTTATCATTTTTTGAATCGCAATATCGTAAAAAATACCAAGACGAGCCCGCCCAATTTGGCATCGTATCTGTTTCACGCTTAGCTGGCCCGCCACATTTTGGACATTTGGTATTGACCCATTTAGTCACGATAGCCAAAGGCGACTTACCCGTGCCAGTCGGTTGATACTTTCTTAACAACGGTAGCTTCACTGGTAAATCTTTTCCCAATACCGCAACCTCAGAAGCAACAAGCTCAACATCCCAAGCGATTAGCCCATTATTCTTAATTTTACTAACATATCCTTGCCCAAAAACCTCATAGCTCGTTTCTAACTCTTTAGCTGAAAAACAATTTTTACTATCTAATTTTGCTAAAAATGTCTTGTCTCTAAACATTTCCTCAAAAGAAGTATAAATTTTCTGGCTTTTTATTTTATAAATTAATTCCTCTTTGATTTTTTTAGTTTGCTTATCTCGATAAATACAATGCAATACATCACCCATTTGGGCGTCTCCAAAATACCTGTCTTTTTCTTCGGGATTTAAAGCTCGAGTTTCAATAGTTTTAGTTCCATTTTCCAATGCTTGCCAGAATTTTTCGTAATAAAAATTTAAAGTCAGTTTGGCTTGTGATTTATATTTAGCAACAGCGCACTGGGCGCAATGGACAATCGGGATCGGTTCTCCCCAATAATGCTGGCGCGAAAAGACCCAATCACGTAATTTGTAATTAATTGCTTTTTTGCCTAACTTGTTTTTTGCTAACCATTGAATGATTTGTTTTTTAAATTCATTAGTTAACAAGCCATCAAACTGGCCAGAATTCATAACTAATCCTTCGCCCA
>MNWF01000010.1 GCA_001872305.1 Parcubacteria group bacterium CG1_02_40_25 | reverse complement strand
CCAACTCTGATCTTAAATACGCGGATTCGGCCACTTTGGCAGATGCAATTTTGGGGAGACGGTAAAAAAACCGTGCAGCAATTTATGCGACACGGTCTTGTTTTTTTACCAACCAATCACTTACAAAAATTGATGTATCGTGCCATCGCCATGGCCCAAGGCTACTTGGCCACCGATTACTGCCTCCAGCAAATCGGTTGCCTGAGTAATTAGAGCTTCTTCACTCCAGCCCTTAGCCGAAAAGGACACACAATGGCTGTTTTCTGGCTCTAATTTATGCTTGCCAAATTGACCAGACACAAAACCAGACACAAAAACTAACGCTCTTCCATCATTTAACACATGAATCGCTGCTGCCCGATCTTCTAACGGCAGGATCTTTTTTAGATCATATTCTTTATAAAGCCGATTCTGACTCACTACTATCCCCTCCTTTTTTATTAAACCTTGACCACTTCAATTTCAGTGTATGATTGCCGATGACCTTTTTTGGTCTTGCGCCGCGTTTTTGATTTATAGTGGATAGTTACCACCTTTTTAGCCCGGCCTTGACTGACAATTTTTGCCGCGACTTTGGCGCCCGTCACTAACGGCTGGCCAATTTGCGTTTTGGTATCATCACTAACCAATAAAACCTCCAAAAACGAAACACCGTCTCCGGCCTTGCCCGGGATTTTTTCAATTTTAAGCTTTTGACCAGCGGAAACTTTATACTGTTTGCCGCCGGTTTTAATAACGGCTATTTTCGGCATAATGGCAAAGAATAACCTAAATGCTAAATAAAATCAAGGGTTTCCCAGCTTAACAACTTTCCCCCATTTATCATATCGCTCGTGGCAAGTCAATAAAATTATCTGAAATTCCCGAGCTAATTCCCGCAAGATTTGCGAAATTTTATCGCACCGACCGTTATCTATATTAACAAAAGGGTCATCTAAAATAACTAATGGCCGGCTAGCCCGCGACACCGCTCGCAAAAAAGCCAAACGCGCCACAAAATATAATTGATCAATTGTGCCTCGGCTTAATTCGCCAGGCTCTATAAATTCCTTTTTATCCGGACTAAAAACCAAAAAACTTAAATTTTCGGGGCTTAATTTAACTTGAGTATAACGGCCATCAGTAATTAAATCAATATATCGCGCCATTGATTTTTCAATCGCGCCCAAACTCGCTCGCAAGCTCAAGCTCCGCGCTTCTTGCAACACTTGACCTAATAAACTAATTGCTTCTTTTTTATCCATTAAGCGTTGCTCTAATTTTTTATCAGCTTCTATCACTTCCAACAAACCGTTAATTTTTTCCTGATCGACTGGGTTGCTGTTAACTTCGGTTTGGGCTCTGACTAAATCCTTTTCTAAACGGCTTAATTGTTTTCTATTCTCCTCAATTTGCCGCGCTAAACGAATCCTTTGCTCGCTTTTTGGCGGTTCTACTTGAAAATGCTGGCTAATTTTTGACTCTTCAACCGCGATTTTTTTAGCTAAATTTTGTCTTTGTTTTTTTAATAGTTCAGCATCTTGCTCGCCCAACAAATGTTGATAATGTTTGTCTAAATCGTGAACCTGATTTTTCAGGTCCGCAACTTGCAAAATGGTTTTCTCTAAATCAGCTCGCGATCGCAAATTATAAAACTTTAAAATCTTGTCTTGCTTATCTAAAAATTTAGCGACTTCTAATTCGTGATCGCGTATCTCTTTTTCTTTTTCTTTTTTATTTGGCTCTCGTTGAATTAATCTTTTAATTAATCCCCAAACAACAGCCACCAAGAACCCCACCGCAGATCCAAAAAACATCCAACGATTAACCAATAGGCCCAGCGTCAAAAAAATCGCCAAAATAATTCCCCCAACAATAAATGGCAATTTCCCGCCCATCAAATTACTTTGCGCCGGCAAAGCAACAGCAGATAATCGTTTTAATTCTTTTTGATAAACCTGTTTCTTATGCTCCAGTTCATCAAATTTTGCCAAGATTTTTTCATCAACTTGCGGCTGATTTTTTAGCAAAACGCCTGCTTTTTCCCGCGTGGCTTCAATGCCCGCCAATTCCTCCAGCAACCCGGCCACGCGTTCAAAATCAGCATTGAGATTAACTAAATTCTTCTTAGCACTAAAATAATTTTCTATTTCTTGGCTAAATGTCTCCTGATCAATTAAATCTTTTCGCAAGATGCCAACTTTTTCCTTAATTTCTTGCGCCTGGCGCTGGCTTCGTGTTTTTTGAGTTAACTTTTCTTGTAAATCTTTTAAATCAATTTGGCGTTGCTTTATCTTATCAATTAATTTTTTAATTTGACCGGGATTTTTGACCAAGCGATCTCCCAAACCCAAAGTTAAATCTTGATAGGTCTTTCTCAATTTTGCCAAAATATCCTGCGCCCGCACATTGCTTTGGCCCGACGTCATCAAATCTTCTAACATTTGACTTAATGCCTGTGGCTTGCGGCCAATGGCTGATAGATCACTCTGCTCCACGCAAGCAATGGCCTTAAAAATATTTTCATCGCCATAACCGCCAGATTGCCACAACCATTGCCTAATTTTCGCCGGATCAATTTCTTTTTCGCCATTAGTTTTGTTATCCAACGAAACGATCTTTTTTTCAAAATCCTTAGCCAAACAAAAATCCTGACCATCCAATTCAAAATTTAACTCAATCCGGTATAAATCTTTTGAATTATACGCCCGTAATTCCTCAACATATTTAGGCCGTTTAGTAGCGTCGTAAAATAATCCCGCGATTAATCCTTGGACTATCGTAGATTTGCCTTGTTCATTCGGCCCCCTAACCACCGTTAAATCCGCGGGAAATTTTATTTCTTTGTCTTTAAACTTTTTAAAATTTTTCAGACAAATTGACTTTAAAAACATTTTTAAAAATTAAATTCTCCTTTTTGCAATGCCATAATGCCCATTTGGATAGCTTGCTGAATAATATTTTTTTCGCGCTCATCTTTGGCTTTTCGCAAATGTTCTTGCATTAAACGCGCGAATTGACCAATAACTAATTCTTGAGGGAATTGACTCGGATCAAATTGATCAGCCATAAATTGCGAATCGTCACGCATTACTAAACGGAAAAAATTATCTGCTAGTTCTTTAACTAAAATTTCTAAATCAATATTTAAATTCGCTGGCCGCAAACCTCTAAACTCTACCTGTCGAATTAAATTATCCATGGCGCCTTTTAAAATGGCTTTTTTAATTTGCTCCTCGGACTCTAATAAACTTAAATCAATAACTATTTTATCAAATTCCTTGGAACCAACTTTGACTAATTTAATTTCCAGGCCGTTATCTAAATTAATCAACGCCACATATCCAGCCCCACTTTGCGTCAATGACAACGGTTCGGGTGAGCCCGGGTAACACGCTTTATTATTAAATTCTTCTGGCTTTCTTAAACTATGCCAATGGCCTAAAGCCACATAATCAAACTGGCTATTGGTAATCTCTGATAGATGCAAAGGATATTGTTGGTCATCAACCTTAACTGCCAGTTCTATCACCGAGCCATGAGCTAAAGCAATGCTATATTTTGTCTGTTTTATCATACCCCGTTCGTCATCCTCGGACTTGATTCGAGGATCTAAAATCCGGCCAAAGTTTAATGGACTTTCCGATGATTGATGCGCCGTATTTGGTTTAGCCCAAAGCATTAAATCCAAATCTCCATAAACTCGCGCTCCTGATTTTTTAAACACATAAACATTTGATCCAAAGACTTCACGCCAATAAATAGAATTATCATCCAAACAATCATGCGTGCCCGGCAAAATCGCCACCTGAATATTTTTTTCTTTCAGCCGCTTAAATTGATCCTTCACCAAACTCAAGGTGGACGCGGCCGAAAAATTAGAATCGAATAAATCGCCCGCAACCAGCACTAAATTAACCTTTTCTGATAGGGCTAAATCAACCACTTTGACAAATGTCTTTTTTAGTTGTTGCCGATATTCATCAGCACGCTCGCCCAGTATCGCGAACTGCGCCCCCAAATGGATATCCGCTGTGTGTAAAATTTTAACCATTAAGTTATTTTAACATTTTTTCCTACTAAAAACAAAAAAACTTGCTAATTTTTTAAAACCAGTTATAATATAATCAGTTTTATGTCTATGTTAAAAATGTTCCGCCAAACTACAAACCGAAAAACCTCATTTTATGAGGCCAAGGTTAGTTTAGTCGGACATCACAACAAACCATAAAAAACGATAGTTCAATACACTACAACTTCTGGCCATCAGAAGTTGTTTTTTTAGAGAGTAAAATAATCACAAGATACAAGGAGGGACGACAATGATTAACGTATCAGCAGACCTAGTTAAGATTACTCAACTGTTTTTCAATGGCCTAATACTATTATCGGACGATAACATGCCCCCGAATCAAAAAATAGTGATTAGCCAAAATCTTGACAAAATACGGGAACTACTGCTCACGTTATTGGAAAATACAAATTTTCAAGACACAAGCTAAGGACGGCCCATATTTAAAAGGGGTAATGGAAAACCATCACTCCTTTTTTATTAACGCAAAATTAGCTAAATCAGTACCCCTAAGCGGATTTGAACCGCTATTCTACGCCTGACTTGCCCGCCAAAATGCTGTACCGAGTATGAGATTCGAACTCATGTTTCTAGGCTGAGAACCTAGCGTCCTGAGCCGGGCTAGACGAACTCGGCATGTAGGCGGGAAAGCATATGTTCTGGGCCAATAGACGATAGGGGCAAAATTCAACCCCATCATAACAGGAAAAGATATTTATGTAAATAAAAAGGGCGGTTGGTGTGGTTTATACGACTGCATTTGAAACTCCGCTACTGTTAACGCATTATCGGCTGGGGGACCAATAATACCAGCAACATCGCTTTTGCCTCTCACAAGAGAGCATAAACCGAACCTCGCGCCCATGGCGTCTTTTTCCTATGGCCATAGTCGCCTCCTTTCCTTGGAAGTTTTTGGTTAGGCAAAAAGACACTTGATGGGGGTTGTCATATTCGCTATTGGCACGTAATAATATTTAGGCAGGATAAAATCGGTAGGATAATATTATCAATGCCTTATCGGCAACCCCAAAGAACAAAAAACAATCTATCTTATTATCATAAGATAGATTGTTGATAATTGTCAAGGATAAAATATATTTTAACTTCTTAACCAATTATTGTCTTGCCTAACCAACAATTCCTTAGCACGCAAAGGTTCAGCCATAATATCTTTAACAATTTTTTCAAAACGCATACCTTGCGACGCTTTGACCAGAATCGCGTCGCCCGGCTTAATGATTTCTTCAATTTGCGCCATAGCACTCCCGATATCATCATACTGATAAATTCGCGACGGCGCTAACCCCTGTTTTTGCGCTGTCTGCGCGATGAACTTAGCACGCAACCCCACGATGATTAAAATGTCAACTGCTTCTGCTACTTTTAATCCGACTTGACGATGCGCTTTTTCGCTTTGGCCGCCAAGCTCTAACATATCGCCCAAAACCGCGACGCGCCGCCGTCCATCAAAAAGAACCAAAACGTCCAAAGCCGCTAACATTGCTTTAGGCGCCGCGTTATAACTATCATCTAAAATTAAAGAATTTTTAATACCCGAAATCAAGCGCATACGACCAGCTAATGGCTTTAAAGAACGCAATGATTCTACGATTTCTAATAAATTTAATTCTAGGGCCAAACCACAAGCGATTGCCGCTAGTATATTAGGAATTTGCTCACAGCTTAAAATATGCGGCAAACGAACCGGTATGCTTTTACCTTGATAATTGATTTTAAAAGCCATCCCTCTCACTTCATTTTTATCACGCAACAAACTAATATCAGAAGCGAATAAATCAGCCCGTTCGTCAAAGCCATAAAATATTGTTTTGGCCCGAGTTAACTGGCGCATGTTGCGCGCCAAGGAGTCATCATAATTTAAAATCGCCCAACCATCAACTGGCAAAGATTTAACTAATTCACTTTTTTCTTTAGCCAAATCTTCCGCTGTATTAAAAAACTCTATATGGGCTGGAATTTCTCCGATTGGAGTAACCACGCCCGCAAAACAATGAATAAAACTAGTCAGATATCGCATATCGCCCGGCCGATCAACACCCATTTCTAAAATCAAAATTTCGGGAAATTCTTTACGGAACAAAATCTGGCCCCAACCATTTAAAAAAACCTTGGCCCAGCCAATGGGCGATCGGCCAGCTACTTCTTGGTCTAAAATGGCCAGGGGTGCCCCCAATTCGTTATTATAATTTTTCTGATTGCGTCTCGCGTCAAAATGGCCGCGCGTCACCGTATAAATCGCTTCTTTGGTTGAGGTCTTACCAACATTGCCAGTAATGCCGACAACCAAGGGCTGATATTTTTTTAAAACCCGCCGCGCCAAAAAACGAAGATGATATTGAATTAATTTTTTAAACATAAAAAGAATAATGAATTAAGAATAATGAATTAAGAATTAGGGCAGGGGTTATTTTATTCTCTGTTCTTTATTCTTTATTCTTTATTCTTGATTCTGTGGCGGTATATTGTAATACTCAAACAGATATTTCGCAATCTCGCTAAACGCGGGCGCCACAGCCGTAGAGGCGAAACTCACGCCTTGCGGACTATCCAATATAATTAAAACGATAAAACGCGGGTCATCAGCTGGCGCGTAACCGATAAAACTATGCAGGGCACGCTCTTCATAATAACCGCCTTCGGGATCAGAAATTTGCGCGGTGCCAGTTTTTCCGGCAATCTGATAACCAGCCACTCCGCCTTGTTTGGCAAACCCCTTTTCCACGGAGCTCACCAGCATTTCCGTTAAATCATGGCCTACCTCCGGAGAAATAACTTGAGCCCTAACTATCGGTTCTGTCTTAAGATGTTCTCCTGAGACAGTAATTTTCTCCTCAACCAAATAAGGCCGCATCAGCTTGCCCTGATTGGCGATGGCGCCAATAGCTGAAATTAATCCCAATGGGGTCACCGCGATTCCCTGGCCGAAAGAAGCAGTAGCAAGATTAATCGGCCGACCCGTTAACAAATTAGCGATATCGCCAGCCCGCTCGCCGGATAAATCAACGCCTGTTTTCTGGTCAAGACCGAATCTTTTTATATAGTCCAAAAATATTTTTTCGCCAATTTTTTGCTGGACATACACCGCGCCAGTGTTTAAAGAAAGTTCCAAGACCTGCGTCATCGTCCGCAAACCATAACTTTTATTTTGAGCATTGTGAATTGTTCGATTGCCCACTTCCACAAAGCCCTTATCAGTATAAGTTGAATCTGGCCTAATCTTGCCCTCGGCTAATCCAGCTGCCATTACTATCGGCTTAAAAATAGAGCCTGGCTCATAGAGTTTTTGCGTGGCGGCGTTTAAAAAAATATCAAAATCTCCTACTTGACTATATTGATTGAGATCAAATGTCGGCCAATTAGCCAAACCGCGAATCGCGCCAGTCTTTGGCTCCATAACTATCATTAACCCTTCTTGCGCCTGCCATTTTTCCACTAATAGTTGCAATTTTTCTTCTAACATAAACTGAACGCCCTGATCAAGAGTCAACACCAAATCGGCGCCATCGCGAGCCGGCACAATTTTTTGCGCTGTCAAATTAATCCATTGGCCAGCTGTATCTTTTTCCCCCTCAAAAACTCCGGGCTCGCCTTGTAAATCGTTATTATAATATCCCTCAATCCCATATTGGCCTTTGGGCTGATCGCCATCATAGCCCACAAAACCGATGACCTGACTGGCTAAATTTTTGGCCGGATAATACCGCACCGTAGTAGGTAAAAATCCCAAAGCCGAACAATTTAAACCTTTCACCTGGTCAACCTCTTGTTTGGTCAACCGATTTTTGATGATTTCAAAAGGATCTCCTTGCTTAGTTATTTTTGTCTGAATATCTTGGACAGGTATCTTTAAAATGTCCGCCAAAGAAGCAGACAAATCATTCGATGATTCTTGGAGCTGGCGCGGTATTGCGTAAAGCGTGTTCTCTTGACGATTTAGAGCAACTGGAAAGTTCCTGCCTCCATATTTATCTTGCATAAAAATCTCACCGCGACTGGGCATTAATTTCTCGTAAAGTTGGTGCTGATCTTGAGCCCATGCCTGATAACTCTGATGATTAATAATCTGAAGGCCAAATAACTTAGTGCCCGCCAAGCCAGTCATAACGATAACTGACGCCAAAATCGCGTAACTACGCCAAGCATAATTCTGATTCAGCTTCATAAAAAATAAATCTTATCTATTTTAATAAAGCAATAACGCCCGTATCGGTCAAAGACAAATAAGATACCGTATCTATGGCTACCATGCCCAAATTCCGCGCCTGACTCTTAAGGTTTTTTAAAGATTGCATTTCTGATAAAATGATTTCCGTTTCTTTAGCTTGCGCCTCAATTACTATTTGTTGTTTTTTTAATTCGGCCATTTTATAGCCCCGTCCGACAAAACTATTGGTTTGCCATAGATAACCCAAAATAGCTACTCCCAAAAACCCCAACAAAATAACGCTATAAATCGCGCGTCTTTTAACGCTTGGATCCAAAACATCCTCTTGGGCATTTTTGGTTTTCATTTGATTGGGCCTAAAACAGTAACAAATCATGGATAAAATTTCTAATTTTTAATTTCTAATTTTTATTAAATTTTCAATGATTAATTTATA
>MNWF01000053.1 GCA_001872305.1 Parcubacteria group bacterium CG1_02_40_25 | reverse complement strand
TTTTTTATCATTTGTTTTGTCAAGCGATTTTGGCATTTTACTGGTTCAAAAGATTCTTATTTCCTGGTTTTCCCAAATAATTTTTCTTTGACACAACTGATCGGCCTAATTCTTTTTCCAACTCTTTTCTGGCAATGCCAGTTACTTTGTCGTCTCTTTTTGAACCGTATTTTAATGTTGTAGCCATATTTTTAACAATTTAGCAATTAGGCAATTTAACAATTAGAATCGTGAAATTAAATAAATAATTACGACACCCAAGATGGTGGCGAATAAAGTAGGTATTTTAGCATGGCTATGATGGCTTTCGGGCAAAAGATCGCTGGCGCCAAGATATAAGAAAAATCCGGAAAATAAGGCCAAAACGAGCCCTAAATAATAGATTGGTAAAGAAAAAAGACCGGCAAGCGCGATACCCAAAACTGGCACTACCGCGTCTAAGGCAAGGAATTGCCAAGTTGTTTTGTGACGATTGCGATTTTTTAACATCACGCCAACTAATGTTAATCCATCAGCCACGCGATGGCTCAAGATTGCTACAGCGACCACGGCGCCAATGGCTGAAGAGACCTTAAAAGCCAGACCTAAAGCCAAACCATCCAAAAGACTGTGAATGATTAAACTAATGCTGGCTAATTTGCCGCGATGCGATTGGTTATTGCATTCAGATAAATCGTGTGAATGGATAAGCAGGGTCCTATCTAAAATTAAATATATTAAAAAACCAAAAACTAGCACAAGGCAAACTTGGCTTATGGAATAATGATTGGCAGTTAATTCAATGCTTTCTGGTAGTAAATCTAAAAAAACTAGAGCGAGCAAAACGCCGGCGCTAAAGCCCAAAATTAAATGTAGGCGGTCGCGAAACCGCATTGCCAGCCACCCGCCAAAAAGCGTGGTTAAAATGGTTAAAAAAATAATTATGATTAACATTAAGGTCGTTTTAGCATTGTCATTCCGGCCATTGAGCCGGAACTCAGTTCTTATTGTCATCTTGAATACATTGTGCGCAGTCCCTTCGGTTTATTTCAGCATCCAGTATTAACGCCGTGGATGCTGAAATTAGTTCAGCATGACAAAGGACTAAGTGCGTTTCGATTACCTGTGTTTTTCTACAGTAAATTCGTCTAACTGAATTTTGTCTTTAAAAGGATCGATACCGCCTTTTTGACTAGCAATTATAATCTGTTGTTCGGTGGTGTCAATGGTTTCTAAATCAGGCAACAACAAACCGCGCCGACCATCGGACGTGCTGACAATAATGCCGTGTTTTTTAGGATTATGTTTTTTTAGATCTTTGATTGGACAAGGCTCGCTTAAAATGCTTACTTCATAATTTAGCGCCGGTAGTTCTTTCTCGGTGATTGGCATAAAGCGATAGTCGCGACTACAAGCAGAAATGGCATTATCAATAATTTCTAAGGCAATATTTTCTTTAGTTGGCAAAAAAGTTCCAATACAACCGCGCAAATCTTTTTTGTTATAAATTGTCACAAAAACCCCAGCTCGTCTTTTGTAAAATTCAGACGCCAAATTTCGTGGCGCCTGAATTACTACTCTGTTTTTAATATAATTCTCTATTACTTTTTGAGCAAGTGAAACAAAAGAATCCATATATTATTTTCGTATTGCTTTTAAGATTTTTTCTTTCAGCGTCGGCGTGTCAAAGCCAGCCACTTTATAGACCTCGTTTGCTGGACCAGATTTTAAGAAGCGGTTAATGCCAATAGCGCGAGTTTTGTAGTCAGACGGCAACATAAATGGATACAAAAATCCCGGCCAGCCATTGTGCAGGGTAACAACTCGTCCACGATCTTCGTCTGAAAAAATTGTATGGGCTTTGGCAGGATCTGTTTGACGTAATTCCTCGAATAACTCTGGCGCGGTTACAGCCACAATTTTAATATCAAAGTCCGTTTCGAGTTCAGGCAACATTTCTAAAACATTAGCCAAAACTTGACTGCCACAAATCGCTAAGGTGGTTTTTGGCTTAGCCGATTCGCTAAATTGTTTAAACACATAGGCACCGTTGACTGCCTCGCGTGCTGGAGGTACGCCATTTTCTCTTTTGAAAACCGGCGTATCCGGCCGCATTACCGACAAAGCAATCGGCTCGCCTTTTTCCATAGCGTAAAATAGCATCTCAATTGTTTCATTAGCGTCCATGGGTTTGTAAACCTTGATTCCCGGATAGGCGGTAAATAATGACATCCAGAACAAACCGTGATGCGTAGGGCCATCCTCGCCCGTTTCAGGGCCATCGTGCGCCGCCAGCATCACAAAGAATCCATTAAATTTAGGATTAACCGCGTTATTAATCAAAGCCATACGCACGGGATTACTCATAATAGAAGTAAACACGCCATAAGTAGAAAAAACACTCATTGCTTTAAACCCACCTGGCAAAATATCTTGAGTTAAGGTGGTTGACATCATGGCCATATTTTGTTCGGCAATCCCGAAGCGAAAACCGCGGCCTAAAGGATTTTTTTTATTAATGATGCCATAAACATCTTCGCCAGCGCCCGTTAAAATTGACTTCATCAAGTCGCCAGAACCAAGATAGAAAAAGGCGGTTTGCCCCATTAGCCATTTAAAAAATGCTTCGGTAGCTTTGCGAGTGGCAACTGGTTTGCCTGGTTCAAATAATAATTCTTGAGGCAAAATATCAGGCCGTTTGATAGAACGGTAATCTTTGATTGGTCTTGCGGCTAATGCTTTTTCCATTTGTGCTTTTAATTCTGTTTCTGATTGAAGTTTTGATTTGCCAATTTCTAAGCGGCCCAAGAAATAGTCTGCATCTTCTGGCGCGAGTTGACTCATGATTACTTCAATATCTTTGATCTGTTCGCCTTCAATGCCGGGAATTTCAAAGCCCAATTTTTTAATTACTGCAACATAATCATCATGAGGCAAAGGGGCGCCGTGAGATCCAGCAGTGCCAGCTAATTTGCCATATTCTTTGCCTTTGATAGTATGGGCAATGACCACGGTTGGCCGTTGATTATTAAAACCAAGCAAAGCTTTTTGATACGCGTAAACAACTTCAATAATATTATGGCCGTCAATTTCAATGATGTTCCAGCCAGCGCCAAACCAATGGTTTAAATATGGCGAGCCGATTACTTCGGTAATTGGGCCGTCAATGCCAAAACCATTGAGATCCAAACTAACAATAATATTATCCGCTGACATAGAACCAATGGCATTACGCGCTTCATAGCTAATCCCTTCTTCGGTTTCAGCATCGCCCGCGAAAACAAATACCTTAGCGTCCAATCCATTAGATTTTTGTAGCAAGGCCAGACCAAGTGCCGCGGAAAAACCATGGCCAGATGAACCAGTAGACGCGTCGGCTAAAGGATATTTTGATTCTACGTGGCCAGTGGGCCCATCGCAATGCCGAAAACGAGTCAAACAGCCTGGATATATGCCTTCTATTGCGTTAATGTCAAATTTATCGCCATGGCGCCTTAGGCATTCATAAATTAAGGCTAACATCGCGTGAAATAATGGCGTGCAATGGCCAGCTGACCAAACAAGGCGATCGCGGCCCGGATGATCGGGGTTTAGGGGGTCAAAACGAAAAACTCCGGATGTCAATAACCCTAAAAATTGTTCTATTTTTGATGATGATCCGCCAGGATGACCAGATTTAATGCTATCAATTGCCACAAATGCCAAAGCGCGCAAAATCTTTGCCAGACGATCAAAACGCTCTGTCTCTATGCCTTCAATCGGCTCTAAATTTAGGCCTTGCAAATTTAAATAAGCTCCGCCTTCGGCTAAATATTTAAATCTTTTTGGCTCTGATTTTTTTAAAACCGCTAAATCTTTTTTGTCTAAAATATTATAATTTTTATCAGGCATATTGTTTATGCTGATCGTGTTAATCGTTATTCGTTATCATGCGGTCATGCTGAATTAATTTCAGCATCCACGTAAGATACGGATAGTAAAATTACACTCATCAGCGAATTTTATATTTTACCTTACTCTATGAGTATAGCATAAAAATTATCCAGACAAAAATCTGATTGTTTTGTGGATTTAATTATGGCATAATAGAGACGTTGTCATTCCGGCCATTGAGCCGGAATCCACGTCATTAATACTGGATGCTGAAACTAGTTCGGCATGACATTATCCATGTATGAAATATAATCAAGTCATTTTAGTGGTATTTGTCATAGCGGTAGTTTTTTCTATCGGTTTTTTCGCACACCAGCAAAAAAAGATTATTATTTCTCGGGTTAAAGATATGCCTATCCAAACTAAAACTGAAAATTCGTTAAATCAAGATAACAAGCCGCAACAAAAACCCCAACCCGTTCAAACGGCAACTACGCCCGCGGAAATTGTTTGGGCTAACAAAAATACTAAGCAGGTAGTTTTTACTTTTGACGCGGGCGCGGGCGCGCAATCGTTGGACGCGATTTTAACTATTTTAGAAAAATATAATCTTAAAGCTACTTTCTTTTTAACTGGCAAGTGGGCGGAAAAAAATTCCGAAGGCACTAAAAAAATTGCTACGGCTGGCTACGAAATTTTTAATCATACTTATAGCCATCCCTATTTAACTAAAATTTCTGATGAGCAAATTATTGATGAGCTCACAAAAACTGAGGTGATTATTAATTCGTTAACCGGAAAAATAGCTAAGCCGTATTTTCGGCCGCCTTATGGCGATCGCAATCAGCACGCGCGCGATGTTGCCGCCGGCGTTGGCTATCAATCGGTTTATTGGACTATTGACGCTTGGGATTGGCGCGAAAGCGAAGGCGTAACTGCCGAACAAGTCAAGAGTAGAATCTTAGATAATCTTAAACCGGGCACAATTTATCTAATGCATATTGGCGACAACATCACTGGTCAAATTCTTGATGGTGTTTTTAGTCAAATTTTAGGGCAGGGTTATCAGATTAATCCTTTGTCGGTTAGCGTAAAATAAAAACAGATGATTAATAAATCATTTGTCTGTTGTAAAACATTTAATTAAGCTATGCCTGATTTGGCAAGCTTGTTGACGCAGAAATTACTTTACCTTTGCCCTTACAATGAGGACAGGTTTGGCGAGTAGCGTTTATGGGTGCGATCGGGTCCAGAATCACCCCGTTGCCATTACAAAATTGCCAGTCAGTTTTTCCAGGGGTTGACAGACCTATAAAGATAGAGAAGGGAACCAAAAATAATCTTTTTACTACCCCAAAATCCAAATTTTTACGATGTCCAACGATAGCATATTAAATTAGATTTGTCAAGGGTTAATATACCGCTAATGCTTTAATTCTTTTTAACTGGTTAGGTGCTAAAATTTTTTTGGCCTCAAGAGCCGGAATCACTACTTGCCACATCTTGCGATGCTTTTCCATGTGGTAAAAAACCATTGTTTTTTCAGTCAATAAGGTGTCTAAATCTTTTAAAACTTTATCCTGAAAGTTGTACGCATTATTTTTAAACTTAGTCATTTCATCCCTAAATTCATACATCTCGTCTTTGAATTCATACATTTCAATTTTAAACCTATACATTCCATCCTTAAACTCGTGTATTTCATCCTTAAACTCAGTTAATTCTTTTTTAATCGAAAAACCCAGTAGCTCTTTTTTAGTCGCAAAAACCGCTTCCATTGCTGGAATCAAAACTTCTTGAATATCCCGAATAATTAAAGGTCTATCTAAGTTATTTTTTGACATATAAATTCCGCCATTTCCACTAAACGACAGGCATAGCCAAATTCGTTATCGTACCAGGCCATCACTTTAACCATATTATCCATAACTCGCGTTAGGGGCAAATCAATAATTGAAGAATGGGGGTCGGCTTTAAAATCTGAGGAAACTAAATTTTCGTTAGTCGCGTCTAAAATTCCTTTCATTTTATCTTTGGCGTATTGAATAAAAATAGTTTTTAAATTTTCCAAACTGACTGATTTTGTCAGGACTGCTACGATATCGCTTACGGAAACAGTGGGCACAGGAATACGCATAGCCATGCCATCTAATTTGCCAGCAAGCGCAGGTATCGCCTTAACTACTGAAATAGCGGCGCCGCTTGTGGTTGGAGAAATATTCAAAGCAGCTGCTCTGGCGCGTCTTAAATCATCATCAGGACCATCAACCAATTTTTGAGTAGAGGTATAAGCGTGAACCGTGGTAAAGAATGATTTTTCAATGCCAAACTCATCATTTAAAATTTTAACCACTGGCGCTACGCAATTAGTGGTGCAAGATCCCATATCAATAATTGTTTCGTCAGCGTATTTATCAGCATTAACCCCTAAGATAAAAGTTTTAATTTCTGAAGATTTACAAGGCGCGGAAATGATTACTTTTTTAGCGCCGGCAGTTATGTGTTTATTGGCGCCCGCGAAATCAGTAAAAAATCCGGTGCATTCTAAAACGACATCAACTCCTAAATCCGTCCATGGCAAATTCGTCGGATCTTTTTCCGCTAAAACAAGATATTTTTTATCATCAATAATAATATTTCTTTCGTCCGCGCTAATTTGTCTTGGGCAAATTCCATATGCCGAATCGTATTTTAGAAGATGCGCCAAGATTTTTGGTTTCGCTAAGTCATTGATAGCGACCACCTCTAAATTAGGGTAGCAATCTAAAACGCGCCTAAATGATGGTCTGCCAATCCTGCCGAACCCATTGATGGCTATTTTGATGTTTTTCGTCATAATAATTATTTTAATGATAAAAACTACAACCCTCTAATTGTTTGGCGATTGGTTTATTAAATTTTGAGGGGTAGGTATCAAGGATGAATTTTTTGACGTATTAAATGTTAGATGATAAATAATTAATGCCGCAATAATTACTAAAATATTCAAAATTATACCCAGAATTAAATGTCGCCAATTTATATGGCGATGCTGTTTAGTTTTTTGAGACATATTTTCATAATGTTTTATTGGTTTTAGTTAGCCAGTTAAAACATCAATTAATTTATTCTTTAATATCTAAAGCGGTGCAAATTTCTTGACGATTAAAACCGACAATTATTTTCCCGTCGATGTCAATCACCGGCACCGAAAAACATTGGCATTTTACAAACATTTCTTGCTGGACTTGAGGGTCAGAAGCGTCCTTGTGTTCGTATGGAATTTGGTGCTCGTCTAAAAATGCCTTGAGCGTGACACAATACGGACAAGTTGGCGTGGTATAAACTATAACTTTATGCTTTTGTTCTATTTTATTTTGTTCCATAAATATTTTTAAGACACCAACCAGATTTGGTCATTGGTTTAATGCCCAAGGTAGCTTCGCCGGCAATGGTGCCAGTTTTTATTAAATTAAAATTAAATTTTAAATTCGTCGGTGTAATTTCGTGAAGCGAATGATGATCGTAGCCCGCGTGCGATTCGTCAATATGGCCAAGAGACACAATAATTTTACTAATCTTTTTTAGATTTAATTTTCGCGCCTGTTTGAGCGTCTCCGTTAATATGTCTTTGGCTAATAATAAATCATGCATTTTTATAAATTATTTGAACTTTAATTTAGTGCGTCGCGCAGGTAATACAGGGGTCATACGCCCGCACTAACATTTTGATTTGTTCTTTAACGTGGGACGTTTTAAACTTTGGCAAAAACTTGGTTAAATCAGCCTCTAAATTGGCTAAATTTTGAACAGTAGGCGTGATTAAATTACAGTGTTTTATCAATCCCTTATCGTCAATTTCATAATAATGGTAAAGAGTGCCCCGTGGCGCTTCTACCGCGCCAACGCCTTGGCCCGCTTTAATTTTGTAATCTATTTTATCATCTTTTAACGGTTTAGCCAAAAGCTTATCCACAAGGCGGATAGATTCTTCAACGCAATGAACAATTTCAATAGCTTGGCTAAAGATATTATAAAAAGGGTTATAGCATGGCAAAACTAGTTTATACTCACGCAATAAATATTTAGCTTGATTGGATAGCTGATGGGCGTTGTTGTTTATACGTGCCAGTGCCCCCACCATAAAGCTTTTGTCTTGATGCAGGGGTCTTTTGGCTACATCGTTGATTAATTCTATTTCCTGAATATCAAACATAAATCTTTCTTCGGGGATATTTAATCCTTTGGTGGACTTAATATTGCCGTCATAAAAAGCGTATTCTTTGGTTGCGGCTAAACTGATATATTCTGTTCCTCTTTCTATTTGCGGGTATTCCAAATTTAAAAAAATTTCTATTAAATCTATCGCTTGTGGCAAAATCCTTTTGCCCAATTTTTTTATTTTTAATAAATCATTTTTATCGGGTAGCTTTCTGAAACCATCGATGTCTGTGGTTAGCGGATGAATAATCCGGCCGCCAATAATTTTAATGATTTGATTGCCAAAATTGCGTACGGCCAAAGCTGTTTGGGTTTCTTCAAGGCGTTTTTTAATTAGGTCAAGATCCGAAGCAATACCAAAAAAATCGCCTAAAGAAAAAAAGAATAGATGTAGGCAATGGCTATGAATAGTTTGCCCTAATATCATTAGGCGCCGCAGGCCTTTGGTCTGCTCGCTGGAATCAACGCCCAAGGCCGCTTCTAACGCTTTAATGGACGCTAAATTGTGCACCACTGGGCAAACTCCGCAAATTCGCGAGGTAATTTCTGGGGCTTCGTAATAATGCCGGCCTAATAAAATTCCCTCAATCAAACGAGCGCCCTCGGTCACTTGGAGCCGAGCATCTTGAACCTTGCCATTAATAATATCTGCCACAAATCCCATATGGCCTTCGATTTTCGCGATGTGATCTAACTTAATTTGCATACAATATTATTGTCATTCCGGCCGCCGAGCCATGTACTATACGGTGCGTGGCGAGCCGGAATCCACGGCGTGGATGCTGAAACTAGTTCAGCATGACAATAATCTACATCATCTCTGCCACCGCGCCCATTTGCTTGATTTCTTGCCAAGAAAAAATTGGGCCATCATGACAAACGTATTTTGAGCCAACGGTGCAGTGCTGGCAAACACCTAAACCACAATGCATACGCCGTTCCAAAGAAACAAAAATATCTTCATCTTTAAAACCAG
>MNWF01000023.1 GCA_001872305.1 Parcubacteria group bacterium CG1_02_40_25 | reverse complement strand
TGATCAGGGCCGAGAGATGTTTGAACATCGGCTATTTACCAAGCAAACCAAGATGAAAGTGTATTTCGCCCATCCGGGCAGCCCATGGGAACGAGGCACTAATGAAAACACCAATGGACTTATTCGGCAATTCTTTCCCAAGGGGACTGATTTTAACCAAGTATCCCGTAAACAAATTAAGCATGTCCAGCATCTCTTGAATGGCCGTCCCAGAAAGACCTTGGACTGGCAAACTCCCTACGAAGCTTTTAATAAATTTGTTGAATTAGAAACTTGAATCCACCATTAATTAAACTTCTTCCGCTTCTTTTTCCATTTTTTCTAAACTTGTGTAATAATCAGGAATTTCTTTAAGATGCGCCAAGGCAATTTTACCAGTCATTATTTCATCGTCATTAGTAATGTTGGTCTGGGTATCACAATTACCATGTTCTAATTCCACCCCCAACCCCATTCTAAATTGCTCTAAATCATACTTGTTAAAATCAATACCAATGGCCTTGCCGATTTTTTCGGCATCGTCTTTTGTAAATTGTTTTTGCATATTATTATTCTATTAAGTTACAGGGTTTAAAAAAATTAATCCTTGCTCAAACTCACCTGAAAATTTAAACTATCATAGACATCAATCAAGTCCACAGATTCAATAGTTTTGTCTCGCAAAGTAACTTTTAGAATTTGGCCATGACGGGTTTCAACGGAAAAATCTTGATCAAAAATAAAATTACCCAAAGAATAAGCAATCCAGCCATTTTTGTATTGTTCAAAATCTTGGATCACGTGAGGATGATGGCCAACCACTAAATTCGCGCCAGCGTCAATGGCTGTTTTGGCAAAAGTTTTCTGTTTGCTGTTGGGATGCGGCTGATATTCAACGCCAGTGTGCATTTGCACGACTATGATATCGACGTTTTGCTTGGCAGACTCAATATCTTTTTTAAGCTGGGTTAAATCCATATTAGCCACGCCCGACTGATTTTCTTTAGCAAAAAGCGGGGCCGCCGCAATGTCTGTGTAGCATAAAAAACCAATTTTAGCTGAGCCAGCTTGGCGCACAACCGCCGTATGTGCCTCGTCAAAATTAGCGCCAGCGCCACAATTGCTAATGCCCGCATTAGTCAAACGAGCCGTAGAATCTTCAAAAGCCAAACGGGTCCAATCGCCCACATGATTATTAACCGGATCCAAAACATCAAAACCAGCAAAAGTTAGACCCTCAAGCATGCGCGGGTCTGCCCGAAAAGAGTAAATCGAGCCTACATTATGCCCCTGATCAGAAATCACGCTTTCTAAATTGCCAATAGTCAAATCCGCTTGCGACAAATAATCACCGATTTGTAAAAAAGGCCAGCGCCAATTGCCTTGTTTAGCGGTTTTAGCGCCGACCCGACGACTTAACATCATATCGCCAGTGAACATTAAAACCGCCTCTTTGGGTTGTTGAATCTGGCTTGCGGGTTGTGGAATATTAAAATACTCATCAACATTTTTATTGTTAATACTAAACGCCTGCTGTTGAGAATTATTTGTTGCTTCCAATTGTTGCCCCGGTAAAAAAATCAGGCCGCCTAAAATAGCGCCCGCGGATACCAAAAACAAACTAATTAGAATCAAAAACTTAGAAAGAGTATCCAAAGTAATGACCAGAAAAACAAAAGGCAAAAGTTAAAAATTAAAAAAAATTAAAATTTAAAACCGCGTTTATGCCTATTTGTCATCCTGAATTTATTTCAGGATCCAATAGGCGATCGTGTTTATGCACTGGATGCTGAAACAAGTCGGAGACACTGCTGACTTCATCTCCGCTTAGTATAAACTTAGCGCATGTGTTCAGCATGACAACTCCTCCTCATTATTAAACTTCTGGCTTAACTTCAGCTGGCGCTTGAAGGATAGCCGTGGCTGCAACCTTAATAGCTTCTTCTGCTTTTTTCGCCTCGTCTTTCTCGTGGTTATACCAAACTTTTTGTTTGGCTCCTTTAACCATGCCTTGTTTAATCAACATATTATTCACTGTGGCTGATGGTTGAGCGCCATTTTTTAACCAATGCAAAATCCGCTCTTTTTCAAGTTTTATTTCTTTGCTTCGTGGATTATAAGAACCAAGCAACTCTAGATATTTTCCTTGAGCGCTGGTTTTTTTCTCACACACCACTAAACGATAATATGGCTGATTTTTTTTCCCAACTTTGTGTAATCTAATGCTTAACATAAAATAATATAAAATTCCAAAACTCAAATCTCAAATAACAAATAAATTCCAATAATCAATTTCCAAATACGACTAAACGTCTTGAGACTTCGAATTTGAGATTTATTTGTGATTTGATATTTGTAATTTGAAATTTTTATCTATTACCATTTTTTAACTTCTAACGCTCGACGAGCTGCTTCTTGTTGGGCTTCTTGCTTGGATAGACCTTGACCAGTTGCCACCATTTCTTTGTCTAAAAATACGCCGATCTCAAATTGCTTAGCGTGGTCAGGCCCCCACTCTTTTAAAACCTCATAAACCGGCGTGACGCCCACCCGATCTTGCGCTTGTTCTTGAAAAGCGCTTTTAGCATCAACATACAGCTTGTCTTCAAGCACGCGCGGCAGTTCTTTTAAAACATGGCGCGTGATAAAATCCGCGGATACCTTATACTCCGCGTCTAAATACATCGCGCCAATAATTGCTTCCATAGCGTTCGCCAAAATACATTCTCGCGCCTTACCCGTATCCCGAGCTTCACCACGGGACAACAGCAAAAAATCATTAATCCCAAGTTCTACGGCGATTTCAGAAAGCATATGACTATTGACTAAGGCCGAACGATAGCCGGTTAATTCGCCTTCGGGATTGGGATAATTTTTAAATAAATATTCTGTGGTCACTAACTCCAACACCGCGTCCCCCAAAAACTCCATTCTTTCGTTATGCTCCAAACCACAATCTGGGTTTTCATTTAAATAAGAACGGTGGACTAACGCCTGCCTTAGTAAATCTTGATTATTAAACTTAACGCCCAACTTCTTTTCTAATAGAGAAAAATCTTTCACCATACGAAAAAAGGATAGAGAATCAAGAATAAAGAATTAAGCGCCTATTATCTTGCAACTTTATTCTTTATTCTTAATTCTTAATTCCTATTATTCTTGTTTTTGAGTTATTTCCCGATAAACCGCTCCCAAGACCCCATTAACAAATTTACCAGAACTTTCACCGCCAAATGATTTGGCTAACTCAATCGCTTCGTTAATCGCCACTTTTGGGGGCACTTCATCGTGATTACCAAATAACAATTCATAAAGCCCTAATCGGAGAATATTACGATCAACTATCGTAATTTGATCTAACGGCCAATCAGGCGCGTATTGCGTGATCAATTCATCTAATTTTATTAAGTTTTCCAATACACGGCTAACTAATGTGCGAATGAATTGATCGTCTTCTAACCCCGCAGCCACGCCAAATTCTTGAACATTACGTTCAATAATCTCAACCAATTTTTCTGGGTCGCGATTCTTAAAATCCCATTCGTAAAGAATTTGCAAAGCAACTGATCGCGCTAAGTGACGTGATGACATGATTTTTTATACTCGTTATCCTGAGTCGCAGACGAAGAATCTGACGCCTTGCGTCATCCTGAGGCATCAAGCCGAAGGATCTCTGGCGTGAGATTCTTCACTACGCTGCGCTTCATTCAGAATGACAATGCGTGAGATCCTTCGGGCTTCGCCCTCAGGACGACACTAAAAATTATTCACGCAAAAACATCCATTATTTTTGCGATAAATCCGCCGCGTTCAGCCCTTTGGGCGATTTTGCCTGCTTCTCTTGTGTTTTTTCTTGTTCCGCGATTTCTTTTTGCCTAATCTTACGCTCCTTTTTTTCTAATTTAGCCAAAACATTAACCACTTCTTTGCCTTTGTAATAACCGCAATTCAAACACACCCGATGAGGTAAAGTCGGTTGACTGCATTTAGAGCATTTAGACAGCCCTATTTTTTTGAGCGCGTGATGGCTACGTCGGCCACCCGTGCGATGTCTTGAAGTTTTTTGTGTCGGGACCATATCAGTTTTTAGTTCTATTGTCATCTCCTTAGATCCTGTGAGCTCTTTTGGAGCCTACACGGCCTGAATTCATTTCAGGATCTAGTAGGGAACAAAAATTTTTGTTCCCTACGTTTTATGGACTGGATGCTAGAACTAGTTCAGTGCCCTAACGGGCATCTTCGACATAACGACATAAAGGAAAATATTCCAGCTCAAGATAATAAAGATAGCAGATTTATTTGCTTTTGGCAAGAGAGGGGGGTAATGTCCACACACATATGGCGGTTTTAGGCTAATTTAGGTAAAATCTGCTTCGGTAGTAACAAAACGACCCTCGACGTCTAATCTACGGGCAACAACTTCGCGATAAGTTTCTTGCGGTAGATATTGATTAGCGATTTCAAAAGCTGCTTCGGCGGTTTCGTTATCGCCCAGCTCTTTGGCCTTATCGCCAAAACCGTATAAATGATAAATTAAATTACCAATTCTTGCTTGACAAAAATTAATAATTTGCCTAGACTCATTGCCATTAACTGATTTTTGATATCGTTCAACAACCTCTCTAATCCTATCACCCATGCCTTTAAGATAGTTTTCATTGGAAATTAAAGGCAAGTTTAACTTTTCATTACCAGTTAGCGTATTGAGATTGTTAATGTAGCCATTGTTCAAATTCGTATTATCCATTTGGTGAAGCCAAAAAAGTTTATCGCGCGATGACCAGCTCCTTCTGTAAAACTGACTATCGTTTACAATAAAATATTCCACGGACTTATTGCCAATTTGTTTAATTTTCGCAATCTTTTTTACTTTTTCATCAGGCGCGAATCTTATGCCGCAATCTTTAATAAAAAAATTCGGATCAACTTCTTGACCCAAAAAATCATCTTTTTTAATTAAAGCATTAATTTCTACATAAGTGCCTTCACCAGAAAATTTAGAATTAATGCACTCTGCTTCGGGAAAAGTACATCTAAATGGCGGGTCGATAAACAGTTTTTGTTTTATAATATTTTTTTGCTCATCGTCTAACTGAAACTGACTTTTACGAATCTCTTGGGGCATAATTTTCTTACCCAGTATACTATCAACATATTCCTCATAGCTTTCTTCTAATTCTTTTTTAAGTTTTTCTCTCATAGCTTGTTCTTGACTAACCCTGACGCCAATAAGTTGACCGCGAATCTCCTGTTCTCGCTGTATTTCTACTTTTTTAAGATCGGGGTCATAAAGCGATTCATACAACAAGCCATTTTTTATTACATAAAACGGCAGGCCCAATTCTTGACAGGTTTGATAAATTTCATCCAAATCCACCAAGTCATTTTTAATCAAATTTTCAGTCCGGTCTAGACAAAAATAAAAACCAGCGGTTTGACATTCGTCAATGTTTAACTCGTTATAACCACCATCAGCTCTTTCTGTAATTGCTTCTTCAATTTGTCCGGAAACTTTTTCTGGCATCAACACACCGCTTTCGTATCTCTTTTTTATGGTAGTAGCCACAGTGCCCAAATCTTGTGGATATGCTTTAGTAACCTTGCCCCCTCTGATTATCGAGCCCATTCTTGCCCACATGTTTCTATTTGAGTCCCCCTCCTTGATAGTAGAAGCAGCTAAGCTTGGTTCAAGTACTAAAGCAATTTTTAGTTTAGTTTGCCAATCAACATCAAGATTAAGCAAAGAATTTCCCACAGGCACGAAATTTGGGTGAATACCATGAACAATTAAAACATCATATCTCTCAATCACTTCTTCAACTTTGGATTTTTCTTGTTCTACAAGATATTCATTCCATTTTTCGAAAGCATCTTTATAAAAATCACTAATGGTCTGTTTGGCTTCGACTAATTCTGCCTTATTGTTTTTGTCTATATTTATCTGCTCAAGTAATTCTTGAGTTTGTTGAAAATGCTGCTCAAAATTTTCTTTAGTGGTTAATTTTTCTGACCGCGATTTTTTAAGCGCTTGGCTTTTTTTATCGGGGACCCTGAAACGATTTAAGAATTTTCTAAAAGCGTTATTATTGCGCTCGTCAATCTGCTGGCTAATAACTTCTATCTCGTCAATAACCCTATCAAGATTAGCCTCACTATCTTTGGTTTCTTGAATGATTTTTTCTGTTTGCGTAAAAAGGCCTTCTTGGTGATCAAAATACTGCCGTCTTTTTTCTATGACGACGCCAGCAGTTCTTCGTCTTTCTTCTGATAACTGTTCTTTAGAAAATTGTTTTATTTCTGATCCTTTTTCCATAACATTTTAACTTTTATTCAGATATTATAGCACGGAACGCTTTTTGATGTCATTGTGCGGCACGAAGTGCCGTGGCAACCTCAAAACCCAAGCTATCTCAGAATTCGAGATTGCCACCCTTCGACTTCGCTCAAGGCAGGCTATCCTCGCAATGACAACGATTAAAAAACCCTCGATTAAAACCCGTCTAAAAGATGCTCGTTTTGTTTGAGCCAGACGCGGCACGAACGATAATCTGGCAAAATTTGCTCCACACTTTGCCAAAATACTCGCTGATGATTTTTTATTTTTAAATGCGCCAGTTCGTGCACCACCACATAGTCAATCACGTCTAATGGTGCCATTATTAATCGCCAAGAAAAGTTGAGATTACCTTTTGGACTGCACGATCCCCAGCGTTTTTTAGCTTGAGTAATTTTAATTTTAGCATATTGAAAATCAAACTGCTTTGCCAAGTCGCGAACTCGTTGACTGATAATTTTTTGCGCCTGCGTTTTATACCAACGTTGCCAAATGCCGCGGGCACTGGCGCGGGCTGATTCAACTAACAAAAATTTATTGCCCGTGAATTGTAGGGAACAAAAATTTTTGTTCCCTACTAAATGCTGAATTAATCTCAAAGGATAAGTTTGGCCTAAATACAAAAAACCCTCACCAGAAACAAATTGTTTCGCTGGCAAGAATTGTTGTCGCTGAATAATTTTATTTAAATGCTGATTAATCCACGCTTGCTTACGTTTAATTAAATCATCAAGATAAAATCGACTAGCACGCATTGGCGCACGCACAATTAGACAGCCCTCACGGCTGATTTCCAAGGCAATGGTCCGACGACGTGAACGAATTAATTGATATGCTTGCATACTTTTATTTTAACACGTCGTATGCATTAAAGCATTGGCTCGCTGGCCGGCTTTAATTTTTTCGTTATAAACCTCAAGCGCTTCAAAAGTTTTGCCAACAATTAACTCAATGCCTCGGCCAGCCATTTGTCGCTTAAATTCTTCATCAACTTCCAACAAACCATCTTGGCCAGTGCCGATGACGATGGCTTCGGGATTGTTTGACAGCAATTGTTCAATTTCCCAATCAGCGATTTTGTGCGCGGTGCCAAAAAGTTTTTTCAGTTTATCGTAATCACGTTCGACAATTTTGTCGCCAATAATTAAAACCTGGCCGTATTTTTTGCCGGCAATCACAATTTCGCCAAATTTTGTGGAATCAATTTTAGGCATAAGATTAAATCAAAAACTAAAAGTGGTGAGCGCAGTCAAACCATCAAAAATACAACGTCATCCTGAATACATGCCACGGGCAGTACCTTCGGTTTATTTCAGGATCCAGTTCGTATTTGTCATCCTCGGGCTTGACCCGAGGATCTCGCCGTAGATGCTGAAACTAATTCAGTATGACAACTACATTTAATCATCCCACATTATTATACCAGATTCCAGCTTAAACAAAAATAAAATCAGCCCAAAAATTTTATACTTTTAGGCTGATAAAACGATATAAGTTAGTCCAAATATGGACTAACAAACTACCAAAAGAAAACACCAAACTCACTATCAAAAAATGCAACCCTAAAAACATGGGGAAAGCATGGTCTAAAACTATCAATTGAGCACTTATAATCCCCAAACACTGAAAAAAAACTTTTACCTTGCCAAAGTAATTAGCCTCCACGTGGACATGGCGCCAAGCCGCGTAACCTCTCAACAAGATTAACAGAAAATCTATAATAACAATAAATAGCAACAAAAGACCCGTCTTAATAAACCAAGGGCCCAAACCCAAAAGCAGAAACTGCATTGGCGCCAAACAATAAACTATCCATAAATTTGGCAAAACCAATAGCTTATCCGCGATATTGTCCAACCAGGCACCCAAACGAGAGCTACTCCCAGTTGCTCGGGCCACCGCGCCATCAAATAAGTCTGTTAAAAAAGCAATCACATTAATCAAAATAATTTGAATCAAATACTCTCGCCAATCAGTCAACACAAGCAACCACCATAAAGTTAGACCCGCCAAGACCCTTAACCCAGTTAACGTATTGGCTGAAATGCGATCAGTGTAGGGCACGCTTTTTCTGCTCCATGCCACTAGCCACCATGCCAAACCATGAAGTTTTTTGTAACCATGTTCCGGGAGCCAATAGAAAATTTTTAAGAACATCATCAATCCCTCCTCAACTATCAATACTCCCCAAGTAACTTTTTCGTCATCCTGAATACATGCCGCGAGCAGTACCTTCGGTTCATTTCAGGATCCAGTAGACGAGCTATGTTTTATACACTGGATGCTGAAATAAATTCAGCATGACAACTATTTTATAATCGCTTTTAACCGTTTCCTTCGAATATCATCCGTTTATAAATCAATCGTGTGGTCTCAACGTCCCGCTGACAATATTTGACAATTTCATCCAATCTGCCTTGCTGGTAAAACTCAAACACGCGCGAGCCGTCAATGCCTTGCTTGGGCGTTGGAATGCCCAAAGCCAACGCTAAATATTCCAGGCCCACAGTGGCCCCACACCACTTGGCCCATTCACGCATTGTGTCATAAATCGGATAATCACGATATCTGGCAAAACTCAAATTATGCGTTGGTCTGACCTTATGCACTATAGACCTTTGATAGATAAAACGCAAGTCAAAATCCATGACATTATGACCAATAAATAAATTATGACGCCCTGCGATTGACCAAAATTGGCGCAGGGTTTCTACTTCGTCAGGGTCATAACATAACGATTTTACAGGATCATCATTAGTCGCGTAAGCAATACAAATGATACGACCATAAGCCCCATCAAAACAGGTGTTTAAAAGAAATTGCTCAAAATCCTCGTGCACCACGCCATTTTTGGCCTTTTTAACTCTTTTATCATAAAGCATTTTTAAGGTCTTACGCGCCTTTTCCTCGGCAGGGATTGTCTCAATGTCTAAAAATAATTTTTGCATATATTTATGTTAATAATTACTTGGTCAGCTCTTTGCTTGCTTCCGCGAAATGTTGATGCAAAAGAGAGCCAATCAAGGTTTGATAGGGCAAGCCCTTTTCAACTGCTTTGGCTTTAATTTTTTGCAAGTCGCCGTTTGAAATCCTAATGTTGATATTCTTTGTCTTATTCAAAGAATCCTTAGCCGCCAGCATATATTCTTTATTCTTCTTCTCCTCATTTTTTATGGACTTTAGTTTGCCCGCCTCAAAAGCATCTAAAATTTCTTGCTCATATTTATTTAACTTATAGTTTTTCATATTTTTTATTTTATTTTTTAGAAAGATATTTTTTAGTTTCTTTACGGCTTGGGATTATTGTCTTTAAAAAATACTTTTCATTGTCTTCACCAAACAAAATCACAAAAACATAATTATTAATATTAATGATAAATAGTTTTTGATTGGGATACTTTTCTTGATTTGGATTTTTACGAGTATTTAAAAGATTACCGCTCTGTATGGCTAAGATTGCTTCTTCAAAACTTACGCCTCGTTTTTCTTTTAATTCTTTATTTTTCTGGGGGTCCCAGTCAAAATACTTCATATTCTTTACTTTAATTACATTATAGACATTTCATAGACATTGTCAATAGTCGCCTACGGAAAAACAAATTCCGATACCGGATGAAAAGATCGACGATGAATAGGCGAAGCGCCACATTGAGCTAATTTAGCAAAATGTAATTTTGTGCCATAGCCCTTGTGCTGATTAAAACCATATTGAGGATAAATTTTATGCAAATCAGTCATTATTTTATCTCGCGTTACTTTCGCAATGATAGAGGCACAGGCGATAGAAAAAACTTTTTTGTCGCCAGCAATGATTGACCGCTGAGGCATTGAGGCGCGCCGCAACTTATGATTCGAGGTTGCCACGTCCCCCGCACTTTTAGTACAAGGTGCGGGATCTTCGCAATGACACCCCCCGACTAACGGCAACAAAAAATTACCATCAATCAACAACCAATCAGGCCTGCGCGATAAATTCGCCACTGCTTTCATCATCGCGAGTTTTGTTGCTTTTAAGATATTGAACTCATCAATTATTTTTTCGGAAACAATGCCAATGCCCCAATCAATTTGCGGATGAATGATAATTTTTTGATACAAAATTTCGCGCTGGCGCGAAGATAATAATTTAGAATCGCGAACAGCTAAATCTTGAAAAGAATCACGCGCGCGGGTCGTCGGCCTACGACGGCCTCCTCCCGCGAGATTGCCACGTCGCTCGGCCACTGCCTCGCTCCTCGCAATGACAATTTTATTATATTTTATCACTACCGCGGCGGCCACAACAGGCCCGGCCAAAGGCCCACGGCCAACTTCATCAATGCCTGCCACAAAACGACATCCCTTGCGCCATAAATTTTTCTCATATCGTAAACTCGGCTTTTGCATAAATGTATTATAGCACAAACAATTAAAAAGCAGCGAGTATTTTACCCGCTGCCAATTTTATTTTAGATTCTTGATTAATCCAAAACAATTCTTGAGGCGCTTTCAAAATATAGCTTAAGCATAAACCAGTTACCACCACGATTTTTTAAATCGGGCATATTCTCATAACGATCATAGTCAACCTTAGCCAGTAAAACCACTTCATCACCTTGCCGGCACTGATAGCGAACTTTAATTGGCATCACTTCGCCAACTTCCGGATGCTGGTAAAAAGTATCAGGAATTACTAATTTAATTGATTTCACATAAGCAATTTTAGCCTCAGATAGATCGGGTCCAGACGCCTGACTCAACTGATAAATCCTACCAACTGCTTCGTCATATTGCGGACCGTATGGATGGACGGTCAAACGATAATCAGCTGTTTCTAAATAAAGTTTTGGCAAACCAACATATTTTATTACCCGACGTCTCCTGTGCTTTTCCATTATCATTCTCCTTTGTGGCCAAGCATCAGCATCAACAATATTCACATCAACGACGCCTAAAGAGTCTAAGGACAGTTTTAGTAGAACCTATGGCTCTAGTTTCATAATCACGCCCTCCTATCTAAATTTTAAGAACACCGATAATAAACTCGTCTATAGCATAATCCAAAATAATTTATCGTCAAGTTTTTTGCGCTATTAAACGTACGCGAAAAACATTTGACTAAATTCTTATTTTTAATTATACTACTGATGACAAGTTAATCTGGTTAGCTCATCAACAATTCAACATAGGAGGCACAAATGCAAATCGCAATTATTGATTTGGGTTCGCAATACACCCAACTAATCAGCCGCGCTTTGCGCGCACTGGGCGTACGGTCAACCATTCTGGCGCCTGATCAAGTAAACGCTTGGCTAAAAAATAATCGGCCAAAAGGCATGATCCTATCAGGTGGCTATGCCAGTGTTTATGAGTCAAATGCACCCCAACCACCAACAGGAATTTTAGATCTAGGCACTCCTATTTTAGGAATTTGTTATGGTATGCAATGGTTAGTCAGCAAACTTAACGGCAAAATTTGCGCGCCTTATAGCCAAAAACAATATGGAAAAACGCAAGTAATTTTCAATATTGATGACGAACTTTCCGCAGACATCCCAAACGATAAAAATGGTAATGTTACATGGATGAGCCACGGAGATAGTATTGATCAATTGCCAAAAGGATTTCTAACGATCGCCTATTCGGCTACTACTGATCGCCAAATAGTTGGCATTTCTAATTTGGACAAAAAAATCTGGGGAGTAATGTTTCATCCCGAAGTCACTCAAACAGAGCATGGTCAAACCATTTTTGCCAACTTCCTTTTTCGTATCTGCAAATGTTGCAAGGACTGGTCTGGACTAGGTGCAATTCACAACATCAGAGAAAAAGCACAACTATTGATAAAGGGCGAGAAAGCTATTTTGGGTTTTAGTGGCGGGGTAGATTCATCAACCGTGGGAGCTGCCATTGGACCAACCCTAGGCCCAAATTTACTGGCTATTTGCATTGACGCTGGTAATTTACGCCAAGATGAATTGACAGAAATCAAACACAACGCGCAAGTCGCCGGTGTCCGTTTAAAAATCGTCCACGCTCAAAGACGTTTTTTGAAAGCATTACAAGGAATCACTGACCCACAAAGAAAACGCCGTATCTTTCAAAAATTATACGGTCAGATTTTATTGACACAAGCTGAAAAATTTGGAGCTCAATGGCTCATTCAAGGGACATTAGCCCCAGATAAAATTGAATCTGGCAAAGTTGGCCAATCTACTGTTATTAAAACCCATCACAACACTGGGAAAATTTCACTCAAGCAATGGGATCCCTTAGCTGAATTTTTCAAATACGAGATCCGTGATTTAGCCCGAAAACTTGGCTTACCACCAGGGATTAGCGAACGCCAACCATTTCCGGGGCCTGGGCTATTTGTCCGTATTATCGACACGCCGGTGACTGTTGAAAAACTACAGATTGTCCGTTGGGCGGATAAGCAAGTCACAAAAACCCTACGCCGCCACGATATTTACCACGAAATCAGCCAATTAGTTATTGCTTTAACCGGCCGCAGTGTTGGCGTCAAAGGCGATGCCAGGGTTTACGGTTGGACTATTACTGTTCGGCCAGTCATCACCCTTGATTTTATGACTACTACGGGCTATCATATTCCCTCTGGGATTAAAACCGAGATTGAAAACGCCTTAACCCAGCATCCTAAAATCGTCAGAGTTGCCTTTGACACTACCAGCAAACCGCCAGCTACAATAGAGCTGGAATAATCTTTTAAATAGCGTTAAAATTCTAACCAGAAATCCTACTAAAAAGTAGGATTTTATTTTTAACCAATCAAAGCATCCGACGTCGGATCATTCAGCCTGACAAAAACCATTTTTTGAGGCTTTACGGCCGTCTCGTTACCTTACAAAACTTTGTTTTACGTAACGGCAAAGATTTGCTATAATGATTCTAGGCAAATATATGAGTATTGATAAATACAACTTAGATTGGTCATCGGTAGAGCGCGCCTTGGAAGAAGGCACTTTTTCTGGTTACAAAATGGCGGTGGTGGAAACGGAAAAGATATTCCATCAAGTTTTGGAAGCTAAAAAAATTCCGGGTAAAACGCCAGCCAGTCAAATCCAATTTGCTAAAAAGTTTTTAGGCCTACCAAATAAATTGAATAACGCCCGAGCGACTTATCAAAAAATCCTTAACCAGCCGCATTTTTCCATTGATCGCGATGAAACCAAAACTACCATTGCCGCTTATTATCAGGCAATTATTGATTTACAAGAAAATTTAGCCAAACATTTAAGCTGGCAAGACCAAATATCCTTACGCGCCAAAAATTTTTTAGACAAAATGCCAAACCAACTAAAAAAGATTAGTATTGTCATAGCTCTTTTTTCTTTTGGCACTTTATTTTTAGCTAAGACCTCGCCAGGCAAAATGACGGCATCTATCCTAACTAATATTGCCGATTTTATAATTTTCAGAATTTTCGCTGGACTAACGATTATTGCCCTAATATTATTAATTATCTTTGGAGTGATGTATTTTAAAAAAAGACATTAATTTAGAATTGGATCCTCGGGTCGAGACCGAGGATGACAACGACGCAAAAAAACGACAATGAAATTTACGCATCTTCACGTCCATTCGCATTACTCCTTGCTTGATGGCCTGGCAAAAATCGACCCCTTGATCCAAAAGGCGGCTGATTTAAATATGGAGGCACTCGCCATTACCGACCACGGCGCGATGTATGGAGCTGTAGAATTTTATCAAAAAGCAAAAAAGGCTGGCATCAAACCAATCATTGGCTCTGAAGTTTATGTGGCACCCAACGGCATGCGTCAAAAACGTCCCAAGATTGACGGCCGACGCTACCACTTGGTTTTGCTCGCCAAAAACGAAAAAGGTTATCAAAACTTAGTCAAACTCACCACCAAGGCCTGGCTTGATGGTTTTTATTATAAACCACGAGTGGATAAAAAACTTTTACGCCAGCATAGCGAAGGCATAATCGCTTGTTCTGCTTGTTTAGCTGGCGAAATCCCCCGTAAAATTCAAGCCAATAAACTTGGGGTGGCGGAACGTCACGCCTTAGAATATCAAGATATTTTTGGCAAAGGCAATTATTATTTAGAAATTGAACATCACCCAGAAATCCCCGAACAAAAATTAACCAATCAAGCCATAATTAAAATCGGCAAAAAATACAAAATTCCGTTGGTGGCCACCCATGATGTTCACTATATCAACCCCGAAGACGCGGAAGCTCAAGATATTTTAATGGCGGTTAATACCGACAAAAAGGTAGCCGATGAAGGCCGATTGAGCATGAAAAACAGTAATTTTTCACTTCAGCCCCAAGAACAAATGGTCAAGTGGTTTTCCGCCACGCCTGATGCCGTTGACAACACCCAAAAGATTGTTAGCCAATGTAAATTTGAAATGGAACTTTACAAAACCCAAATGCCCCATTTTGCCACGCCCTCAAATGACGCCGACGCTTTTTTAAAAAAACTGGCAGAACAAGGATTGACAAAACGATACGGAACAAATACGGAAGCCATACAAGAACAAAAAATCCACGATCGACTTAATTATGAATTAAAAGTCATCGGTCAAACTGGCTTTGCTTCGTATTTTTTAATTGTTCAAGATTTTGTTAACTGGGCCAAAGCTAATAATATTGTTGTTGGCCCAGGCCGAGGATCCGCGGCTGGGTCTTTGGTCTCTTACTTGCTTAATGTGACCGACATTGACCCTTTAAAATATAATTTAATGTTTGAAAGATTTTTAAATGTTGACCGGGTGGAAATGCCTGATATTGATCTGGACTTTGCTGATACCAGACGGGATGAAGTGATTGAATATGTACGCCGCAAATACGGCCAAGATCACGTGGCTCAAATTATTACTTTTGGCACCATGGCGGCCCGCGGCTCTATTCGCGATGTGGGACGCGCCACCAATCTACCGTATAATCTTTGCGACCAAATTGCCAAAGCCGTGCCTTTTGGCTTAAAATTGAACGAAGCCATGGAACAATCGCAAGAGCTCAAAGACGCTTATCGCACTGATAGCCGCGTTAAAAAACTAATTGACACTGCTAAAAAATTAGAGGGCGTGGCGCGACATGCTTCCACTCACGCGTGCGGCGTCGTCATCACCAAAGATCCACTGAATAAAATTATTCCATTGCAACACGCCACCCAAGGCGATACAGCTATCGTCACTCAATACGGCATGAATTCAGTCACTGCTTTGGGTATTTTAAAAATGGATTTTTTAGGACTTAAAAACTTGACCATTATTGAAGACACAATCAATCGCGTCAAAGTAGCCCATAACGAGGAAATCAAATTAGTCAACCTACCCTTAGCCGATCCAAAATCCATGGAGCTTTTTCAAAAAGGCCAAACCACAGGCATCTTTCAACTGGAATCGCAAGGTATGAAAAAGTATTTAAAGCAGTTAATCCCTTCAAAATTTGAGGATATCATTGCTATGGTCGCTCTTTATCGGCCAGGCCCCATGGAATTTATCCCCGACTTTATCGCTCGCAAACATGGCTATAAACGAATTGAATACTTACACCCCAAACTTGAATCAATTTTATCAGCCACGTATGGCATCGCCGTTTATCAAGAACAGGTCTTAGAAATCGTCCGCGATTTAGCCAGCTTCACATTAGCTGAAGCTGATGTTTTGCGCAAAGCAGTCGGTAAAAAAATTAAAGAACTGCTCAACGAACAACACGAAAAATTCATCAAAGGTTGCGCGAAAAATAGCATTGATGGCGAAACCGCGGAATCAGTTTGGCACTTTATTGAACCATTTGCCCGGTACGGTTTTAACAAAGCGCATTCCACTTGTTACGCCATGATTGGCTATTGGACCGCGTATTTAAAATCCCATTATCCCAGTGAGTTTATGGCCGCGCTTTTAACATCAGAGCAAAATGACATTGAACGTATTGCTTTTTTAATCGGCGAATGCCGCGATATTAATATTGATATTCTGGCGCCAGATGTTAACGAAAGCCAAGCTGATTTTACTGTGGTCGCTGGCGATAAAATTCGCTTTGGCTTAAACGCGGTTAAGAATGTTGGTCAAAATATCGTCCAAGCCATTGTCCAAGAACGCCAGCAAAGCGGCCATTTTTCTGGTGTTGAAAATTTTATTGAACGCGTTAAATCAAGAGATCTTAATAAAAAATCCTTGGAATCTCTGGCCAAATGCGGCGCATTGGATTCCCTGACTATGCGTGAAGAAATTTTAGAAAACATAGAACCGCTGTTAAATTACGCCCACGAAATCCAACGTGCTCACTACGTTGGCCAAACCAGCCTGTTTGGCGCCATGACCAATGTGGCCTCACCGCAGTTACGCTTGGCCAAAGCCGAGCCCCTGCCTAAAAGACAAAAACTTTTGTGGGAAAAAGAATTACTTGGTCTTTATGTGTCCGAACATCCCTTAGCGCAATATGCCGCGGTTTTAAAACAGCGTGCCTTGCCTTGTCGCCAATTAGAGAGTAAAATCAATGGACAAAGAGTTCGCGTGGCCGGGCTGATCACTAAGATTAATAAAATAATGACTAAAAACAACGAGCCCATGCTTTTTGTTGGCTTAGAAGATTTAACTGGCAGGTGCGAAACCGTGGTGTTTCCGCGAACACTGGCTAAAACCGCCCATTTTTGGCAACTTGATAAACCGGTTTATGTGATTGGCAAACTTAATTATCGTAATGGATCTATGAGTTTGATTTGCGATGAAGTGGAGGAGATAAAATAAAAAATCCGTTACTAAAATAATTAGCAACGAACTAATGATAGCTAAAATTCGGACGTGTCTAATTTTATATCAAAATCAGATCGTCCATCATTGTTAGCAACAAAAATTTGCCCGTTTTTTAAATAAACTTTTTTCAAGACCTCATCGCCACCAAGGTTGTAAATCTCGAAATAGAATATTCGTTTAACCTCATCATAGCCCACCAAAACGGTGCACGCTTCGCCACCCTGACCGATATAAACATCTTTTATAACAACATGCTCCATATCTGTCTCAATTATCGTTAACAAAACTCGTGCTGGCATTACTATCACCTCCAAAATTAAAATAACAAACATATGCCAAATAGTCAAGTCAAAATTGAAACAATTCGTCATTCACTAAGCCATATAATGGCTTTTGCTGTTGGCCAATTTTATCCCGATGTTAAATTCGGTATAGGCCCGGCCATTGAAAATGGATTTTATTATGATTTTGATTTTAGCAAAAGCTCAAAGCTCAAAGCTCAAAGCCCAAAGCCACAACTCAAAACCCAAAGCATATCCGAAGAAGACCTGCTTAAAATTGAAAAAAAAATGCGCCAGTTAATCAAACAAAATCTAGAGTTTACGAAAAAAGAAATTTCTAAAAAAGAGGCACTGACGCTATTTAAAAATCAACAATATAAAATAGAACTAATCAAAGGATTGTCGGATGATACTGTCACGATTTATCAAAACGGCGATTTTACTGACTTGTGCGCTGGACCGCATATTAACTCCACCAAAGAAATTGATCCTAAGGCGTTCAAGCTTACCAAATTATCTGGCGCTTATTGGCGCGGCGATGAAAAAAATCAAATGCTCACTCGCATTTATGGCGTGGCTTTTGACAGCGAAAGGGAACTGACTGATTATTTACATAATTTAGAGGAGGCAGAAAAACGAGATCACCGAAAAATCGGCACACAACTTGATCTTTTTAGTTTTCACGAACAAGCTCCTGGTATGCCCTTTTTCCACCCCAAAGGCACGATTGTCTATAATTTACTCTATGAATTTTGGCGTAACACTCAAAAAAAATTCAACTACGATTTCGTAATCGCGCCGTCAATGTTAGACACCGCAATCTGGAAAAAATCAGGCCACTGGGACCACTACAAAGACGATATGTATTTTACTACGACTGACAAAAACGAAAAACAATATGCCTTACGCCCCATGGATTGCCCGGGCGCGATTATTATTTACAACGACTCGCCAAAGTCATATCGCAACTTGCCCTTGCGCTATGCCGAACCAGGACTAATCACTCGTAAAGAAAAATCAGGACAGCTGGGCGGCTTATTTCGCGTCCAACAGTTTAAACAAGACGATGCCCACATTTTCATTACCGAAAGCCAAATAGAAAATGAAATTAAACAAGTAATTAAATTAGTTGATGAAATTTATCAACCATTTGGTCTATCATATATGCCCTACCTTTCTACTAGACCCGATGATTTTATGGGCGATATTGCATCGTGGAACAAAGCCGAAGTAGCCCTTAAAAAAATCCTTAATGACGTTTATGGTCAAGATAAATGGGGTCTTAAAGAAAAAGATGGCGCATTTTACGGCCCAAAAATTGATTATCAGTTGAAAGATTCTTTAAGCCGCACTTGGCAATGTGCTACTATCCAGCTTGATTTCCAAATGCCTTTAAAATTCGACTGTAAATACTCGGATAAAGACGGCAAAGAAAAAACGCCTGTGTTAATCCATCGCACAATTATGGGCTCTTTTGAGCGTTTTATGGGGATTTTATTAGAACACTACGCTGGCGCCTTGCCCCTATGGTTAGCCCCAGAACAAATTTGGGTAGCGCCAATTGGCGAAAAACACCTTGAATACGCTCGCCAAGTTACCCAAGATCTTATGGCAGACACTTGTCCATCAACGCTCCGAGTTAAGCTAATTGACGCCAACGAAACCATTGGCAAAAAAATCCGCGAAGCCCAATTACAAAAAATCCCTTATGTTTTAGTGGTTGGCGACAAAGAAGTCGCATCAAAAACCGTTGCAGTACGTCACCGCGAACAAGGTGATTTGGGTACGATATCGCTGGAAAAGTTTTTAGAACGCGTTAAAATGGAATTAATTAATTTCCGATAAAATATGCCTATTAAAAAAATAAAAAACAGAAAAGTCAAACACAAGCAACCCGCGGAAAAACCACTAACGCTAAGCTCTCTAGTACGATATAATAATAAAGTGTTCTTGCCAGCAATAGAGTTAAGATTCGCCACTAAGACAGATTTAAACGAACTCAAAATCGATTTAGGCGAATTTAAAGAAGAAGTCAATTCGCGCTTTGATGATACCGCGAACACTTTAGATCACATCCTTCACAACACAGAATCGATAAATCAAGAGCACACGATACAAATTAACACCAATCAACGCGCTGATAAAAAGATTGAGAATCACGAAAAAAGAATTAATAAATTAGAAGTGGCCGTTAAGTAAACTATTGTTATTAATCCAATGGTTAGTTTTTTTACGCCTCCCGATAGGCGATTTTTTGTTGCGGCAAATAACTTTTTGTGTTATTTTATTATCACTATGAAATACCAAATTATTACTTTCGGCTGTCAGATGAATGAATCAGACAGCGAACGCTTAGGACAATATTTAGATAGCCGCGGTTGGAGCCAAGCTCGCGATGTTAGCGAGGCTGATTTGTTATTTTTTAATGCTTGTTCGGTGCGCCAAAGCGCGGTGGATCGCTTGTATGCTAAAGTTAAAAAAATAAAATCCGCGGATAAAAAGGCGCGGATAATTTTGATTGGTTGTATTTTACAAAAAGACAAAAATAAATTTACTAATCTTGGCGTCAAAATTAGACGAATTGAACAACTACCGATAAACCCTGCCAGTAGTCATCCCGAACTTGTTTCGGGATCCACTAAACGCGCCACGCAGATCCTGAAACGAGTTCAGAATGACAGTGCTTACTACGTCCCCATTATGCGCGGCTGTAATAACTGGTGCTCTTACTGCGCCGTGCCGTTGACCAAGGGGCGCGAGCGTTGCCGACCAGCGCGAGAAATCATCAATGAGATTAAAACATTAGTAGCCGCAAGGCACCAAGAGATTGCGCTATTGGGACAAAACGTGAATTCATACTTCGGAAGCCAAGGAGCAAATAACCCGCAACTCGTTAACTCGTTAACCCGTGAACCCAATAACCATATTACACAAATAGATTTTGCTGACCTACTAAAAATTATCAACAAAATCCCTGGTAATTTTAAAATTCGCTTCCTGACTAATCACCCCAAAGACATGTCAGACAAATTAATCCGAACAATTGCCCAATGCGATAAAGTCATTAAAGAAATTCATCTGCCTTTCCAATCAGGCGATAACACTATTTTAAAAGCCATGAACCGCCATTATACCAAACAACACTATTTAGATTTAGTCAAAAATATTAAATTAATTATTCCTAGTGTTAAAATTACTACAGATATTATTGTCGGCTTCCCGGGCGAAACTGAAACACAATTTCAAGAAACTATTGACGTTGTAAAAAAAGTAGGCTTTTTTAAGGCCTACATTAGTAAATATTCGCCACGTCAAGGCACCATTGCCAGCCGCCTGGCTGATAATATTCCCATGGCTGAGAAAAAACGGCGAGAACAAATTTTACGCCAGATAATTTAGCTCCGATAATACTTTATCAATCATAACAATCAATCGATCGATGTTATATGGTTTTGCTAAAATATGCCCAGATAAATCGAACTCAGCCAGCACGCCCCTATCTTTTTGTGAAAGGCCACCACTCACCACGATAAACTTCTGGCATGAATTATAATTAGCTCTTACCTCCTTAATTAGCTGCAAACCACCCATGATTGGCATATTTATATCGGTAATAATAAGATCGAAACCGCCAGCAAATGCTGCTAAAGATTCGATAGCATCTTCACCGTTTTTCGCCCAAGCTATAACGTCAAAACGATCCACACTTTCCAGAATATGAATCAACGTCTCTCTAGCCACCCGGTCGTCGTCAACGACTAAAACTTTCATCTGTTTTACCATTTTAACCTCCTATGCAAAAAAATTTACCAAAAATTATTGTGATTCTCGGACCAACCGCTTCAGGAAAAAGTAGTTGGGGTTTACGTTTAGCCAAAAAAGTCAGCGGATACATAATTTCCGCTGATTCACGACAAATTTACCGCCAAATGGATATCGGAACAGCGAAAAATCTGCCCCTCCAACAAAACAATCTTGAGCGCAAAGTCGATCAAGAGATTGCCACGTCGTCAGCCTCCGCTTCGCTACGGCTTCCTCCTCGCGATGACATTCACATTCCCCACTTTATGATTGATATTGTCAATCCAAATGACGACTATAACGTAGCACAATATCAGGCAAAAGTCAAGCGAATAATTAAATCTCGCCAGCCACAAATTCCATTTTTAGTCGGCGGCACTGGACTTTATATCCAAGCCATAGTTGATAATTTAATTATTCCCGAAGTGCCGCCTGATGTAAAAATTAGAACAAAATTAGAATTGCAAACTAACGAACAATTATTTAGTCGTCTCAAAAAATTAGATCCAATTTGCGCTAAAAAAATTGACGCTAAAAATCGGCGTCGCCTAATTCGCGCTTTAGAAGTTTGCCTAAAAACTGACCTGCCGTTTTCACAACTGCGCCAAAAGGACAAACCGCTATTTAATACCCTGCAAATAGGCATTAGCGTGCCGAAAAAAGAATTAGAACGAAAAATTGATTCACGGGTTAATGATATGATTAAACAGGGATTGATTGAAGAGGTAAAAATATTAAAAAAACAATATCTTGATTGTCATTCCCACGAAAGTCGAAGATACCCCGTGAGGTATGGGAATCCACGTCTAAAATCGACAATCTCAACAATGGATCCCCGCATTTGCGGGGATAACAATAGCAACAAAACCACACTAAAATTGCCGGCCTTTTCCGGTATTGGCTATCAAGAAATTATCCAGTACCTACAGAATAAAATTTCTTTAGAACAGGCCATCAAACTCATTAAACAGCACACCAAGCAATATGCCAAGCGGCAAATGACTTGGTTCAAGCGCGACCCGCGCATTCATTGGGTTACAAAATATGCCGAAGTAGAAAAATTAGTTAAAGATTTTTTGGAAAAATAATACAGGGCGCTCATTACAGAACGCCCCTTAAAATTTTTTCCACAATTATCCTATAAGTAGATCCATCCTCCCAATGTGCCCCTTACCTCCATTTCGGGTTTTGACTCTTCCCCCTTGTATTTCTTAAACCGTGCCTTGTTAATTTGACCAACTATTTTATCGGCTTCGTAACCACCTTTGCCTTCCCGAACAAGCTGCTCCCTAATTTCGTTTTCTTCTTCAGGCGACAACCACCATTCATCAGTTTGCTCAACCGTCTTGTCAAATATCATCAATTTACTCAAAAAGCATTCTCTATTGTCGGAATCAGGCATTATTCCCCCACCCCCAATATTGGAAAAAAAAGCCCCTTATTCAGGGGTTTTCACAAACATCAAATCTGTTGGCATAGTGCCACGACAAACTCCAAAAAAAGTTTTCATAGATTTGATCGCCATACCACTGGCAATCCTACCGCCCCTAAAACATTCTGTCAAACAAGAGTTTTCCACAACTAAATAAGTTTTTGTTTTAATATCTCCTGTACTATTTTCGGATTTGCCTGACCTTGAGTTTGCCTCATCACTTGACCGACTAAAAATTGTAAAACATTAATATTGCCCGACTGGTAATCCGCCGCTGGCTGAGGATTATTTTTTATAACCTCCAAAACTGCTTGCTCCAAGGCCGATTGATCCGAGACTTGGGCCAGCCCCTTGGCTTCAATAATATTTGATGGGTCGCCGCCAGTCAAAAACATTTCTGCCAACAACGACTGCGCGCCAGAAGACGATACTTTATCTTGACAAACTAAGGCAATAAATTCAGCAAAATTTTCCGGCGTAATTTTTAAATCCGCCATATTTTTTTGATACAAAACCAATAATTTGGGAATTTCTGTAATTAAATAATTGGCCGCCAATCTGATCGGGTTTACTGTTGTTTGCGACGACGCATCCTGCTCAACGCGCAAATCTTTACCACTCAGCACTATCGACTCTATGCCAGTTTTTAACCAAGCACGGAGTTCTGAAATAACATTTTCAAAATAATCGCCAAGTTTATAATTACTCACCAAGACCTCTGCCTGGCCAACGGGCAACCCATGTTCCTTTTGCAGACGCGTTAAACGCTGCTCAGGCAATTCCGGCAATTGCCTTTTAATATCATCAATCACCCAGAGTGAATTTTTACTGGTTAAATCCAACGGCGGTAAATCCGGCTCTGGAAAATAACGATAATCATGCGCCTCTTCTTTAACACGCTGGGAAAAAGTAATTTGCTTAGCATCATGCCAACCGCGCGTTTCCTGAATAATTTTCTCGCCGCGATCTAATAAATCGCCCTGCCGTTTAATTTCGTAATCAATTGCTTTTTCAACTGACCTAAAAGAATTAAGATTTTTTATTTCCACTTTGGTGCCTAGCCGGTCTACGGTCAACAGTCTACGGTCGACAATGGACAGCCTACGGCCGACAGTTGACTGTAAGCTGTTGTCGGTAGACTGTAGACTGTGAGCTGTAGACTGTAGGCTAATGTTCACCTCGCATCTCATTTGCCCTTTTTCCATATCCGCGTCTGAGGCGCCCAAATAACGAAAAATTAACTGTAGCTTTTGACAAAATTCCCGCGCTTGTTGGCTAGAATGGATATCTGGCTCGCTCACTAATTCCAGAAGCGGCACGCCCGACCGATTAAAATCAATTAAAGAATAAGATGCTCCCGCGGGATGCAACAAACGGGCCGTATCTTCTTCAAGGTGGATATGATGAATACCCACTCGGCCTTCATTTGTTTCCACAAAACCACGCTCGCCAAATGGCGATTTTTGCGAAGTAATCTGATAACCCTTGGGCAAATCTGGATAAAAATAATTCTTACGCCAAAACTGTGGCGCCTCACAAATCGAACAACGTAAAGCCAGACAAATCTTTAGAGTTTGCTCCGCTGCTTTTTCATTCACGCCAGCTGGCAAGGCGCCCGGCTGCCCCATACAAATCGGACAGATATTAACATTGGGGCTTGCTTCGTCAAAATTATTAGCGCATTGACAAAACATTTTTGCCTGCGTTTTTAATTCCACGTGAATTTCCAAACCAATTGTCGGAAAATATTTCATAAAAATTATTCACTATTTGTAAGATCGTGCCCCGCACCAAACTCCGCGCAAGGTCTGATTTTAGGCCTCACACATAATCTTATCATATTTTATTCAATAAAAAAAGGCTCTCTTATAATTACGAGAGCCTTTGTCTGGTATTGCTTTTATTCTAAAGAGAATGCCTGCGGCAATAAGTCCGCAAACTTTAACTGTTTAATAGGCCCATTAGATCTATCCATTAAAAGGATTACCGTATTCTCATCGGCAAATTCCGAAATTACTTGCAAGCAAGCGCCGCATGGTTTTACGTAATCCTGGTTCACCGCGTATACCGCCAACGCAGTAATTTTTGTAGTCTTGTTAAGCCAGCCAGTCGTTATCGCGGAATAAATGGCCACTCTTTCAGCGCACATTGTTAAACCGAAAGACTGATTTTCCACATTACAGCCAATAGCAATCTTACTTGTATGCGCCACGGCCGCGCCTACTGGAAAATTTGAATATGGCGCGTAGGCCTTTTTAGTCGCTTCCATTGCCCGCGCCGCGAGAATAACAGCATAAGAATCTGGCAACATATCAATTACCTCCTAATTCTGCAAACGATAAAGGATACTGAAATATAGTTTTCGCCACCACGATGTTGACGCGATCTGATGATGCAGATTGCATCGCGGTTCATAAGTAATCTTTGCTTGGGCAAACTTGCCAAAGTCATGATCTTCGCCCACGATAATTTGTTTACCCAACGAAGCTGGTTGGCCATCAATCAATCTCTGAATCTGAGTAGCTCCTAATTGGCCACAGACAGCGCAAAGAGCTTGCTTAACCGCTATGTCATCACCACTTTCGGCTAAGGCCATTAATTGTGGCACGAACCTGAATGGCCGGCCAAAACAATCACGAGCCAAGCCGGTAATGATTATTCTTTTGTGCCAACACATTAATTGGCGAACAACTCTAATAATATCCCGGCCAAAAAATTGCGCCTCGTCAATCAAGATAACTTCTGGCACGCCATAGATGCCATCAATTAACACACAACTATCATCAAGCAAACCCAGAATTTGACTGGCGTTTTTCACCCGAGTTGCCACAACATCTTTGCCATCTCGAGAAATTAAATGGTTTAAGCGAGCGGCAACGCCCCGAGTATCTATAAACGCCTTAAAAGCAGCTACCTTTTTGCCATCAGACATTAAAGTCCGCGCTAATTGGATGGCAGCCTTAGTTTTACCGCTCGCACATGGACCAACAAAAATTTTTATCCGGTTCATACCGATCATCTCCTCCTAGTTAGAAATAAGACAGCCCCAACAAGTCTACATAGTTATCAGAACAAACCATTATTTAATTATTGTCTTATCAAAGAACTCAAGCCCTAAATCTAACAGACCTTAAAAATTATGTCAATTAAAAAACCGAACAGGTCTTACGGCCGAGTTCAGAATTTTTTTGTCGCTACACAAAAACCACGCAACTCCCACGCGGGTCATCAGCCTGCTGGCTTCCTCCCGCGAGATTGCCACGTCGCTCCTCGTCATCCTCGGAGCTCCTCGCAATGACAACCATATTAATCAATCACGGTTAGTCCCATTGAACGAGCGGTACCGGAAATAATTAGCATTGCCTGATCCATGTCAGTCGTATTTAGATCCACTAGTTTTCTTTCGGCAATTTCGCGAATCTGCGCCTTTGTTACCTTGCCTGCCTTTTTTTTGTTAGGCACGCCTGAACCCTTTTCCACGCCAGCCGCTTTTTTTAAAAGCTCAGCCGCGGGCGGTGTTTTCAATTTGAAATCAAAAGTCCGATCGTCATAGACCGTAATTTCTACTGGAATAATATCCCCGGCCATCTCTTTGCTAGCATCATTAAATTTGATGCAAAACTCCTGAATATTTAAACCGTGTTGACCCAAAGCAGGGCCGACAGGAGGAGCTGGGGTAGCTTTAGCAGCGGGAATTTGAAGTTTTATTACTGTTTTAATTGGTTTCATCTTATTGTCTACAGTCGACAGTCTACAGGCTACAGCCCACGATAAAAAAAATATTAATGCAAAGTATTAATCAAAGAATTCAATTTTGCCGCTAATATACTTGCATCCTCATAAACTGAGATAAATTCTTGTCTATCAAGAAAACCCTGATCTAAAGATATATAAAGACCGCTAACAACTTCCTCCAATGAGGTTAATGCGATTCTCAAAAATCTCTTAAATTCTGCATCTGATTTACGATCAGCGCCTTCTGCTATATTCAACAAAATTGAAATTGCAGCGCGTCTTAATTGAGATATTAAACCAAAAAGTTCATCTTTAGGAAATTTCCTAGTAATTTTATATATCTTTGAAGCAAAAACTCTTGATAACTGCCAAACCCGCAATCTCTCAAATCTAAAATATTTAGCAGTAGACTGTAGACCGTAGACGGTAGACGGTCGACATATTTATATTTTTTTAACTTGTAAAAAATCCAATTCCACTGGTGTTTCTCGGCCAAAAATATTGACCAAAACCTTAATTTTCCCTTTGGCCTCATCGATTTCAGAAACCTTGCCGTCAAAATCTTTAAACGGCCCGTCAGTAATTTTAACCGCGTCGCCCAAGACAACATCAATCTTGTATTTGGGCTCTTCAACGCCCATTCGTTTTTTCAAAAAAGCAATTTCTTCGTCAGATACTGGCACTGGTGTCGTACCCGACCCGACAAAACCAGTAACCCGCGGGGTATTTCGCACCACATACCAAGAATCATCCGTTACAATCATTTCCACTAAAACATAGCCCGGATATATTTTTTCTTCAACAACTTTACGCTTGCCATTGCGAATCTTGATTTTTTTTTCTTTAGGCACCATCACGCTAAAAATCTTATCATCCATACCCAAAGACTCGATACGTTGTTGGAGATTGTGTACCACTGTGTCTTCATATCCAGAATAAGTGTGTAAAACATACCATTGTTTTCCTTGTGAAATTTGTTTAGCCATAATGGATACTAACGGTCAACAGTCTACAGTCAACGGTCAACGGTCTACGGGCTACAGCCGAAAAATAACGAACTTCGTGCCGCGGACCGTAGACTGTAGTCCGTAAACTACAGCAAGAATTTCTTAATTAAAAACCCAAATAAAATATCAAGGCCCCCCAAAAAAGCGGCTACTGCCAAAGAAAAAAACACCACAATCAAAGTGTAACGCCAAACATCCTGACGGCTTAGCCAAGTAACTTTTTTCAATTCAATCTTAACTTCTTTTAAGAATTGAGGAATTTTTTTAAAAAGCCCGATAACTTTTTGAGAAATCGCCATTTACTTAAAACAGCCTCGCGGCTGTGAATTAATTAACATCTAAATAATATCACAGTCCGATAAAAAATGCAAGGGGAAACTGTAATTAGTCTACGGTCTACGGTCTACCGCTAACGGCCATCGTAAGCCGTAAGCCGTAGACCGTAGACGCCACTATACGTCGAGATTCTGCACCGTCTTGGCATGCGTTTGAATAAATTTTTTGCGCGGAGCAACTTCCGACCCCATCAAAACATCAAAAATGTGATCCGCGGCTTCGGCGTCATCAACTGTCACCTGCTTAAGAATGCGCTTAGCGGGATCCATCGTGGTTTCCCAAAGTTGATTGGGATTCATTTCGCCCAAACCCTTATATCGCTGAAGATTAAATTTCTGCGTTAGGCCAGCAAGCTTCTTGTCTTTAGCTATATCATCATACATATACTCTACTTGACTGCCGATCTGGATGCGATAAAGTGGTGGTTGCGCAATATAAATATGGCCGACCTTAATCAACGGCTCAAAGTGGCGAAAAAATAAAGTTAAAAGCAATGTCCGAATATGGGCGCCGTCAACGTCAGCGTCAGTCATAATAATCACCCGATGATAACGAAGCTTGGCAATATTAAATTCTTCAGCAATAGCAGTGCCCATGGCAATAACCAATGCCCGAATTTCTTTAGACGCCAACGCTCGATTTAAACGGGCTTTTTCTACATTTAAAATTTTGCCACGAATTGGCAGCACCGCTTGAAAACGCCGATCACGCGCTTGTTTAGTAGAGCCACCAGCCGAATCCCCCTCAACAATAAAAATTTCAGATTCCTCGGGCCGACGCGAAGAACAATCTGCCAGCTTGCCTGGCAAAGCCAACCCTTCTAAAACGCCCTTGCGGATCACTGTTTCTCGAGCTGCTTTAGCCGCCCGCCTTGCTTTAGCTGCCAGTAAACACTTTTCCATAATGGCCCTGGCATCTTGCGGAAAACGCTCTAAATAATTGGCGAATGCTTCGGCCATGACCGCGTCCACCGCGACCCGAGCTTCGGGATTGCCCAACTTTGCTTTAGTTTGACCTTCAAATTGGGGTTCTTTAATTTTTACAGAAATCACCGCGGTCAGGCCTTCGCGCACGTCATCCCCCGATAGATTTTCCTCATTTTCTTTAAGATAACTATTTTTACGCGCGTAGTCATTAAGAGTTCGCGTTAAGGCCGTTCGGAATCCCGTTAGGTGCATCCCGCCTTCGCCCGTATGAATATTATTCGCGAAGCTTACTTCCTTGCCCTGAATGTCTTGTGTATATTGCACAGCGACCTCTACCGCGATATCTTCTTTTTCCTCGCTCACGTGAAAAATGTTTTCGTGCTTAATTTTTTCGCCTTGATTTAAATATTTCACAAAGGAAGGCAAGCCGCCTTCAAAGTAAAAAGTATAAGAATAATTAAAAATAGGCGGAAACTTATTCCCATCGTTCGACGCGGACACGGCGTCTTTTGCCGTGGACTGTTTTCTTTCATCACGAATCACGATTTTAACGCCTCTCGTTAGATATGACTGCTGCCTTAAATGATCCAAAATACGACGCCAAGAAAATTTCGCATCTTTAAAAATTTCTGGATCTGGCTCAAAGGTAATAGTAGTCCCAGTGCGATCCGTAGAACCAACTTTTTTTACTGGGCTAACTACTCGACCGAATTCATATTCTTGAGTATAAATATCGCCATCACGATGTACCTCTGCTTTGAGCCAACGCGAAAGCGCGCAAACGACTGACACGCCCACGCCATGCAAACCACCAGCAATTTTATATGACTGCCCCCCAAACTTAGCGCCCGCGTGCAAAGTTGTTAATACGGTTTCTAAGGCGGATTTTCCGGTTTGTTTATGGATATCAACTGGGATACCCCGACCGTTATCCTGAACGCTCATCCGATTATTAGACGAAAATGTTACCACAATTTCATCACAATAACCGCCAATTGCTTCATCTAAAGAATTGTCCACTACTTCCCAAATTAAATGATGCAAGCCCTCAACGCCAGTGGAACCAATATACATGCCAGGGCGTTTACGCACGGGCTCAAGACCCTCTAAAACATAGATATCGCTGGCAGTATAGCTGTTATTATTGTTTTTATTTATTTGTTCAGACATAATATAGCGTTAAAAGGTTAATTAGTTAACGGGTTAACAGGTTTTCTAACTAACTCACAACTCGTTAACGCATTAACCGAGCAACAAAGTTAACAATAATCATCTTCTAATTTCCCACCCTTTTTCTTGTAAATTTTTAATAATCTTGGCCATAAAAATATCTACTTCGCGATCAGTTAAGGTTTTTTTAGATGATTGAAAAATTAGATGGAATGCTAAATTCTTTTTATCATCAAGTTCTTCGCCTTGATATAAATCAAATAGGTCAACATCCACTAATTCAAGGACATTTGACTCGTTAATCTCCGCTAAGACCTGCCCAACTTTAGTTTCTGGAGGGGCTAAAATCGCTAAGTCACGCACCGATGATGGATATTTTGCTAATGGTTCATACATTCTTTCAGAAATTGTTTCTTGTGTCAAAACATCTAAATCTAGCTCAAAACCCACAGCGATAGATCCCGCAAAATCGCGCAATTCGCCACAATAACCCAACAAACGATCGCCGATCTTGATTTGAGCCAGAGCCCGGACATTAAAATCATTCTCTAAAAAAGCCGACTCATCTTTAGCCAAAGCGTCATCAAACCAAATATCACTGATACCAAAAGATTGAATTAAATTTTCTACAAAACCTTTCAATAAGAAAAATGGCTCTTTTCCGTCCGAGCTCAGTAAAACACCAGCTAAACTTTCTTTTTCGTGAATAATTAATTGTTTATTCTGATTTAAATTCTGACACCAAATACGTCCAATTTCAAACAGCCTGATCGCGGAAAAATACTTTAAATTATTTTTAATATTTTGCGCCAGCCCCGGGATTAAATTCATCCTTAAACAAATTTTATCTTTGGCAATCGGATTTTGTAATGGCAGAGCCAAAGAACTACTTTTATCAGTAAAAACATAATTAATAGTTTCGTTAAAACCCCAATTAATTAAAGATCGCCTAACCTGATTTTTATACGCCGCCTGTTGATTGATTTCTGGCAGTGCTAAATTGATATAAGGCATTTTAGCTGGAATCTTTTTATAACCATAAATACGACCAATTTCTTCAATTAAATCTTCGGGCATCACCACGTCCAAACGTCTGGTGGGCGCCAAAACAACAATGGACTTTCCGCCAGAATTGCTTTTTTGCACTACAAAATCTAATGATTGTAAAATCTGAATAATTTTGTCTCGCGATAATTCAACGCCCAACAAGCTATTGGCTTGAGCTAAATCTAATTTAATTTGCTTAGCTATTTTTTTCTCCGGATAAAAATCAATTTTTTGAACCACCCTAACAGGCCCCGTCATCTCTTTTAATAAATGTATGCTCCGACCCAAAGCCAAATCAGCTAGATTAGGATCAATATTGTGCTGATAAATATCGGAGGCATCGGTTCGATGACCAAGCAACTTCGTGGCTCGCCTAATGGTTGGCCCGTCAAAACAGGATGCTTGTAAAATAATATTTTTAGTTTCTGGCCCGATCTCGCTTACCTGACCGCCCATAATACCGGCTAAATCAATGAGCTTTTTGCCTGCTTCAATAACTAAAATACCAGCCGTCAACTCGCGCTCAACCCCATCTAAGGTCACTACCCCTTCCCCCTGTCGCGAAAGCCGAACAATCATTTCACGTTCAGGGGATAACGCTAAAATTTTATCATAATCAAAAGCGTGCATGGGCTGACCTACTTCACACATTATGTAATTCGTCAAATCAACTACATTATTTATAGATCGCCCGCCAATGGCCTCCAAATAACCAACCAGCCACTTGGGTGATGCGGCGACCTTAATATTCTCAATCACCAAGGCCGCGTAACGCGGCACTTGCTTATTGCTTTGGACTTTGATATTAATCGGCCTGAGCTTCCCCCGAGCCAAGGCTATTTTTTGACTGGTTAAATTTTGATAATGCTGTTTTGGTTTTTTTTCTAAAATCGCTGCCAACTCCATAGCTATTGCCAAATGACAACGGCAGTCATGGCCGCGATTTGCTAAAACATCTATATCCAAAATCCAATCACTACCATTCTTTTTAATTGATTCCACCTCAAAACTGTGCAACGTTAAAAGCTCTCCTACTTTTTGAGCTGAAATATTTGTTAAATCAATATATTGTTTAAGCCAATTGAAAGAAAAAAGCATGATGAAAAAACAAATGTCTACGGTCTAAAGTCTAAGGTTAGCGTAAGCCGTAGTCCGTAAGCTGTAGACTGTAAGCCGCTATCAAAATTGTTTTAGAAACCTCAAATCCCCAGAAAAAAATAATCTAATGTCATCAATCCCCCATTTAATCATCGCTATGCGCCCCAAACCCATGCCAAAAGCAAAGCCCTGCCAACCGCTATGATCTAATTTCGCCGAACGCAAAACATTCGGGTGCACCATGCCCGCGCCCATAATTTCCAACCAGCCAGTTTGTTTGCATAAAGTACAGCCCTTGCCTTGGCACTTAACACAAGATAAATCAATTTCAAAACTCGGTTCTGTAAAAGGGAAGAATCCTGGTCGTAAGCGCGTTTTAATCTGACGATTAAAAATTCTTTGAAAAACAACGTCAATCACGCCTTTAAAATTAGCGATAGAAATATCACGGTCTATCATCAACCCCTCTAACTGATAAAACTGATAATCGTGAGAAGCGTCAGTCGCCTCATAACGATAAACCATGCCTGGTATAATAATTTTAAATGGCGGCTGATGGCATTCCATATAGGGCACCTGCATAGCGGAAGTATGTGTTCTTAGGAGCATTGATTCGGACCGCTGATTATTTTGCCCTAACCAAAAAGTGTCCATGGCATCGCGCGCCGGATGATCACCCGGAATATTAAGCGCGTCAAAATTGTAATATTCACTGGTTACCTCCTGCCCCTCAATGACACTGAATCCCAATGAACCAAAAATTTCTTCCATCTGACGACGAATTTCCATAATTGGGTGGCCATGGCCTTGGGGGATTTTAACAGCGGGGGACGACACGTCAAAAAATCTTTGGCCTGCTTTCAACGACCCCCTCAACTGGTCTTGCGTCTTAGCAAGTAGTTGTGTCAATTCTTGCTTAAAGTGATTAATGGCTTGACCCTGTTTTTTGCGCTCTTCAACAGTCAAATCCTTTAACGCAACTAACGCGTCAGATAACTTGCCTTTTTTGCCTAAATACTTACGATAAAGATCCTCCCACTGTTGTATGTTTTTTAGTTCCCTAGCTTCTTTTTGAGCTTGGAATAAAATTTGTGATAGATCCATATGTGATTTATTCTGATTTTCTAAATTTAAAAAATAACTCTGTAACCATTAAAATACCCACAATCACGAACAAACTCCACCAAGCAAGCATTTGCTGACGCTGTAAACATAAAATGCCATTGCCTAAAATCGCCAGCAAAAAACCTTGCCTTACTGACCCAGGGATGAACTGCCAGTCAGGTTTTTTAGACAAAGTAATCCGCTTTAATAAAAACAAAATCAAAGAAAAAAACCCAGCCAAAAACAAAAAAAACGCGGTATAAAATAGAACAAAAACAATGCCCTGGGAGCTGAAAGGATCAAAATAAATCAAAATCGCCGCTAAAACTCCGGCAGTCAACACCAAAGCAACTGTTAAAAAAATCACAAAACTAGCACTTTTCATGGTCTATATTTAACAACAACGTAGTTCTTGATTAGCTATTAGCATAAATAATTTTATTTCCTGCCTTCGCTCATCCTCTTGTGGGTTGCGCCCGCCGAAGACGAGCTTCAGCGAAACGAAAGTCGCCTCCGCAAAATTACTTCATAGTTTCGCTTCGGCGGACCAAATGCGGTCGCGACGGGATTTGAACCCGTGGTCTTCTCCGTGACAGGGAGACGTGTTAACCGGGCTACACCACGCGACCATGTTCTAATTTAATTTTTGATTTATTATCAGTAGCGGAGGTAGGGATCGACCAGTCATACGACTGGCCGTCAGGTCGTATGACCTGACAAACCCAATACTACGTTCTTGAACCGTAGCGGCGACAGGGATTGAACCTGTGGCCTAGGGTTTATGAGTCCCTCGCTCTACCACTGAGCTACGCCGCCAACATACTCTAAACTAAAAACTAATTTGTTGCCGAGGCAGGAATTGCACCTGCGGTCCCAAGGTTATGAGCCTTGTGAGATACTACTTCTCTACTCGGCTATGACAACAATGTTATTATAACTCCTAAGCCCCATAAAATCAAGCTGGGGCAAGTCGTGATGGCTCGCCCCTGTCCGCATTAATTTTATCCCTATTTTATTTTTTTAATTTTTTGGGATCCTCACGAGACGCTAAAGTCGCCTTAATTTGCCAAAAAGCATCAGAACGCAGAGCCATTAAAATCATTAGCCAAATTAAAAAAGCACAAATGCCTAAAATAACTATTTCAATAAAAAACCACCAGCGCTCTAAATTAGGATTAGTCAAAAAATTTGACACGTATTTAGCGCCTTTTTCCAAAATAGTACGATAGTCAATATTAAAAGGGAAATTGATCACTTTATTATTCAGTTAATTAGTTAACAGATTAACGGGTTAACAGGTTTTTGCGACTAACTGCTAACCAAATAACGACTTAATTAAACTTTAATCTATTATCGGGTACATTTTATGATAATCCGTTGCTTGTTCAAACGCATATCCCGTGCGCAATAAATCTTCTTCATTAAACTGCTTGGCTAATAACTGGACCCCTACTGGCAGGCCTGACTTAGTAAAACCAGCCGGTATTGATAGACCAGGGATACCAGCCAAATTGATTGGGACCGTAAATATATCCTCTAAATACATTGTCAAAGGATCGTTGTTTTTTTCGCCGATTTTAAACGCCGGCCTAGGCGTAGTTGGCGTTAGGATAACACCAACCTGTTTAAATGCCTTTTCAAAATCTTGCTTAATTAAAGTCCGCACTTTTTGCGCTTTTAAATAATAAGCGTCATAATAACCGGCTGATAGCGCGTACGTACCGATTATAATACGGCGTTTAACTTCATCGCCCAACCCTTGCGCGCGAGTTTGTAAATAGGTCGCCAGTAAATCGCCTTCAGATTTTGATAATCCATATCTAATACCATCATAGCGCGCCAAATTAGCACTAATTTCAGAAGGCACAATAATATAATAACAAGCCAGAGCATACTTGGTATACGTCAAAGAAATTTTGACTATTCGCGCGCCTAATTTTTTAAATTGCTTAATGGCACTATCAGTAATAGCCGCAACCTCTGGGTCTAATCCCTGACCAAAATATTCTTGAGGAATGCCAATTTTTAAACCCTTAATACCCTTGCCTAATTTAGCCGCGTAATTAATTACAGGTTCGCGCGAAGTTGTCGCGTCATTGATATCAACGCCAGCAATCGCTTCTAGAATTAAAGCAATATCTTTAACAGACCTCGCTAACGGCCCAATTGTATCCAAGGAAGATGCCATACTCATTACGCCATAACGCGAAACCCGACCATAGGTTGGTTTAAGCCCAGCGATACCGCAGAAACAAGCTGGCTGGCGGATTGAACCACCGGTATCAGTACCTAAAGAATAAAATCCCATAGCACTGGCCACAGCCGCGGCTGAACCGCCAGACGATCCGCCGGGGACACAACTTAAATCCCAGGGATTGCGCGTAGCACCAGAAGCAGAGGTCTCAGTGGACGAACCCATAGTAAATTCATCGGTGTTTACCTTGCCTAAAATCACAGCATCATTTAATTTAATCAATTTGACAGTTGTAGCATCGTATGGCGCGATATAATTTTGTAAAATTTTTGAACCCGCGGTTGCTTTGGCGCCTTTTAAACAAAAAACGTCTTTTAAAGAACAGGGGATACCAGCTAAAGGATTTAATTTATCGCCATTATTGATTTTTCGATCCACGATTTGTGCCTGCTCCAACGCCAAGTATTCAGTTACGGTAATAAAAACATTAATCTTTTTATTATACTTTTTAATTTGTTCCAAACAAGCCGTAGTTAATTCTTGGCTAGAGAATTGTTTAGCTCTTAAGCCATCCATAGCCTCGGAGATTGTAAGATAATTTAAATTCATAACATAAATTCAGTTAATCAGTTAGCGGGTTAACGAGTTAACGAGTTTGCAGTAAACAACCCGTTAACACAATAACCCGTTAACCGAATAACCGATTCATCAAAAAACCGATTTAACTTTTATATAATTTTCCTGACTGGTTGACGCTAACCTAACTAAAAGTTGCGCCTGATCGAAACCGACAACCACATCTTGACGCAAAACATTTTTCAAACCTGTCACTTGGCTGGTTGGCGCGACAGTTGAAACGTCAATTTCATCTAACTGGTCTACATAATCCAAAATAGCCGATAAATCTCGGCTAAATTTTTCTTTTTCTGCTGATGTTAATTCAATACGCGCCAATTGAGCGACTCGCCCAACTTCCTCAATAGATATTTGATTCTTATTATTCCCCATAGATTAAAAGTTTAACACACTATTGCCTTATTGTCATCTTAAAACACCCTGACAATAAGGTTCTTCACTGCGTTCAAAATGACAATTAGAAAATCATGTTTAAAAATTCCTTTTCGTCAATTATTTTTACGCCAAGTTTTTTAGCCTTCTGATATTTGGTCCCCGGATTTAGCCCCGCTACCACAAAATCAGCTTGCCGGCTAACTGATTCTGAAATATCGCCACCTAAAGCGCGAACTTTATTTTTGGCCTGGTCCCGCGACATTTTAACTAATTCACCAGTAAACACAAATGACTGATCGGCTAATCTCTGACCGATTTTTTTGGGCTCACTTTTAATCTTAACTCCCGCGGCTAATAATTTATCAATTAAATTTAAATTACGCTTATTGCTAAAATAGTCAACGATACTTTTAGCCACAACTTCGCCAATATCACGAACTAACCGCAAATTATCAAGCGTGGTACGTTGTAAGGCAGACAAAGAACCAAATCGAACAGCTAAATCCGTGGCCGTTTCTTCACCCACATGGCGAATGCCCAGAGCATAAATGAACCGGCTCAAGGCAATCTGCTTGCTACGATTAATAGCTAAAACTAAATTTTTAGCTGATTTGGCGGCGAAACGTTCTAAGGACACTAAATCGCCCTCGGTTAATTTAAAAATATCAGCTACATCAATAATTAAACCACTATCCATTAATTGATCAATAATCTTTGGGCCCAAACCAACAATATCAAAGGCGTGGCGCGAAACAAAATGATAAAATTGTTCTTTAAGAATCGCTCCACATTTTAAATTGCCACAACGATAGATCACTTCGCCTTTAGCGCGAACAACTGGCGAATTGCAAACCGGGCAACGCGCCGGCATCTTAAATTCCGTAGTATTTTTAGGTCTTAATTCTTTAATCACCGAGACAACATCTGGGATGACGTCTCCAGCGCGTTGAATAACCACCGTGTCGCCGGACCGCACATCTAATCGTTTAATCTCGTCGACATTATGAAGCGTTGCCCGAGATATCATCGTGCCACCAACTTTGACTGATTTCAAAATCGCTACTGGCGTTAACGCGCCAGTACGGCCGATGCTCAAAATAATTTTTTCTACTATCGTGGTTGCTTGCTTGCCCGGAAATTTATAAGCAATGGCGCCTCGGGGCGCTTTACCGGCTACGCCCAATTTAACAAAAATCTCATTATCATCAACTGATACTACCAAACCGTCAATTTGATATGGCAAGCCATCACGAATTTTATTAATTTTTTGATGAAATAGACGCGCGTTTTCTAAATCCGAACATTTTTCAAAATGTTTATCAACTTTGAACCCTAAAAATGGTAATAATAAATGCTCCTGGCTATGTAATTCTTGACCAACGCCAGAAACAATATCATAAGACAAAAACTCCAAATGACGCGACGCGGCAATTTTAGGATTTAACTGCCTAATGGAGCCAGCCGCGGTATTTCGCGGATTAGCATAAAGCGCTTGATTTTTTTGACGGCGCTTAGCATTAATTTGTTCAAAAATTTTTTTAATCATTACCACTTCACCACGCACTTCAAAACGGCTATTAAAAATTTTTGCTAAGGATATGACTTGCGACAACCCCGCGCCTACTAATTCTTTTTCTGACGGACGACGTAATTGCAAGGGAATTGATTCAATGGTTTTTAAATTTTGGGTTACATCTTCACCAACTTTACCATTGCCTCTGGTGGCACCTGTTTGTAAAATTCCTTTTTCATAAATCAAGGCAACCGCAAAACCATCTATTTTTAATTCCACGAAATAATCTAACTGTCCCCCTCCCCAACCCGCCCCCTTCACGAGGGGGAGGGACCGATTAGGGGGTAGCACCATTTTTTTAATCCGCTTTTCCCAGTCAACCAATTCTTCAAAAGAAAAAACATCTTCTAAAGAAAACATCGGCGTTTGGTGTTGAACTTTAATAAATTTATCTAATGGTTCGCCACCAACTCTTTGAGTAGGTGAATCCAGCGTCGTTAAATCAGGAAATTGCTGTTCCAATTGCCAAAGTTCGTGCTTTAAAGAATCAAAAGCGGCATCATCAATTTCCTGCTTGTCTAAAACATGATAAAGATAACGATGGTGATTAATCGCTTTTCGCAATACCAAAATACGTTGTTGGACTTGTTGCTTAACCATAGTTTTTCAGTTACGAGGTACAGGTTAAATTCGTCGTAACTCGCAACTCATAACCCGCAACCAAACAACCGATTCTCTATTATAGCTCTTGATAATAAAAAAATCCAGTTTTGGAACTGGGAAACTGGCTTACACTCAACATTGTCATGTCGAAGATACCCGTTAGGGCGCTGAACTAGTTTCGGCATCCACACCGTGGATTCCGGCCCGGCGGCCGGAATGACAAATTACGAAGACCCATCTACACTCTTATGACTGAAACCAATTAACATTACCACGAAGAAACAATCAAACGCGCTGCCGTATGAAAAACCCCGGTTGAACTGATATTACTGCTGGGCACAAGCAAAGGGGCATAAATATATTGTAAATCATAACTTACATTTGTAATGACGGGCGTTAAAGAATAGTGAGTTAGTGGCTGGGAAACCATCCAGTCGCCATTACGTATTTTATATAAAGCGTGTTCCACGCCAGATTCTGCCGCGTAATAAGCTACCACCGAATCCCCAGAACCAATACTTAATTTGGTTTCAGTAATCATCACTAGGCCGACTGTTAAACCGATCGCCAAAAGTCCAGTTAATAAAACTACAGTCAACAAAAGCGCGGCCGCGCCTTGTTGATTATGAATTAAATTGAATATTTTTTTTAAAATCATAATTATAGAACGATGCTACTGTCGTGCTGAACTCATTTCGGCATCCACACCGTGGCTTCCGGCTCAATGGCCGGAATGACAATTATTTTGATTATTCGTAACTACGCGAGGTAACTGTAGTTTGCAAATCAATTATCGCTCCTTCACCGGCACGCGCGCCAACTGACTCTGCCCTTAAAACAATTGTTAATCGCTTGCCCGGGGTGCCGCTTAAAGGATAAAAATAACCTCTAATATCCACTTTGGTTATATCATTTAAATCACGGGTATCAGCGCCCCTGTCGCGAGCTAAAATCCCTGGTTTACTCGCAGAATCATTATAAAAATGATAAACAATATTATTACCCAGATCGTCTAAACGCTGAATCGTTAATTCATATATAAAATGGGGGCCGCCTACCACTCTAACATCAATAATTTTAGACATTCTAATTTCTTTAGCCATCATTTCTATAGAGTAGCGTGCGCTATCATGGACCAATTGTAAATTTTGCGTTTTGCGTTGGGCTTTAACCAAAGAAATCGTTACTGACAGCATTACCGTTACCACAATAGAAAAAATCGCTAAAGCGACAAGCATTTCTATTAAGGTAAAACCCGTTAGTGTAGACCTACAAATAAGTTTTTTGTTATTAAACGTCATTGGTAAAAAAATTATTGTCTCTCGTTGTCATCCTGAACTAATTTCAGGGTCCAGTATTAACGACGTGGATGTTGAAATAAACCGAAGGTACTGTCCGCAACATGTATTCAGCATGACGACTCCACGAACACCTAATTACGGCGCCATCCAATTATATAATTTATCATAAACTTGAACTGATTTTAGACCCGCCCGATCTTGCCAAATAACTTGAACAGTTACCAATTTATACCCAAGATCAGCAGGGACAACAGAAGGAGATGAAATATTGATAATCCGAAAAAAGTTAGTAAAAGTGCCATTATCGTAATTATATAATTTGCTCACAGCATTATAACGTAATTGAAAAAAGCTCGGGATATCGCTAATACTATTAATTTCGGTACCAATTCTTGGCATTGCCGCACCCACGCCACCCCAAGTAGCATTAGTTATTATATCAATATCAACTGGATTAGTCGGCTGGTTAACGCCAAAACGAAAGTTACCGCAAACTTGTGCGGGGGTGTAATTTCCATTAATGCAAATAGGATCATACCAGTCGGTCCAATTATCAACATGGCCATCTTCTCGCCACCAACGCACTAATTCTATGCCCTCTTGGGCTAATTCGCTGGCAATAAGTTTATTCTTGGCCACGCCAATATTTTTTACCCCCAAATTAACTAAACCAAAAATAGCAAGCACAGCAATTACGATAATCGTGATCGCGAAAATAACCTCTAAAAGAGTAAACCCTTCATTTTTTTTGATATTAAATATCATAAAACCAAGAAAAATTTCTAATTATTCTAAATGATGACCAATGACCAAAATCCCAATGACCAAATTTTATTACTTATCAAAATTAATTTAGAAATTGATCATTGGGGCTTAGGGTTTTCTTAGAATAATTAGGTTAATTATTATAATTATCGCAATTATAGAATCTTGACCAAACAGCCATCGTTAATCCGAATTGTTTTCGTGGTCATTGTTTTATTATCCCGTAAAATAATATCGAGATTGTCTTCGAAACCGCTCGGTGGATTGTTGTTAATATAACAATCAGGATTGGGTTTTAGAAAAAAAGCATTTTGGCCGACTCCGCCGATCAGGGGAATGCCTGAAGGCAAAGTAAATTCTTTCAAAGTTTGACTGGTGGCCGCGACATAGGTCTTTACCGCGGATGATAGGTTATAAAAAATTAAATAATGGCTATCATCTTTAACATAAATTCCATAGCCAGCAGGCAAAACGCCTCCGGCTAATTGCGTTTCCAGGGCCATGCCTTGGGCCCAACGAATATTAACTGATAACTCTTGCACCGCTCTTTGCAATTGGCGGCGCGAATTAAAATATTGATTTTGCGCTAAAACAATGGCCGAGACAATCCCGATAATCGCCATAACGACCAAAAGCTCCCAGATGGTAAAACCATTCTTTTTTTGATTTTGCACTTCCATTGATAGCTGTCATTCTGAGGCCGCGGCCGAAGAATCTCGGTTGTTTTAGATAACAGACCCAAAGATTCTTCACTACGTTCAGAATGACGGAATGCCGTGGATTCCAGGTCGACACCCGGAATGACAAAATTATTTTAAAGTAGTATTTTCCAATACCAGTTTATGATTTTTTCTCCCCAAAAAAGCGCGATAATTGTGCCACTGGCCAGAAAAGGGCCAAAGGGCACCATACTTTTTAATTTCTTTTTACGAGTCAAGATCAACGCTAAACCAATCAAGCCGCCAGATAAAAAAGCAATAAATAAGGCGGTGGTAATTTGCGGCCAAGATAAAAGGAGCCCCATTAAAAACGCTAATTTGATATCGCCAATACCCATACCTTTACCGCGGGTGATCAAAACTAATAGCAGAAAAAAGGTGGCGGCGCCAAAAGCGGCGAACAACGGATAAAATGTTGTTAGCGTTAACAGCTTAGCACCTACGCTTGGCCGTAGACCGTAGACCGTAGACTGTAGACTAATCCGATATAGAAACGCAATCGCTATGGCTGGAAAAATAATTTTATCAGGGATTAAATAATGTTTTAAATCGTAGACGAAAATGATTATCAACAAACTGCCAACAGCCAACAACAGGCCACATTGAATAATCAGCGTTGTCATTTCGGTCGCCGAGCCGAAATCCACGACACTGGATGCTGAAATAAATTCAGCATGACGAACAAAATTAACGAAGACAAAAGTTTGCAAAAACAACAATCCGGTTGCTATTTCTACCAACGGATATTGCCAGCTGATTTTTTTGGCGCAATAACGGCACTGGCCTTTTAAAAAAACAAAACTTAAAACCGGGATTAAATCATACCAAGCCAAAGTATGTTTGCAATGCGGACAAAAGGAGCGCCCCTTAAGCGCAGATTTTTTAGTGCCTAGACGAAAAATAACGACGTTAAGAAAACTGCCAATAATTAAACCAAATAAAAAAATTAAAAATAACAAAACTAACATTAGGGTTAACGAGTTAACGAGTTAACTCGTTAACTCGTTAGAAAACTCGCCAACTCGCTAACCCGTTAACCTAACAACCAAATAACTAGGGAGACAAATATCTAACCCCGGCGCGTTGAAATTCACCCCTCACCTTTTAAGGAGACAAACTTTTAGTTTGCGTCCAATGTATCGTATTAGCAATTTTGCCGTAATAATACTCCTTAAAAGGTGAGGGGTAAGTTTTCGTGGCGCCGAGGTTAAACAAAGGTCAAAACTGAAATTGGGGTAAAAACTAAATACCAAAACAGAGAACTGGATCAGCACAACCAGCCAATGATGGAGAGGCAGCAGTACAACCAGTTGGCGGAGTAGCGCCCAGGTTAGTACAAGCGTCTAGGTCACCGCCCAGAGGACCAGATTGATTATTATTCTCCAAAAGAGCACCTACAATATAACGATTATTACCAACGCAGTAATGATAGATAGAAGGACTGACGTTTTGAGGATCGAGAGGCAAAGCTGGCATATAGGTCGGGACTATGGCGGCGGTTAACTGTGTCCAATCGCAAGCCGCGTTGCCAGCCGGATAAGAACCATTGCTATCATAATACATTTCTAAAGCCAATTGTACCTGATTCAAGTCAGCGGCGCGACGAGTATCTCTGGCTTTAGACCGAGCAGTATTTAACGACACCAAAACGATAGCAGCTAAAATACCAATAATAGCGATAACTACCAAAAGTTCAATCAAGGTAAAACCTTTTCGATATAATTTTTTCATCTTTTATCACCTCCTTCCACTAATGTAATTAGTTGTTTGGTTTTTGAGTTACGAGTTGCGGGTTACCTTACCATTCTGTTTAT
>MNWF01000045.1 GCA_001872305.1 Parcubacteria group bacterium CG1_02_40_25 | reverse complement strand
AGAGTTGCACTTGCAAATTGAATGTGGGATATTCAAACTATTTACTTCCCCAGATACGCGCCCGAGCAAAATCCCCAGGAGCATGTTTGGAAAAGCGGCAGAAACAAAGTTACGCATAATCGTTTTATTCAAGATATTGATAGCGCGACAGATGATTTAATTAAATATTTTCGTAGTCATAAATTTAATTATTCATTATTGGGTTCTAAGTCCGATTTTGAAATGTGAATTCTATAGTAGTTAAAACCACCCCCGATAATACTTTTGGAAGAATTCTTTCTTTAAATGGTATTATATTTCTATTTTCATCTTCCTTTGGAATAATCTTAACCAAAGACCCACCAATCACTTCTTCTTTTTTCCAGTCAGTCAGCACCTCAAAACCCTTATTGACACGGGTTATATTCCCATTTTTATCAACAACCACGACTGCCATTAGGTGATCGCCGATAGAGGCAAGAATCGCATTTTGTTCAGCGATTATTTCTTCTGACGTGAGAGTTTATCTTTTTCCCTCTTTTATTGGTTCTGTTTTTTTAATTTTTCTCATAATTCTTCACGGCCTAAATAATTAATTTTTATTTCGACCTCCATTCTTTTAATAATACTAAATAATTTCAATCGTGGTAAAGCGATTTTTCCCACAATCACCCAAATAAACACGCCTACTTATTTTATCAAATTTCTGATATAATAAAATCATAACGATGGTCGATATTTTATTATTCTAAACGCCAATCATTATGACAAAACTCAATAAAAAGATTCTAGTTGTTGAAGATGATAAAATTCTCACCTCAACTCTTCTAGATAATTTTACAAATGAAGGTTTTTCTGTAATTACCGCCTCAGACGGCGAAGAAGGTTTAATTATGGCAAATAAAGAAACCCCCGACTTAATTCTTTTAGATATTCTAATGCCTAAAATTGACGGCATCACCATGGCCCGAAAACTAAAGGAAAATAGCATCAACACGCCAATTATATTCTTAACTAATTTAGACAATCTTAAGCATATTAGCGACGCCATAGAAGTAGCCGAATCTGATTATCTAATTAAATCCGATTGGAAAGTTAATGACATTGTCGCCAAGGTAAAAGACAAATTAAATCTAAAATAATTTCATCTATAGATTGAAGGAGGTCGACCATTTTAAATATAATTACCAAAATCGCAAAATTATGATTATTAAAAAAACTGTAATTATTTTAATCGGCATCATTATTATTGCTGGGCTAACCGCTGGGTATTTTTTCTTTATTAAATCTCCCCGAGATGGCTGGACTACGCCCCTAGCCCAAATTGGGAAAAAAGAGAACACGCCGCCGCCTGCCACTGGCAAAGTTGATGATACTGTCAATGCCTTGCTTCAAGAAATTGAAGACGAGACGCTTGCTTCACAAGAAGAGAATAATGAAGCCAACGCTATCATTGACGATAGCCAAACAATCAGTGATTTTGGCCAAACATACAATGAAAACGCATTATAAAAAAAATATTTTATTAACGCTTGACGTGCTGGCGGTTGTTAGCTTGATAATCCCCATGTTTGTTTCGGCTAAAAATAGCACTAGTCTAGCAACAGTAACGCCAAACATTAACGCGAAAAACAAAAAGGCAAACACTGTTAACGCCACTACCACAGCTGATAAAATAATTTGCGATCGCCTAATAAGTTTTTCCGCTAATGTTGAACCAAAAATCACCGGACTAAAAACTAAACTCAAAGAAAAACGAGATGAAATAACTAATAAAATTGAAACGGGTCGCGAGGAGCGCGATGATAAACTTTCTACTAAGCGCGAACAATGGGACGCCAATCGCCAAGAGCAATTTGCTAAATTATTAGAGCACGCCGCGACCGATAGCCAAAAACAAGCCGTGGCTAAATTCAAAAACGCTGTTGAAGCTGCCATCCTTGCCCGGCGCCAAGCAATTGACACAGCCATTAAAACTTTTCGTGATGGCGTAAAAAAAGCAATCAGCGAGCGAAAAACCGCTACCGACAACGCGGTTAAAACTTTCAACGATACGGTAGCAACTGCCAAAACTAAAGCCCAAGATGATTGCGCCAATGGCGTTGACCCCAAAACTGTTCGCCTTAATTATCAACAAGCGTTAAAAGCGGCTCGTGATAAATTCCAAAGCGACAAAAAAGATATTGAAAAACTGCACGGTTCAATCGAACCACTGATTACCGCTAAAAAGTTGGCTACTGAAAAAGCCATTGCTGATTTTGAAACCGCCGTGGAAAAAGCCCGCACCGACCTTAAGGCCGCCTTTCCGACTGAATAGTTTATTTTTTGTTGATGTTTTAATAAAATCCGGTTTCCCCGGATTTTATTTTCTCATTATACTTGAAATATTAAAAACAATGGGTTATTATGAAATATGATTGTCATTCCGGTCACCGAGCCGGAATTCACGGCGTGGATGCTGAAACTAGTTCAGCATGACGACGCTTTATTTTATGGAGACATTGGTGTAGCAGTTAGCACGGCAGTCTGTGGAACTGCCAGCAGGGGTGCAAATCCCCTATGTCTCCCAAATCAGATGTCAAATGTCAAATGTCAGAGGTCAGATTCCAGATATTAGCTTGTCACAAACAACATAATATCAAAATGTCATTGCGAGAAGTCCCGCACTTTTCGATAAAAGTGCGGGACGACGTAGCAATCTCAAACATATGCCTACCGCTATACTCATCCAGGATTTACAAAAATTAGGATTATCTGATAAAGAAGCTAAAGCAATATTTTTAAAAAAAGTATTGTCTCCCCATTTGAGCGACTGCGGGCTTTATGTCTCCAGCCGCTCAAATGGGGAAATTTAAAAAACAAAAAACCACTATTAGTGGCTTGGAATAAAAAATATCAGGCGGTAGTTTGGGTTAATGCTTTTTACAACTTTAGTTCAACGATACCTACTCGCTTTTCTAGGACAATAAATTCGTCGCGATCAACTTTTTGCGTAAGTTCGTGCTTAATAGAACCAACGTCTTGTTTGACAATTTCCATATCCTCTTTCAAAACACCAACATCTTGCTTTAAAACACTAACATCCTCTTTCAAAACACCAACATCTTGTTTAACAATTTCCATGTCCTCCTTTAGAGAACCAATCATTTCGGTATGATTTTCTAAAATAACAGTGTGCTGGTCTAATTTGTCAACGATTGAACCGTGTTGCTCTGCGATTAGCTTAATTTTACTATCAGAGTCTTCTTGCAATACCCTAAAATGCCGAAGAATAATTTTTGTCTGCTTTTTAAATTCTGATTTAATTTCTTGGGCTTGCTTTTTAAATTCAGTAGCGTGTTTCTTGAATTCAGTTTTCAAGCTCTGAATATCGTCTTTTGTATTTTTAATTTTATTTTTTACCGACATATCACGATATTTTAATGATTTAATAAGTTTACTTTTATCTCTATTTTATATATTATAGTTCTTTTAGCAACGAAGTCAAATTCTTGGATTTTGGCATGACATCCGACATCCGATATCTGATCGTGCCGGGATGGTGAAATGGATAGACACGTCTGATTACCGCCAGATGATGCAATGCATCATGCGAGTTCGAGTCTCGCTCCCGGTACCAACGCTACGCCGTCACGTCATCCTGAGGCGAGGCATCAGCCGAGGCCGAAGGATCTCGGATTATAGATAATTAACATATTGCGACCTCCTGAGATTCTTCACTGCGCCATCGCTTTGCGCTGGCTCGTTCAGAATGACACCACTTTAAAAGGAGGAAAAAATGAAAGGCAGAATGGTTCGCCGACTTTTACCCAGCGAATTAAGACGGCTTCGTCTGATCGTCCGCCGGACTAAAATCTCTCGGCCAAACAGACGGACTCGATGATAGTTCTCGAATAATCCAACATCACAAATAGCAGGAGGAGCATAGGATGAAACAAAAAATGAGTCGTACCCGCAAGCCGCGTAAACCGTGGTATAAAACAATCCGCGGTCAATCAATTCCGCCAACGCGCGTTGAAAACCCTGAACACGGCGGAAAATACGACCGCCAAAAATGGCAAAAGGAGGCCCAAAAACAAAAAAGCTCCATTGGTGATTTAACACTTCTGGAGCTTTTATATTTTTATCACGGCTGTGCTATTATGTCCACTGAAACTTATTTAAGGTTTTTTCAAATCTCTGGACCGCCCGTACTATTCGCTGGATTGCCTGTATCTCTGCTTTGCCTTGAGGATGGGACAAATCCAATAAAAACGATTTGACCTGGGCAATAAGCAAACTTACCCAAAAACTAAACAGCCGTCTTTCATAAAGAGAAGGTTCCGCCAGATCCGCAGAAAAACTACGCAAACCCTCTTGAATTTTTTCACTTGGCAAAGCAATCAAAAATAAAGGCAAACCCGATTGATTTTCTTGTCGAAGCGGAGCTAAGCCAAGACCATATTTCAAATTAACGCCACCGCCTTTATTTTTTGCTAAAACCTTGGCTTTTTTATCGTCAAAGTTGCGGCCATTCATGTCGCCAACTTCGTCCAAGGCACAAACCACTTCATAAGTTTGCCGATCAATAATGACATTGTCTACGCCATTTTTAATATCATCATATCTTGAGGCACGTACCACAATAAACTCGCCACCTAAAAATTTATTAAAAATAGCAGTTTTTAATCTTTCCAACCTTTCACCATCGCTTTTTTCTTGATTTGCCCGATATTCTACCAAATCATCCGTACCAAATTTCTCCTGTGCCCAAAACCGTTCCCTTTTATCAACAAATCCCAAATCTCTTTTAACCTCCGCGGCATTATAAGCGTCAGAGATCTGCATATTGATCCGGCAATCATCGCCTATGGGCAAACCTTCTTGACATAAACGCCCCGCGACTTCCGTTAAGAAAACCTTGACCCGTTTAGCTCCTTGCTCAATAACTTCTTGCATTGCATCCCTCTCTTCCGTTCTTTCTGCTTGAGTTTTAAAATCAAAACTCTTAAGCATAATCTAAAATTAGATAACAACACTGACAGTTTATCATAATTATAAAATTTGTCAAATCAATTTTGTTTGACAGTAAATTTCTTTTATGTTTTAAAATTGACAAAACTGGTCGAAAATGATAAGATTAAAAACTCAGGATTTATTCGCAACTCGTTAACCCATTAACTCGCTAACCCGTTAACTAATATCATGTTCCCCCAAAACCTAACCATTAAAGCCCAAGAAGCATTAAAACGCGGGCAAGAAATTGCCAGCTCGCGCAATCAGCAAAAAGTGGATACTGGCCACTTATTTTTAGGTTTAATTTCTCAAGAAGAAACTCTGGTGCGGCCGATTTTGCAACAATTAGAAATTGACGAACCAGGACTGGAAGCCGAAATCCAGCGTGAAATCGACCGCCAACCAAAAATTAGTATTGTATCTTCCGGCCCATTCTTTGCTTCCAATGAATTAGTTGCCACTCTTTCCCAAGCAGCCAAAGAAGCCAAAAACTTTAATGATGATTTTATCAGTTGTGAACATCTACTTTTAGCATTAACTCAAGTCAAATCGCCAACCCAAAAAATACTAAATGATTTTAATCTTAATTATAATAATATCTTAAGTATTTTAAAAGAAATTCGCGGCACTTCCAGAGTTACTGATCAACAACCAGAAAGCAAATATAAAGTTTTAGAAAAGTATGCTCGTAACTTAACCACCATGGCGCGTCAAGGCAAATTAGACCCAGTGATTGGCCGCAATGACGAAGTGCGCCGCGTGATGCACGTTTTATCACGTCGCACCAAAAATAATCCTGTTTTAATCGGCGAAGCTGGCGTAGGCAAGACCGCAATCGTGGAAGGGCTGGCCCAAAGAATTGTCACGGGAGACGTACCCGAATCCCTGCAAGATAAAGAAATTGTTGCTTTAGATTTGGGCGCCATGGTCGCTGGCACAAAATTTCGCGGCGAATTTGAAGACCGTTTAAAAGCTGTGCTTCGCGAAGTGGAAAAATCAAAAGGCCGTTATATTTTATTTATTGACGAACTCCACACCCTGGTAGGCGCTGGCGCGGCTGAAGGCGCCATGGACGCGTCTAATATGTTAAAACCGGCTTTAGCGCGCGGCGAACTTCACGCCATTGGAGCTACTACCATCCAAGAATACAAAAAATATATAGAAAAAGATCCGGCCCTAGAAAGGCGTTTCCAACCAGTGCTTGTTCAAGAACCATCCAAAGAAGACGCCGTTGCTATTTTAAGAGGTCTTAAAGAAAAATACGAAATTCATCACGGAGTGCGCATTACCGATGCCGCAATTATTGCCGCGGTTAATCTCGCGCAACGCTATATCACCGATAGATTTTTACCAGATAAAGCAGTAGATTTAATGGACGAAGCAACGTCGGCTCTTCGCATGGAAATTGATAGCATGCCTGAAAATCTAGACAAGATGCAACGTGAAGCAATGCGACTAGAAATCGAAAAAACCGCGCTTAAAAAAGAAAAAGATGATGGCTCTAAAACACGGTTTCGCATAATTACTAAACAATTGGCAGAGCTTAATGAAAAACGCCAATCCCTAGAATCCGAATGGCGCCAAGAAAAAAATATTATTGATAAAATCCGCCAGTCAAAAAAAGAATTAGATAATCTAAAAATAGACGCGGATCTAGCCAGCCAAAATGGCGATTTGCAAAAAGTGGCTGAAATTAGCTATGGCTTGATTCCTAAAAAACAAAAAGAAATTGCTGATTGGCGACAAAAATTAAGCCAGATCCAAGGAGATAAGCCAATTTTAAAAGAAGAAGTTACCGAAGAAGATATTGCTCAAGTAGTTGCTCGCTGGACAGGCATCCCGGTAAATAAAATGATGGAATCAGAAATTACTAAACTGGGCCGCTTAGAAAAAGAACTGCAAAAACGAGTTATCGGCCAAGACCAAGCTATTTGCGCTTTGGCTGACGCTATCAGGCGTGCCCGTAGCGGTGTTAACCCGGAAAATAGACCCATTGGTTCATTTATTTTCTTGGGTGCCAGTGGTGTGGGGAAAACCGAAACCGCCAAGGCCTTAGCGGAATTTTTGTTCGATGATGAAAAAGCGTTAATCCGCTTAGATATGTCAGAATACATGGAAAAACATACCACCGCCAAAATGATTGGCTCGCCACCTGGTTATATAGGATATGATGAAGGCGGCCAGCTAACTGAAATTGTCAGACGCCGGCCTTACAGTATTATTTTGTTTGATGAAATCGAAAAAGCCCATCCTGAAGTTTTTAATGTGCTGCTTCAAATTTTAGATGATGGCCAGCTGACTGATAGCAAGGGCCGCAAAGTTAACTTTAAAAACGCGGTTATTATTATGACATCTAATCTGGGCAACCAAATCGCCGAAAAATATACCTTAGGTTTTAGCGATCACCAAGACGCGACGGCGGCCGACAAACAAAAAGATAATATTTTTGAGGCCCTGAAAAACCATTTTAAACCAGAATTTTTAAATCGGATTGATGAAGTTATTATTTTTAATCGGCTCAACAAAGACGCCCTCATTAAAATTGCCCAGTTGGAGCTACAGGCGCTATCGAAACGTCTTCAAATTAAAAATATCCGATTAAAAATTAATCCTGAAGTTAAAAAAATAATTGCCGATAAGTCATTCCAACCGCAATACGGCGCCCGTCCCTTAAAACGATATATTCAACGAACTATCTTGAACCGACTGTCTAAAGAAATTATTCAAGGCATAATTAAGCCGCATGACGAGGTTATCATTGACAAATCGTGGCTGAAATAAAGCATTTTCCCTTGACCCTAAGCCGATTTCTGTCTATAATCAAATTATGTTGTCATCCTCGGGCTCGACCCGAGGATCCATTGGAGATTCTCGGATTAAACTTGTGCTCGACCTGATCGAGTATCCGAGAATGGCAGTAAATCTATATGCCTAAGAAAAAATCAGTAGCGAAAATTATAACTAAATGGTTTTTAATCTTAATTGTCGGCGCGGCTGGCGGGTTTTTGCTAAACTACGCGTTATTACCCGTTTTAGCCAAGACCGACTTTTGCCAACATTGGCCATTCTTCCGTAATTTAAGCCAAGGCACAACTATTATCAATCAAACCCAACAAACAACTATCACCGAAAATCTCGCCTGGCAAAAAATTACCGAACAAGCCATTCGCAGTTTAGCTGGCATTGAAACCACGCTAAATAAAAAAACTATCAGTGTTGCTACAGGATTTGCCCTAACCAATGATGGCTTAGTTGTTGTGCCCACTGATTTGATCGCTAAAGATCGCCAATATTCAATAAATTACAACGGCGAAAATTTTCCAGCCATTGTTTTTTCCACAAATCCCCAAATATCTTTATCTTTGCTTAAAATTGACAGAAACAATCTATTTGTTTTAGCGCTAGCCGACGACGCCCAGATTAAATTATCCGAACCCGTGCTTTTGGCTGGTTTAAATCGCGACGCCCAGCAAAATTGGCTGCCGTTTGTTAATCAAGGAATTGTTAGCGGACTACCCGGAAAAAATATCTTAACCACGATTACCGAAAAAAATCCTATGGCCAATGGTAGTTTGTTAATTAATTTATCAGGTGAAATTATTGGCGTTAATCTTATTGACGCCAAACAGGGCATGATCACCTTGCCTGCGTCACAAATTAAAGCACTTTTGGAGCAGGCATTAAAAAAGTAATCCTTGTTCTCCAAATTTATCTTAGCGGTTGTCATGCTGGATACATGCGGCACGCAGTACCTTCGGTTCATTCCAGCATCCACGACGTGGATTCCAAATCAGGTCCGAAATGATATTAAGAATTGAAAATTAAAAATTTACGGCGTCTGTCCTCGTAGCTCAGTTGGATAGAGCGAGACACTCCTAACGTCTAGGTCGCAGGTTCAACTCCTGCCGAGGACACAGTAATCAGTTTTTAGTTAGTAGTTTGTAGTTTTTAGAACGGCGAACTCTCTTCCCACCGTAAACGAGAAAAACGATGGCAAAGAGATGGTTGCAAAACTCATTTAGCTAATTTTTTAAGATAAAATTTAACAAACATTAAATAACAAAATCCCTGATAAGTTGAAGTTTTCTTTTCCATAAACTTGTCAATTCGGTGGTTATTATTCATCCAATTAAAGCTCCTTTCAACTTTCCATCTTTGCTGACTGTATTTCTTTTCTTTCAATTCTGACTTGGTGATATTCTTTAAATTGTTTTTTCTTCTAATTAG
>MNWF01000015.1 GCA_001872305.1 Parcubacteria group bacterium CG1_02_40_25 | reverse complement strand
TCTTCAACGAACGAAAGGTCAACAGCTTTATTCAACCTCATTAACAGATGGTTTTTATGACGATTGACGATTTGTTGATATGCGAATCCTCCCAAGAAAGAATTTTGAAAAGAACTTTGTGATTTAAACATAGGTTTTAGGTTAAAATTATTTATCCAGAAACGCAGTCAATTCCTGCATTCCTGCCTTAATTTTAGCATAAAACCTACGTTTAATGAAGCGTGGAAAACTCAATCTTTTTCTGGCGTTTTCAGAAAATTATATGGGGGTTTTTCTACGGTCTCACAGATATTCAAAAATCTGTCAAGGATTTTGAGTGTGTCATCCTGAAGGTGAAGCCTGAAGGATCTATGGCAACGAGATTTTTTCCCTTCGCACGCGGTTCAGGGGCAGAATGACAAAGAACTTAGCTTATAATTTTTTTTGTTTATGCAAAATAATAAAAACAACAGAAATAATTATGCCGGTTGCCAATAACAAAATGGTCATTAATCTCAAGGTAAAATTAGTGGGATTAATGCAATTAAAAAATGAAGTGATGAAAAATAAAGGTAAAAGTAAGGCGGAGACAACGGTGGCAATATTTACTTTGCGATTCATTTTAAAAGACAAAAGATTGGTATTGGTATTTTCAATGGCTTCAATAGTTTGTTTGTGGATTTCTAAACGATGCCAGACGCGTAAATACGAACTCATTGTCTCTTGGGCCAAGATCTTGGGGAAGCTTTTAAAAAAGCGAGTTAGGCGTGAAGTGATAATTTTTAAAATATGATGCTGGGGTCGAATAATTAGGCGTAAATTATTGATGTCTCGTTTAACAATCGCAATCTCATTTAGGAGTTTTGCTTCGTTATCATTAAAACTTTGATTATCAATTTTTTCAATATTACTTTGGATGTGGTCTAACATTGGTTGGCAAGCGTCAAATAATAAATTGATTAAATTGAGCAAAAGATGGCTGCTGGAAAGCAGGTATTGCTTTTTTAGTGAATTGGATAAAGCCAATCTTTGAATTAAATCTTCAAAGGGCATTATTTCGTCATAGTGGCCGGTAACGATTCTGTCTTTAGTAATGAAAAAATCAATTTCCGCGGGATGGGCTTTTTTGGCCTGGCGGTCAAAAATTGGGAAATACAAAATTAAAAAAAGATAGTTTTTATGTTTTTCGATTTTTGTCTGTTTGTTTCGCTTAAGATATTCTTTTAAAATTATGGGGTCAAAATCAAAGTATTTTTTTAAAAAAACAATATCTTCGCTATCGGGTTTGTCAATATCAATCCAGCTGACCTTTTTGGTCTTGATGGTGCGCATGTGTTGAGTTGTAGTTAATTGATCAGGCATTTGCCAAAATTTCTAATTTTCAATTTCTAATTTTCAAATACGTTTTTACGGTCCGCTAGAAATTAAAAATTAAGAATTGAAAATTACTATAGTATTATATCAAATTTTAAGCCACTTGACAAAGATTTTATTGTGGATATAATTAAATTAGCAGTCAAAGGTGGCGAGTGCTAATTATCATGACTACAAGACAAAAACAAATTTTAACAGCGTTAATTGATGAATATATTGAAACTGCGCGGCCAGTGGCCTCGCAGATTTTGGCTAAAAAATTTGGCTTGAGTTCAGCGACATTGCGGTTGGAATTAGCGAATTTGATGGAGCAAGGTTTAGTGGCGCGACCCCATATTTCTTCGGGCCGGGTACCGACTGACAAGGCGTATCGCTGGTATATCAAAAATTTACATCAAGTGAGTGAAATCGCGGAACCGGAAAAAGAGTATTTAAATAAACAGATTCAAGGCGGGCAAGACGATCGTCAATTAACGCAATCTTTGGTTCGGGCACTCGCGCAAATGACTAATAACTTAAGTTTTAGTTTGGTGGATGATGATTTTTTTGAATCGGGCTTAAGCCAGCTTTTACACCAACCAGAATTTACTGATTATGAATTAGTTTTGGGTGTTTCGCAGATTTTTGATACGGCCGATCAAATAATGGCGAATTTAATGCGCGATTTTACTGATATTGATAACGATGTTAATATATTTATTGGTTCCGAGGGCCCCATGCGACGTTTGCCATATTATAGTTTGTTGAGTTCGCGTTATCAATTACCGACCGGCCAGCAAGGCGTTGTGGCAATGTTGGGGCCAAAGAGAATGGATTATCAACGAAATATCGCATTGTTAAATTATGCTAGTCAGTTATTAAATTCGGTTAACGAGTTAACGAGTTAACGAGTTGCGAGTTGTGTTTTATCGTCATGCTGAACACATGCGTTAAGCTTATACTAAGTGCAGATGAAAATAAAAAAGACTGTCTATGGCATTGCGTCGAAGACAGTCTAGTGTGAAAGCGATTAGCCGCCAGCCTTTCTGTGAGTTTCTGTCACAGAGATGGCCGTTTCTATTTTGCGTTTATCTTCATCTGATAAATCTGGATGGGAGTCAGTAAAGGCATTTAATAGTTTTACGGTTAAATCCATCGCGATCTCAAGTGATAATTCTTTTGAAAAGAATACCACGCCAATATCGCCATTACTTATATCGTAAGTAATCTGAGACATATTCTTTTTCTTTCTTGGTCAGTATCGAGGTATCCAACATAAAAATCGTCTTGGCGCTATCATAAATTAACCATTTTGTCAATATGTTAACTAAAAATAAATTGAAAAAGTTCCGAATAGACCCTTCGGGTCAAGTTCGGAACTCAGATCCGGAAATTACTTTTGAATCCGAGGAAGATGACGGCGATTGCCAGCGTAAACTGAAAGAGCTGAAATTAAAGTTGAAAAAAAATTTGAAAGAACGGGATGATTATTTGGCTGGCTGGCAACGTGCTAAGGCAGATTTAATCAACACACAGCAGCGTTTTGAAAAGCATACTCAAGAAATTTGCGCTTTGGCTAATTTTGACTTGGTTAAAAACTTATTGCCGATTTTAGATAGTTTAGATAAAATTATGGAAAAAGATAGTCATTTAAAAACTTTGCGAGAACAGACGATATCTATTTTAAGATCAATAGGACTTCAAGAAATATTAGTTAAACTCGGCGATAAATTTGATCATAATTATCACGAAGTAGTTCTGTCTAAAGGTGATGGCGAAACTATCACTGAAATCGCGCAAAAAGGATATGTGCTCAATGATAAAGTCGTGAGACCAGTTAAGGTAATTGTTGAATAAAATTAAAGTTAAGGTTAGATGGTTGTTCGGTTAACATTATTTAATAATAAATATTAATTTAAAGCTTACATTGGCCAGTTTAATAACTCTAAGCTATTAATCGTCTGCTGTAAGCATTAACAAACTCATGTCAAAAATTATAGGTATCGATTTAGGAACATCAAATTCAGCAGCGGCTTTTATGGAGGGCAATAAGTCCAAATTGATTCCCGCGGCCGAAGGCACAATTGTTGGCGGGGGCAAAGCATTCCCGTCTTATGTCGCTATTGATAAATTAGGCAATTTATTAGTGGGCGAGCCAGCCAGGCGTCAAGCAGTGGCTAACCCGCAAAATACTTTGACCGCTTTTAAGCGCAAAATGGGCGCTAAAGATAAAATTACTTTGGCTGGCAAAGAATATACGCCGCCGCAATTGTCCGCTTTTGTGTTGCAAAAAATAAAAAAAGACGCCGAAGCCTATCTTGGCGAAAAAGTTGACGAGGCAGTCATTACCGTGCCGGCTTATTTTGACGATAGTCAAAGGCAGGCGACTAAAGACGCGGGCGCTATCGCTGGCCTAAAAGTAAGTCGGATTATTAATGAACCAACCGCGGCTGCTTTGGCTTATGGCATAGATAAGACAAAAGGCGAGGCGCAGATTTTAGTATTTGACTTGGGCGGTGGCACTTTGGACGTAACGATTATGGATTTTGGCGATGGCGTGTTTGAAGTTTTATCTACTTCTGGCGATACGAAGCTTGGCGGTACGGATATGGATGAAGTAATTTTAAATTATATCGCTGATGAATTTAAAAATCAGGAAGGCGTAGACTTGCGGCGTGACGCGATGGCGCAACAGCGTTTGCGTGACGCCGCGGAAAAAGCCAAGATTGAACTTTCGTCAGCCACAGAAACTGAAATTAATTTGCCCTATATTACGGCTGATACATCGGGCCCAAAGCATTTAACGATGAAAATTAATCGGGCTAAATTAGAAGATTTAATTCGGCCGATTGTGGAAAAATGTCGCGGCCCGTTAGAGCAAGCATTAAAAGACGCTAAGTTAAAACCCGAAGATGTGGAAAAAGTAATTTTAGTCGGCGGGCCGACACGTATGCCTATGGTGCAAAAATTAGTTGAAGACATTGTTGGTAAGGATAAAATTGCTCGTGGGGTTGACCCAATGGAATGTGTGGCTTTTGGCGCGGCGGTTCAGGGCGCGGTTTTATCCGGCGACGTCAAAGATGTTTTGCTTTTGGATGTTATCCCTTTGACTTTGGGCATTGAAACAATGGGCGGAGTAAGGACTCCTTTGATTGATCGCAACACCACGGTGCCAGCTTCTAAGACCCAAGTTTTTTCAACTGCTTCTGATAGCCAGCCACAAGTAGAAATTCATGTTTTGCAAGGCGAACGAGCCATGGCGTCTGATAACCGCACTTTAGGCCGGTTTATCTTAGATGGCATTCCGCCAGCGCCCCGAGGCGTGCCTCAAGTTGAAGTAACATTTGATGTTGATGCCAACGGTATTTTAAAAGTGGCGGCTAAAGACAAGGCCACAGGCCGCTCGCAAAATATTACGATTCAAGATTCGTCAGCGCTTTCAAAAGATGACATTTCAAGAATGCAACAAGAAGCGGAAAAATTCGCCGAGCAAGATAAACAAAAAAGCGAGTTGATTTCTTTGCGCAACCAAGCAGACGCGTCAGTTTACGGGGCAGAAAAAACTTTGCGGGATTTTAAAGATAAGATTAAAGATGAAGATAAAAAAGAAATTGAAGAAAAAATGGAAACTTTGAAAAAAGTTAAGGATAGTGATAAAATAAAAGAAATCAAGACAGCTTTGGATGCTTTATCGCAGGCGGCGCAAAAAGTCGGTCAGCAAATGTATCAACAAAATGACGCGGCTGGTGGCGTCGATAATTCTGCTCCCGGCGAGTCGAGTCAGCCGAATGCTGACGGTGGTCCAACTGATCAAGACAAGAAAGATGGCGATGAAACGGTGCAGGGGGAATACGAAGAAAAGAAGTAAAGTAGATGGTTGTGATGTTGTCATGCTGAATTTATTTCAGCATCCACGTCGAGATCCTCGGGGTTAACCCGAGGATGACAAATACGAACTAGATCCTGAAATGAATTCGGGATAACAAGCTAAATAAGTGTCAAGAGCAGATTTAATTAAAATAATTTTATTGGCGGTTTTGGTGGCGAGTGCTGCACTTGCTTGGTGGTTATTAAAAACTGCTTTGTTTACAAATGCCACGAGCTGGTCAATTTGGGTTTTGCCTATAGTATTTATGGCAATCGCGGCCATGTCTTTGGCGTTGCTGGTGGCTCTCTGTGGTCACGGCTGGCATTTGTGGCTGGCTGGCGGGTTATTTTTGTTATCTTATTGCGTATTTTTTGCCACGCATTGGTATGTCTGGTTGATGGCTTTATTAGCCGGGGCATTTTTGATTTATAAAATTAGCGCGAGTTTGAACGAGGCCAAAGAAAAATTGCGCTTGCCATTATTTAATCTGGTGCTTTGGCCAATTGCCGGTTGTTTAACCGCATTGTCATTGATGTCAGCTTACGCTTGGTATGTTTCGCCAATGGCTGTGAAAAACGCCGAACAAGTAATAATCCCTAAACCGTTATTCCACGTGATTTATAAACCTATTGAGACATTATTATTAAAACGACTTAATAATTTAAGTTCTGGCCAAGGCCAAATTGATTTATCTAATGTCCAATTGCCGGCTGGTTTAAAAATACCCGAAGGGGTCAAGCTACCGCAGACGCAGGAAGCGTTGAGCGTGGCCGCGCTATCCGAAGACGAAGTTTATCAATTAACTAACGCGCAATTTCGCGATTTATTAAAAACGTATAAAAAATATATTACGGTAAGTTTGGCACTGGCCTTATTTGGCGCGATAAAAACCCTGAGTTTCCCTTTGGGATATATTTTAGCTTTTGGTTCTTGGGGGATTATTAAACTTTTAATAGAAACAGGTGTTGTAAGAATTGAAAAACAAATGGTTGAAAAAGAAATATTACGATTTTAGATTTAAGATTTATGATTTAAGAATTGACTAACCGATCTGTGAACATCCTAATTTTTTTATTCTTAAATTTTAAATTTTAAATCGTAAATCATAAATCTCTTATTATGGATTATTACGAAACATTAGGCGTGTCGCGTAGCGCCACTCCAGATGAGATTAAAAAAGCTTATAGAAAATTGGCTCAAAAATATCATCCGGATCGGGCTGGTGGGGACGCTCAAAAATTTAAACAAGTTAATGAAGCTTATCAAACTTTGTCTGACGACCAAAAACGCGCGCAATATAATCAATATGGCGCGAGTTTTGAGCAAATGAGAAATCAAGGTCAAGCCGGTGGGTTTCGTGATTTTCGTGATTTCGCGACCTTTAGCGAAGAGTTTGGTAGGGGCGGTGGCAATACGAGTTTCGATTTTTCTGATTTATTTGGCGATATTTTTGGCCAAAGTTTTTCTGGCCGTCGGCGTCAAAATCGTGGCGCGGATATTGATTTAGAAATGGCAATTGATTTGGAAGACGCGATTCGCGGGGCAGAACGCGAAATTAATGTAGATAAGTATTCGTCTTGCTCCACGTGTAATGGTAGTGGCGTAGCGCCCGGATCCGGTTTTAAAACTTGTCCTCAATGTGGTGGCTCTGGTCAATTCCAAAATCAACAGCAATCTTTTTTGGGTTTATTCTCTATAAAAACAATTTGTCCTAATTGTCAGGGGCAGGGCAAAATTCCAGAAAAGCAATGTGATGATTGTCGCGGCCAAGGCCGAATTAAAAAAAAAGCAACGATTAAATTCAAAATTCCAGCAGGCATTCAAACGGGGCAGGTGATTAATTTATCAGGTCAAGGCCAAGCAAGTGGTGTTGGCGGCCATCCGGGAGATTTGAATATCCATATTATTTTGCGGCCGCATAAATTTTTTCAGCGAAGCGGTGATGATTTATATTTTGATGTTAAAGCGCGCTTTACACAATTGGTCTTGGGTGATAAAATTAAGGTTCCAACACCACAAGGCGATGTTTGGGTCAATATCCCTAAGAGCGCCCAGCCAGGCAGCCAAATTCGTTTGCGGGGCAAAGGCGTGCCGCATTTGCAAAGTCATGGCGCTGGCGATGAAATCATCAGGTTGATTTTAGAAGTGCCACGGCGATTGTCTGGCAAGCAAAAAAAACTCTTAGAGGAACTACAACAACAGGGAATTTAATTGGTTACAATTGGCAGATTTAATATTTCTTTGTCATTCTGGCCGCCGAGCCGGAATCCACGGCGTGGATCCTGAAATGAATTCGGGATGACACAGGATTTGTAGCCGTCCCAGTAATGTTTTTATTTGTCGCCAATTTAGGTTTGGCAAAAATTGGGTTGGCTAATTCAGCTTGGCAGATTTTAATTCCAATACTTTTGGCTTTGGCAATTTTTGTTTATAGCGTGTCCTTAGGCCGTAATCGGATTCTGGCCTTGCTTTTAAGCACCTATGTGGCTTTGGCAGTTGTTAAGGCAATTCCCTGGCCAATGTTTCGTTTGGATAATCCCAGCGTGGGTTTAAAAATCGTGGTGATGTTAGCCATTATCTTTTTTATTTTTATTTTTATGCCAAACTCCGCTTTGGGCGATACTTTGGGGTTGGGATATAAAAAAGTGCGGACTGCTTTAATGTGGTTGTTCGTTTTTGCGTTGTTACAGCTTGGCTTATTCGCCAGCATCATTTTATCATTTTTGCCTACTGATAACTTGACAAAAGTGCCTGATATGGTAAAACAGGTGTTTGTGCGTCCCGAGGCCGCTTTTATTTGGTTGGTTCTGCCAATGCTGGTGATTATGCTTTATCGTAAAAAAAAGAGTAAGTTTAGAGGCTAAGTTTGTGATTATTTAATTAAGTAATCTGACGTCCGAAATCCAATATCTGATGTCTGATTGTCTGCCCCCATAGCTCAACGGTAGAGCAGTGGACTTTTAATCCATTGACGAGGGTTCGATTCCTTCTGGGGGCACTAAAACTCTTACAATTTCCTACGTGGTGTAGTATTCTAAAGATAGTCCGAACGCATTTCGCCGCCTGCGGCGGCGAGGAACCCCTCGTGAATTCGGAGTGGCTTCGCCGCGAGATTTCAAAACCGCCAAAGAGCCCGGAAAAACAATCGGCCCGAACCATGTTTTAACGGAAAAAAGAAAAGAAAAAATTTTAATCTGCGATATGAATTTAAATAATTTTAGACCAAATAGCGGTAAAAATTTGATCATTGGTTTGGCAGATGGTAAATGGGCGAGATTGCCAATAAGAACCCATGTTATAACCAAAGATGACAATATCGTTGAAGTTGTCGAACGATATGCCAACCCTCATTTATTAAATGGCGGCATCCTTTTTATAAGCGAGCGTATAGTAGCTATATCCCAAGGCAGAGCATTTCCTATAAAAGATATTAGACCCTCTTTTCTTGCAAAATTTTTGGTAAAATTTGTCCATAAATCTCCATATGGAATTGGACTAGGAAGTCCTTGGACAATGGAGCTGGCGATTAAAGAGGGGGGGGGTATTGAGAATAATCATGGGTGCGTTAGCCGCTGCTATTACTAAACCTTTTGGTATAAAAGGCGTTTTTTATAAAGTTGTTGGTAAAAATATAAATGCGATTGATGGTCCGTGTGATTATACTTTGCCGCCATACAATGAATATGCGAAACTGGGACCGGCCGAGCCGGAAAAAGTGGCGAAAAAATTGAAGTTTGAAATAAATCATGATGTTGTTATTATTGATGCTAATGATTTAGGTGTCGCTATTCTTGGCAAATCTAATAAAGATATTTCCGATGCGTTTTGTAAGAATGTTTTTAAGGATAATCCGTTAGGACAGTCCTCGGAACAAACACCGCTTTGCATTGTCAGAAAAATTTTGTAAATGCCGCCAAAGAAAAATTGGAAATTGTTAAATCTCGTGGC
>MNWF01000048.1 GCA_001872305.1 Parcubacteria group bacterium CG1_02_40_25 | reverse complement strand
AATTTCTAATTATTCTAAATTAGGATTTAGACATTGGTGCTTGTTTAGAATAATTAGGTTAATTAGTATAATTAGAATAATTTTATTTATTGTTCCTCAATAGTAATACTATTAATTATTATAGGACTGACCGGTACATCACCCTGTCCTGTAGCTACTTCACTAATATCCATAACTTCTTGCATGCCAGCATCTACCATGCCAAAGTTGGTGTGCTTGCCATCAAGCCACGGCGTGGATTCTGTTGTCACAATAAAAAATTGACTGCTATTGGTATTGGCTCCAGAATTCGCCATGGCTAATGATCCGCGAATAAGTTTTTTGTCGTTAGGTTCGTCATTAAATTGATAGCCAGCTCCGCCAGTGCCATTGCCCAAGGGATCGCCACCTTGAATCATAAAGTCCTTGATTACGCGATGAAAAGTAAGGCCATTATAAAATCCTTCACGGCTTAAAAATACAAAATTATTAACTGCCAAAGGCGCTTCTTCGACAAAAAGTTCTATTTTAATATCGCCCATTGATGTTTTTAAGGTAGCAAAATATTGCTTATTTTGATCAATGGTCATTGGCGGATATTGAGTATATTGCATGGGTGGTTTTTTAGTATCGGTTTCAACTTGGTTAACTAAAGGATCATCGGTTTCAGCGGTTATATTTGGTTTTTGATTTGATTGGTTATCAGCAGATTGATTTTCAATTAAAGATGAACTTTGCTGATCAATAGCGGCTGTGGGTTCGGGTGTGTGTCGAAAAAAGAAATAATAAATCGAGCCACCGATAATGGCGATCAGAGCCAATAAGCCAAGCCCAAAATAACCGGCTAACTTATTAGCTTTTTGGTCAGCTTGATCTTCTTGAGTTTCTTGCTGGCGTCTTAATTTTTTTAATTTAGATTGTTTGCCCATGGATGTGTCATTCCCGCGAATGCGGGAATCTATTTGGTTGGTGCTTGCTATCTGGATTCCCGCATTCGCGGGAATAACAACAACCTTACTCACTATAAGTTTATAGAATAATAAATTTAGCATAAAATTTTAATTAGGGCAAATGGGATGCAAGGCCTGGCCTTACTCGTGTGCAAGGTCTGACCTTGCACGGATCACGGATTTCGCATTAAAAATATTTCACTGATAATAAAATATATAGCGATAATAATTAGAAGGCCAACTGACAAACAGTGCGACGCTATGTAGGCGATTAGTCCTAAGGCGACTAAGATTAAGCCAATCACAAAGATGATATCTTGATTGATGACGTAGTTGAATTTTTCTGGTTCTTTTTCTTTTCGGGACTGATATTTGGCAAATGCCCAGCGCATTAAAATTGTTATTAAAATCGCCATCAAAACAATCCAAGCTGGCATACAAAAAAATCGGAATAAGAAATAAATTAAACTTAATAATCCAAGGATAATTGTCCAAACAAGCCAAGCCGTGCCAGCCTTTTTTTGCCACTGGCGCGACTGAAATGATTTATATAAACTGTAAACCGCTAAAATTAGCAATAGCCACCAAGGCATACAGTGATAGCATTTAAGCCCTAAATCACCGAATAAATTATTCAGGCCAGCCATAAGATTATTAAAAAAATTATTTTGGGAGGCGGGTTGAGATTCTTGGGGTACAATTAGATTTGGTTCAAGTTCAGATTCGGGGACTAAAGATTCATCAGTATTTTGGGGTTCGTCGATGGTTGGTGGTTGTTGACGGTTGATTGGTGTGGATGATTGCCCTGATGGCGCGGATTGTTCGGCAAGTACCACTGTGTTTGTCTTTGGTGATGCCGGCAGTATAACTGACGGCTCTTCGGTTGGTGACAAGGTTTCATCTTGATGGTTAAGCGTAGTAAAATTATGTTCGCGGCTAATGGCCAAAGAGGCATGAGAAACTGCTCGAATATGATATTCTGTGCCTGGAGTTAAATCATAAAGTGCTACAGAATGATTTGTGACTCTGTTGGGGGCAAGATCGCTTTCGGGGGTAGTGTGAGGATAACCATAATCTGGCGGCACGTCTAAATTATCTGTTAAATTAAAAATATAAGTTTCGTGTTCAGAAGCATAAATTACTTGACTGGAAGCTGGATAGCTGGTTGGCCAAATAACAGTTGCTGTGGTTTCGCCAATTTTAATTACTATGACATTTTCATCTTGGATTGTAAGTCCGGGAGGCAAGGACCCGCCACCCCCACCGCTGCCACTACTCCCGCCACTCCCGCCACCACCTCCGTTGCCGTCAGATGGGATCCCGCCTTCAGTTCCTTGAAAGCCAAGCAAAATATCAAAGCTTAAAGTTTTGCCTTGAAAATTATTGGTGGTTCTTGGAGCAAAACTAGCGATAAAATCATACTGAGTTTGCGTATTATTGCCTGCTAAATCTGATAAATATAGTTCGCCGTGATTAAAAAAATCAGCTAAGCTCATATTCTGAAGTGTCGTGCCACCTTCCGTGATCTCTAAATTTATGGCGCTGGCCAGACCATCGGGATCGCTAATATTAATTGCTTCAACAGCAATGCGTTGTGATAATTCACCGGTATTAGTGACTTTTGCCCAGCGGGTGACGCTATGGCCCGGCAAAAAATTTGCCTCTTTAAATAAGGGCTGACTTTCAAAAATCACATTGAGCATTTGGGCTTGGGCAATTTGCAAGCAACAAAAAAGCCCAGCAAAAAGGCACAAACTAAAAAATGTTTTTATAAATAAATGGTTCATTGATTATTATCGTTTGGGTCTGAATTGTTGTTTTGGTTATCAGCCGACTCTATGGTGATAGGCGCGGACTCAATTGCTTCTTGTGATTCAGTTGGTAGGTCGGGCAAGATTATTTCTGATTCTGATACAGATGTGTCTGGTAAAGCATTTTCCACCGCTGGATCTTGGTTCGGCGAATCTTCAACTGGTGGCTCATTGGTAACGGCGATTTCGTCAGGAATTATATTCTTATCTTGAATATTATTTATTTCTAGATTTATTTCTGAGTCGTTGTCAGCGCTATAACTAGAAGCAGGATTAGCGTCAGGAGTATATGGGGGGTCGTTTACTGACAAATTAACGGCGCCCGGCGTGCCCTGTTCGGTTCTGCCGGCGTCCCAGTATAAAGCTGTAGAACTTGCATCTAAACAAGTATGCCAATTATCGTAATTTGCGCCGTCGCCCGGCGTATCGTTTCTTTCCATAGAATAGAAATTAGTTTTGTCGCCTTTAATTGGCTCGTTGTTGCCATTGCCCGCGGTGTCTATCAAGATAGGCGACGTGCTGGTGGCGTAAAGATTAAGTTGTAAATCGGTGTTAGCCAAAGCAAAAATAGGATCATTGGTAGAACCAGAGCCGACTACTAAATCTGGAACCACATTAATCGCGGAATTTTCTTTATCATAATCCGAGATTAAGAAAAATCCGTTAGGCATGATCGTTTTGCCAGCAGGAATTGTCAGCATAAAAACTTCGTCACCACTGCTTTTTTTAGTTAATTGCCAGCCACTAATATCCATTATACTACTGGTCATATTTCTTAATTCAACCCATTCATCACCGCTACCGGAAGCACTTCCCATCCACATTAACTCATTAATCACCACATCACTAAATTGAGGCAAGGATGGGGGCACCATAGGAGGTTCTGGAGGCATTGGGGGCGAAGTGACGCTCCAACTGCCACTCGTAATTACGTTGGATAGAGCTTCTTGATCACTAAAACCGCCAGTACCATAGCTGGCAATATTATCTTGCCAGCCATTAACATCTAAATCAAAAACGCAAGTTTTATTTTGCAGGCTAAGATCGTAATTCGTGAGGGTGCCAACAAGATTAAGGGTTTGAATGGTTGACGTAGGGACTAATATGGGCGTGCTAGATAATCCGATTAAAGTTCCGTTGTAAATTGTCGTGGCGCCAGCTAAAACTTCTAAATTTAAATTGGCGCACAAGTCAAAATCACCGCCTAAATTAGTGGTAGTTATGTTAGTCTGCAAAAGCAAGTTTCCGTTATTTTGGACATCAATGGCGCGAGTCACTGTTTTGTCCGGGGTGACCAAGGGTGAGAAATTTTCCGTTGACTCGGCTGATAAATCTAAAGTGCCAGCAGACATCGTGTTGTCCGTAACCATTTCTTGGCCGTCAAAATAAGCAAAAATTGGCTTTAAATCAAAAGCAAAAAAAGCTAAATAATTTAGCAGGATTATTAAAATAACGCTGATAGTTTTGTTTAACAGTTTTTTAAGCATTGCGGTTTTCTATCATTCTGAATTTATTCCAGAATCCATTTTTTCGTCATCTAATTTTTTCGTCTTTGACTTTTTAATTTCTTGCCAGATTTTATGGGCTTCTTCGTAAATTACTAATAAAGCAGGCACGGCGATTAACAGCATAAATCCCCAGGGCTTTTTAGCCGCGGCCACGGCATAGCCCAAAAATGGAACATCTAATAAAACTCTGCCAATGACTTCTTTAGCAGAGACCTGTTTTTGATCCGGCGCGTTATTAGCATCGCCCTTGGTAGTATATATTGGTTGTCCGTTAGCCATTTCTATTTCGGCAATTCGGTGGGTGGTTGGTGTTTTTGTTTTGCTTATTTGGCCGAAAGTAATGATGTCGCCGATTTTGTAATTATTAGTCGGCTTAACTAAAACAATACTGCCGGTTTTAATGGCTGGCATCATTGATCCAGATTGGACTGTTAGGACTTTGAAATTTCCGGTGATTGGGAAAACAGACACAATTAACAACAAAGCGATCGCGCCAATCACGCCTAAAAAAACATAATAAATTGTTTGCCAGATTTTCATTGCTAATCTATCTCTCCCGTTCTAGAAACGAGAGAGAAGTCATTAACAATCAAATAAAGATTATAGATCAGCATCGTAATAATCAATCAAACCAGTGTCGAAGAGAGAGTTTGTTTCGGTTGAGCTGTCCCATGTGTTCATTGTATTACCGGTCAAGTCAGAGGATTTGACTAACCAAACTTTAGCATTAAGCAAGTTTGCGTTAAGCTCAAGCGATGTTGAAGGAATACTCACATTGCCTGCTCCATTCGACATGGCACTCCCCAAGATAATAACTGGTCTTGGCCAACCATTGCCAGCCGGAGTTGAAAATGGCTCCGCATAAACAATAAGCGAATAATTGGTGCCTACCAATGGCGTTACTCCAGCGAAAGAATAATTGAATTTAGAATCTTTTACGCCATAGGTTAAAGTACCAGTGTATGCGTCTTCACCCAAAACTCTCCAAGGAGCAACTTGATCCTTGTTTTCTAATATTGCCACGCCGGTTAATTGTTCGGCAGTAACAGTAATATTAAAGGTCATTTTGTCGCTTTGCGCCCAATTTTCTGTGCTTGAAGCCATATGGTAACTTTCTGTCACGTCCATTGAATAACCAGATGGAATCATACCCAAAAATGTGCCGTTCCCGCCCATTGCATCAATTTGGGCAATGGTTTTGTTCATGTTGTAGAGCGTTTGGTTCCATATTGGTTGATTCTGGTTATCTTTAACAATAACAGACAAGTCGTAAGTGATGACCTCGTCAATTTTGTTATTTATCATAGCTTGGTCGTAGTTTGCGCAATCTATGTCTAGAATTCCATTTTGTTTAGTGCCGCCAGTCCATGTGCCACCATACGCTACACATTCTGGTTCATTAACTCCATTTTCATCTACGGTAACTCCACTAACTTTTTTCCAAACATTGGTAGGATTTGTACCGACATTTTTAATTGCGAAGTTAGTGTAATCCACTTGGCTTGGTTTCATGTCTGCCAATACGAACGGGACTGATTGTGACCAAGGATTTTGGCCATCAACCGCGATATCAATTGTGCCAGCGGTGAAAGTATTGCCTGTTGAAGTTTCGGTGTCGTTAAAATAAGCAGTGGTGGCGCCAACAACAATGGCGGCGACCGCGCCGATAATAGCAACGCTTAATAGAATTTTTTTCATCATTTTTTATTACACCCCCTTTCTTGATATCTTTTTTCAAGACAATCTGTCTCAAGGTCTCTGTGGATCCCCGTTGTCTTGTTGTCATTCCCGCGTAAGCGGGAATGACACCTTCGCGGAGATGACAATAAAACAGTGGAAATGACATTGAGAGAGTAAGAGACAGATTGTCTATCGACCAAAAATAAATTGACCCAACAGCTAAAAGCCATTAAGCCAAATAATTTGAATAAAATAAAAAAGCCGCGTTTAAATTTCTCATCGTTTTTAAAGTAACGGCCAATGTTTTTAAAAAATAATTATCCATCGGACAATTTTTCCTCCAATTAATATGTCTTTATAGAATATTTTGTTATAAAATAATGTCAACCCTGTCAGAGTTGTGGAAAACTTTTCACCCAAGTAGGCGCCCCAATGTTAGGTCAATAATGATGCTGGATTCCCGATTAGATCGGGAATGACAACTTTTTGCAGGCCTGCAAATCAACTTAACATTGGGGCAAAAAACTTCTTGGGTTTATCCCCCCTAACGAAAAAATAATGGGAATCAAGTCTAAATTTCAACGAAGAGATCCTTTGTCGGCCTTTGGCCTCTTCGGGATGACGGGTCGTCAAATTTAAAATACTTGGTTCCCCTTGAATTTTTATTAGGCGAACAAAAATGTCTTAAAAATCAATAAGGCAATTTCTATTATAACTTAAAAATAATTAAACGGCAAACGATACTACGGTCTACCGTCTACGGCTAACGCGAGCTGTAGTCTGTAAGCCGTAGACGGTAAGCTGTTATTACTCGTATCGTAGCGCCTCAATCGGACTTTTTTGAGCTGCTTGGCGCGCCGGATACAATCCAAAAATTAAACCAATTAAAGCAGACACAGTCAGGCCAAGAATAGCGGATTGAACAGGAAAAGTGAATGACCAGCCCGCGGCCACTGTTTTACTTAAAATAATTGATGTTAAAAATGATCCGCCAGCGCCAAAAGCGACTCCGAAAAGCCCGCCAATACTGGTTAGTAAAATCGCCTCTAAAAGAAACTGCGTTAAGATATTGGCATTGCTCGCGCCCAGCGCCTTTCGCAATCCGATTTCGCGCGTTCTTTCAGTCACGGATACTAGCATAATATTCATAATGCCGACTCCGCCGACTACCAAAGAAATGGCGGCGATTGATCCTAAAAGGACATTTAAAATATTAGTAATCATACTAACCATTTGGATAGCGTCAGCTTGAGTAACTAAATGAAAATCGTCTTTGGCGGAATCGGTGATATTATGCATTTCTCTTAATGTTCTTTTAATATCTTCGTTAACTTGAGGCACGATGTCTTCGGATTCCGCCTGAACCATAATCATATTATAATAATTGGTCCCCGAAAGATAATGCTGGGCCGTGGTGTATGGGACAACAATCAAATTGTCAATGTCTAAACTGGCAACATTGCCCATAGGATTAACAATGCCAACGACTTTAAATGTGCGATTTTTAATTTTTATTTTTTGTCCAAGAGCGTCTGATTGACCAAAAAGTTTTTCCCGCACCTTGTCTCCAATGACTGTCGTAAAAGCCATTTGCTTGATATCTTCATTAGTTATGACATTGCCATCAGCCAATTCAATGTCAAAAATGTTAAAAAGCGTTTCGGACGCGCCGACAATTTGGGATCTTTTGGTTTCGTTATTATAAATCGCGGTCGCGGATAATACCACCAACGGCGTGGCTTGCTTAATTCCGGGGATATTAGATTTTTTAGTAATGGCTTGATATTCTTTTTCGCGAAGTGAATCCGTAAATGCTTCGGAAAAATCGGATGGGCCTTGGGGTTGGCGGCCCGGCTCAATAATAATGGTTTGACCGCCCAAACCGTGAATTTGGTCCAGGATTAAATTTTGCGCGCCCTGGCCTAGTCCCGTGACTAAAATAATCGCGGCCACGCCAATCACAATGCCTAAAATAGTCAAAGTCGATCGAGTTTTATTCGCCCATAAAGCGGTCATGGAAGTTTTTAAAATATAGTTAAGACGCATTGAGTAGTCATTCTGAGCCGTAGGCGAAGAATTTTAGCATTATTTTCCCGAGATTCTTCGGGCTTCGCCCTCAGAATGACAACAAAGATCGTGCTTCTCGTTTTAACGTCGCTTGTCGCTTTCAATTTTGCCGTCTTTTAATCGAATAATTCTTTTAGCGTATTTGGCGGCATCGTCATTGTGGGTAATCAAAATAATAGTTTGTCCGTTTTGATTAAGCGTTTTTAAAATTTCCATAATTTGCGTGCCTGATTTAGAGTCCAAATTACCGGTTGGTTCATCAGCAAAGATGACTTTGGGATTACTAATTAAAGCGCGGGCAATAGCTACTCTTTGTTTTTCGCCACCGGAAAGCTGGGAACTTTCGTGGTTTAGCCGGTGTTCTAATCCAACTTGATTAATGGCCTGTTTAGCCATCGCATCCCATAGAGATTTTTTAATAGAAGAATAAAGCAAAGGTAATTTGACATTTTCTAAAACAGTAGTCCTGGCCAATAAATTAAATGCCTGAAAAATAAAGCCAATTTCCTGGTTGCGCAGAAAGTTAATTTCATCTTCGGAATAATCTCCCATTTCTTTGTTGGCAAAATAGTATTTGCCAGAAGTTGGTTTATCTAAAAATCCTAAAACGTGAAGCAAAGTTGATTTGCCAGACCCCGAAGCTCCCATAACGCCAACGAACTCGCCTTGGTCAATGTTAAAAGAAACCCCGGATAAGGCCTGGGTTTTTATTCCATCGTCTTGATAAATCTTAATGAGATTTTTAACTTGAATTAGGGGCATCGGTAGGCGTAGGGAACAAAAATTTTTGTTCCCTACTGTTTTGTTTCTTCGGAAACAATGACTTGATCTCCCAAATTAAGGCCTTGTAAAATTTCTATATAACTGAGACCGTAGAAAAACCCCCATATAATTTTCTGAAAACGCCAGAAAAAGATTGAGTTTTCCACGCTTCATTAAACGTAGGTTTTATGCTAAAATCAAGGCAGGAATGCAGGAATTGACTGCGTTTCTGGATAAATAATTTTAACCTAAAACCTATGTTTAAATCACAAAGTTCTTTTCAAAATTCTTTCTTGGGAGGATTCGCATATCAACAAATCGTCAATCGTCATAAAAACCATCTGTTAATGAGGTTGAATAAAGCTGTTGACCTTTCGTTCGTTGAAGA
>MNWF01000033.1 GCA_001872305.1 Parcubacteria group bacterium CG1_02_40_25 | reverse complement strand
CAATTATTCTCAAACACTTGGAATCAAGGCAACTTGGCTCTAAATATCTGAGAACAATGACAGAAGTATCCTGAAAATTATTAGTGTTTTTCTACGGTCTCAATACAATGAAAATGGATGTGCCGCGTTTAATCATTGGCAAAAAACAGCACCATGTTTATCAGAAAGATATTTTTGATTTAGTAGATGACATTGAGGTGGATTTGGCTTACTGTGACCCACCGTATGGCTCCTCGAATGAATTAATGCCACCTTCTCGTGTTAGATACGCTTCGTATTATCATATTTGGAAAACTATTTGTTTAAATGACAAGCCAAAGTTGGTTGGCGTGGCGAACAGGCGAGAAGATGTGGGCGATACGATTTCTAGTTCTGTTTTTGAAGAATTTAGAAAAAACAACGAAGGGCAGTATATTATCATTGAAGCGATAGAAAAACTGATAAAGAATACGCCTGCAAAATATGTAGTTTTATCTTATAATAATAATGGTAGGGCTACTTTTGAGGCAATTAATGATATATTAAAGAATTTAAAGAAAAAAATTTCTATTTTTGAAATGGATTATAAAAAGAATGTGATGGCGACAATAACTCGGACAACAAGCGGATGGATTAACGATACTAATGGGGAAAATAAAGAATATCTATTTTTAATAGACAAAAATGGGGGAACAGAAATTATGCCCGAAATTAAAATTGAAAAAATTGATATCCGGAATTTAGCGCTTGTGAATCAACGGAAATTAGCCTTCTAAAATGATGTCATTGGAGCGTATTTTTTTAATTATTTCTGGCGCGCTTAATGTTTTATTAATTATTTTGAGCATTGCCTTGTGGCCAGATCGTCTTTTGCCTAAAGTCGGGCTTTTTTATAATATGCCAAAATCATCAGAAAATGGAACATCGAATTTGTCAAATTCAAACAATTTCGCGGGCGTCAATCGTTCCGTGTTTTTGGGTGATAATCAATTAGAATCTTTTCGGCCAATCCGTGACTGGTCGCAACCTTTGCCAGATATTGGCGCTCAAGCCGCTGGAGTTTATTTATTAGATTCTAAAAAAATGCTGTTTAGCCAAAATTTAGATTTAGCTTTGCCAATAGCTAGTTTAACAAAAATTATGACCGCGACCATCGCTTTGGAACAATTGCCTAAAGAACAAATAATTACAGTGGACCAATCAATGTTGACGATAGTCAAGCAGAGCAAATTTGTGGTTGGCGAATCAATGACTATTGAGAGTTTGATTTATATAATGTTAATCACATCTAATAACGACGCGGCAAACATATTGGCGCAAACCGTTGACAATCAGCATGCGCCAGGCTATTTTGTGGCTTTAATGAACGAAAAAGCTCAATCTTTGGGCCTAAAAAACACTATGTTTATTGATGTATCTGGGCTTAATCCGGGGAACGTGGCTACAATTCGAGATCTTATTGGGTTAACCGAGGGTACGATTAAAGAGCAACCACTCATTTGGCAGATTATGGGACTGACTATTGCTGATGTTTGGTCGGCTGATAAAAAAATTAGTTATCACTTAGAAAATACTAATCAATTATTAGGCATTCTGCCTCAAGTAGTGTCAGGGAAAACTGGTTATACTGAAGAAGCTCAAGGTTGTCTTTTGACCGTTAGCCAGACATTAAATAAAAATTTCAAAATGATTAATATAGTTTTAGGCAGCCAAGATCGTTTTGAGGCAATGCGTCAACTCATTAATAATGTTGAAAAAGCTTATTTGTGGTAAATGGATTGCGTGGTATAATAAATGCATCAAATCACAAACCAAAGGTGGTGAGCATAATAAGCGAACTATTACAAATCTTAAATAAATTCCAAAATTCAAAATTCTAAATCGTGATTGATAATTTATTCAATTTTAGCAGAATATTAATTTTAGCAGGTATTTCTTTTTGGTTAGCCATATTTTTGACGCCTGCTTTGACACACTTTTTATATAAATATAAACTTGGGAAAAAAGTTTGGCGGGAAAACGCGCCGATATTCGCTAAGTTGCATCAACACAAAGAAGGCACGCCAACCATGGGGGGCATTTTGATTTGGGGGACGACGTTGATTGTGATTATAGTTTTTTGGTTATTGGCTCAAATCTGGCCACAAACATTTAACCAGCTAAATTTTTTGACACGCAAAGAAACCATATTGCCTTTAGGCGTTTTAATCATTGCGGCTATTGTCGGTTTAGTCGATGATCTATTAGGCATTTGGGGACAGAAAAAACGCGGTTTGCGAATGTGGCATCGTTTGTTCTTAATTTATCCGGCAATCGCTGGTTTTGGCGCGTGGTGGTTTTATTCAAAGCTTGACTGGGATGTCATTCAGATACCTTTTTATGGAATTTTGCACATTGGCTGGTGGTATATTCCATTATTTATTTTTACCATTGTCGCTACCGCTTTTTCCGTAAACGAGACAGACGGTTTAGATGGTTTGGCCGGTGGCGTTTTGGCGATTGCTTTTGCGAGTTATGGCGTGATTGCTTTCATTCAAGGTAAAATTGATTTAGCGGTTTTTTGTGGTGTAATTGGTGGCGCTCTGCTTGCTTTTTTGTGGTTTAACATTCATCCGGCCCGTTTTTTTATGGGCGACACTGGTTCAATGTCGCTTGGAGTTTGCCTTGGCGTTATCGCGATGTTAACTAATGCTTTTTTACTCTTGCCTTTAATTGGTTTTATTTTAGTGATTGAGTCAGGTTCGGTTTTATTGCAATTATCTTCCAAGAAATTACGTCACGGTAAAAAGATTTTTCTGTCTAGCCCATTGCACCACCATTTTCAAGCCAAAGGCTGGCCAGAAACCAAAGTCACCCAGCGCTTTTGGATTATTGCCGGAGTCATGGCGACAATTGGTCTAGCAATAGGATTGTTGGGATTGTAAAATTTTAGATTTTAAATTTCAGATTGATTTTATGTATTCAATCATTATCAAAAATGGCACTATTATTGACGGTTCTGGCAAAGAAAAACACCAGGCGGATTTGGGGATTAAAGATGATTTGATTGCGAAAATTAAGCCGAAAATTAATGCTAAAGCTGAACAGGTTATTGACGCCACGGGTCTTTATGTTTGTCCTGGTTTTATTGATATTTTTAATCATTCAGATGATTATTGGACATTATTTACGCATTCAGGGCAAGAAAGCTTATTGTATCAGGGGATCACGACGATTTTAGGCGGCAACGCCGGTTCTTCATTGGCGCCGTTGATAAACGCGCAGGTAATTGAGAATATTCGGAAATGGGCCAACATCAACGAAGTGATGGTCAATTGGCAAAAGATGTCTGAATATTTATCAGAATTGAATCGTCGTAAGCTATCTTTAAATTATGCTACTTTGGTCGGTTATGAAACTTTGTGTCGCGGTTTGACTGGGAACACGATACGATCTTTGGATGCTAAAGAAATCACCGCTTTAATTTTCGTTTTGCAAGACGCTTTAAAACAAGGATCTTTTGGCCTGTCTAATGGTTTAAGTTTTAGTTATGCTAATTTAATTAACCAGAATTCTTTGGTGGAGATTTTAAAAGCGACTGCTAAAAATAACGGTTTTTATTCTGTTCATATTCGTGGTGAAAAAGAGGAGTTTTTGCCTTCTATCAAAAATGCCATAGATGTTGCTTCGCAAAGCAAGGTTTCTTTAGAAATCAATCATCTTAAGGTTTTGGGCCCAGAAAATTGGTCGCAAATGGATGAGGCCTTAAATTTGATTAATCAAGCAAACCGTGCTGGTGTTAAAGTTAATTTTGATGTTTATCCATATACAGTTACTGGCTCAAGCTTGATGGTGTTATTGCCCGATTGGTTGGCAGAGGGTAATAATCATACCATTTTAAACCGTTTGGACGATCCAATTGTTAGGATGCGGGCGATTAAAGAAATGGGTAGTATGCCATATGATTATGGTAAAGTGATAATCGCGCAAGCCAAGCAAACATCTTTTGTTGGCAAAACAATCAATCAAATCGCCGAAAATGAAAGTTGTTCGCCAGAACAAGCAGTTATTAATATTTTATTAGCCAATGAAGGCCATGTGATTGTTTTTATAGATGTTTTGTCTGAGGATAATTTAAAAAAAACGTTGGCGCATCCTTTATCTTTGGTGGCTACAGATGGAACTGGCTACAATTCATCTTTTGGGAAAAATGGGTTATTAGTTCATCCACGTTCTTTTGGCGCGTTTCCGCGAGTGCTATCAAAATATGTTCGCGAAAAAGAAATATTGTCTTGGGAGCAGGGGATTGCGAAGATGACGTCTTTGCCTGCCCAAAAAATCGGTTTTAAAAAAAGAGGTCTTTTAGCGATCGGTAATTTTGCCGATGTAGTTATTTTTAATCCACGAACTATTCAAGATAGGGCGACATTTGATAATCCGTTCCAATATGCCACGGGCGTAGAATACCTTTTAATTAACGGGCAAGCTACGATTGAGAAAGGTAAACACAATAGCCGTGCAGTGGGTCGGGTATTAGTAAAAAAATGAAATCATAAATTGAACGAGAATTTTTGACTCGCAAAGATTATTTTGCGGGTTTTTTATTGACGGTTAGTTATTAACAAGTTAAAATACAAGTATGAAAATTAAAGATATTAAAGGGAAAAAAGTGACCGTAATGGGATTGGGTTTGCATGGCGGGGGGTTGGGGATAGCGAGGTTTTTCGCCAAACACGGAGCGTATGTTTTGGCGACAGATATTAAGCCAGCGAATGAGCTCAAAGCGACAATCGCAAAATTAAAAGGATTAAAAATAAAATATGTTTTAGGCCAGCATCGCTTGGAGGATTTTGTGAATGCTGATTTGGTAATGCAAAATCCGGGCGTGCCAGAAAATTCTAAATATTTATTGGTTGCCAAAGAACATAAAATACCGATTGAAACTGATTTGGGTTTGTTTTTTGATTGGTGTCCAGCACCGATCGTAGGGGTGACCGGGACCAAGGGGAAATCAACCACTGCCAGCCTGATTGCTGCGATGTTAGGCCAAGTATATGATGACGTTTTTTTGGCTGGTAATAATAGGACTTCTGTTTTAGAAATTTTGCCGGATATTGTGAGTAATGATATCGTGGTTTTGGAACTTTCTAGTTGGCAATTAGCTGGGATGCGTTCTCATAAAAAAAGTCCGCAAGTAGCTGTTTTTACAAATATCTATTCGGATCATTTAAATCGTTATGATTCTTTGCGGCAATATATCCAAGATAAAAAAGTTATTTTTAAATGGCAAAAGCCGGATGATATTTTAATCCTTAATTACGATGATAATGTGGTGCGTAATTTTGCCAAAGAGGCACAGGGCAAAGTTTGTTTTTATAGTTTAACTGATTTGGCCTTAGTCAGTGATCGCGATGATTTATTGGCACGGGCAAAAATAGGTGCTTTTTTACAGGGGAAAAAGATTTTTTATGGTTCACGCAAACATAAGGTTTGCCAGAGCAAGGATTTTTCTCTAAGAGGCAAGCACAATATTGCCAATATTTTAGCGGCTATTAGCGTTGTCAAACTTGCTTATCAAGCTCCTTCACGCACCATCAGGCAAGCTTTAAGGCATTATAAGCCATTGTCAGGACGATTAGAAGCAGTGGCTCGAAAACAAGAAGTAAGATATATTAATGATACTTGCGCGACTATGCCCGAAGCAACTATCGCGGCGTTAAAATCTTTAAATAAACAGAATATTATTTTACTTGCTGGAGGTGCTGCTAAGGGATTAAGTTTTCAAAAATTAGCTAAGTCCATTGTTAAAAGAGTTAAAATGTTGATTTTGTTAACTGGTAGCGCCACAGACCAATTAGAAAAAAAAGTTCGCAAGGAGTTAGTTAAGCAAGGCAAGGAGTTAAAAATAGTTATAGTTGACAGTATGGATTTGGCGGTAAATACGGCTCATCAAGAAGCGGTGTCGGGGGATGTGGTTTTACTTTCTCCGGCTTGCGCGAGTTTTGGGATGTTTAAGCATGAGTTTGACAGAGGGGATCAATTCATAAAAGCGGTTAAGAGTTTAAAATAATATTAATTTATGACTAGGAGCAAATTAAGACCAGATTTGTCTTTATTAATTACAGTTCTTGTTTTGGCAATTGGCGGGTTGGTGGTTTTAAGCAGTGCTTCGGTGGTACTATCGCAACAACGTTTAGGGAGTCCGTATGGTTTTTTAAAACATCAGTTGGTTTTTGGCGTTTTAATTGGCTTGATTTTGGGTTTTGCCGCCTATAAATTTCCTTATCAAAAATTGCAAAAACTTTCTCTTTTGTTTTTAGTAGTCGTTTTTGTCGGTTTGGCGGCAGTGTTAGTGCCCCACGCGCAACATGGTGCCGGTGGCGCGGTGCGTTGGTTAGATTTTGGCTGGTCCACCTTCCAACCGTCAGAATTGGCAAAATTATTTCTTTTAATTTATTTCGCCGCTCTTTTATCAAAAAAAACTTCGCCGAAACATCAACTTGTAGTTGTCGTAATTATTTTAATTTTAGTCTCAGTTTTACTAATTTTACAACCAGATCTAAGTACCTTGGGGGTTATTGTGGCTTCGTGTGTTGTTCTTTATTTTTTATCTGGCGTTAAGGTGCCTTATGTGTTAGGGATTTTAATTAGTGGAGCATTATCTTTATCGTTAATTATTAGATTGTCTCCTTACCGCTGGCAACGTTTTTTAACTTATCTTAACCCCGATGTTGATGTTATCGGTAAAAGTTATCAGATTAATCAAGCTCTTTTGGCCTTAGGATCGGGCGGTCTTTGGGGGGTGGGGTTGGGGCACAGCCGGCAAAAATTTAATTATTTGCCCGAACCCATGGGCGATTCTATTTTCGCGATTTTAGGAGAAGAACTGGGTTTTATCGGCGTGATAATTTTTTTATTTTTATTTTTATTTTTATTTATTAGGGTTTTTAAAATCGCCAAAAACGCTGATACTGATTTTGGCCGTTTATTAGCATTGGGTATTGGGTTTTGGTTATTTTTGCAAGCATTTATTAATATCGCGGCAACTTGCGGTTTGCTGCCCATTGCCGGCGTCCCCTTGCCTTTCGTAAGTTATGGCGGGAGTAGTATGGTAGTTTCGTTGGCGGCTGTGGGAATATTACTTAATATCTCTAAATATCAGCGAAAATAATTTTATAATTTATGCGCGTACTTTTAACTGGCGGCGGCACTGGCGGCCACACGTATCCGCTTATTGCCGTTAGCCAACAATTAAAACTTATTAGCCAACAGAATAATTTACCCTTAGAATTATTCTATCTTGGCGTTGATGGATCTAGCCAAAAAGGATTATCAAGCATCGGAGCTAAGCCATATTTTATTTTTTCTTTAAAATTACGGCGTTATTTTTCTATAAAAACAATTTGGGACTTTATTAAAGCGCCTTTTGGGTTTTGCCAAATTTTGTTTTGGCTGTATTCTTTAATGCCGGATGTGATTTTTAGCAAAGGTGGTCCAGCTAGCTTTTTTGTTGTTCTGGCCGGCTGGTTTTATCGGATTCCAGTCATAATTCATGAATCAGATACGGTAGCCGGTTTAAATAATCGTTTGTCAGCTCGTTTTGCTAAAAAAGTTTTTATTGCTTTTGATGGGGCTAAAAGTTATTTTCCGCTTAAAAAAACAATTACTGTTGGCAACCCTTTAAGGCAAGGCATTTTCCAGATTGATCAGGCGTCTACTCATAGTCTTTTCAAAATCCAAGCGGCCACGCCCGTTTTGTTAATCGCTGGTGGTAGCCAAGGAGCTCAATTTATAAACGAAAAAATAAAACCTATCTTGATGGAGTTATCCCAAAAGTATCAAGTTATCCATATTTGCGGTCAAGATAATTATGAAGCGTATCAAGGCCAGATAAGTCAAGAAAAAGGGTTGAATTTGACTAGTTATCATTTATATGGTTCATTGGATGAAAGCCAAATGTCCGCGGCTTATGCCATTGCTAATTTAGTAGTAGCGCGTTCTGGCGCCGGAACTATTTTTGAGCTGGCCTATTTAGCTAAGCCAGCTATTTTAATCCCCTTGCCAGACGCGGCTGGCGACCATCAAAAAATTAATGCTTATGATTATAGCCAAAATGGGGCAGCCGTAGTTTTAGAACAGCCAAACTTGACAGAGAATATCTTACTCCAAAGAATTACAGCGCTATTAGATGATCCCCAAAGATTGATTCTTATGGCTCAAGCCGCGAAACAATTTGCCAAACCCGAAGCCGCTTTAAAAATCGCTCAAGAAACTTTACAATATGCGACTTAATTACCCAGTTATCGATTTACATACTCATTTAAGAAATAATATTACCGGGCACACAAAATTCGCGAAGCAATCTGGCATTGACATTGTGGTTTATATGGCTAATTGTCAGCCACCACTAGATAATTTAAATATTATTAAGAAGTCGTTAGCGATTAAAAGACATTGTCGGGCATTTCCTGTTAGCGCGATAACTAAAGATTTAGCCGACCAAGTATTGGTTGATATAGATCAAATCAGGCCTTATGTTGTTGGTTTTAGTGATGACGGTAAATACTTAGAAGATTTAGATTTATTGGAAGTTGTTTTAGAAAAAGATGTTTTGATTTTAGCGCATTGTAGCCCTGATTACGAAATTAGCGTTAAAAATCCAGAGCGAGAGACCGAAAATATAGAAAAGTATTTAAGGGTTTTTTCTAAAATCAAAAAAGGGAGATTACACTTTCAGCATATAAGTCAGGGGGCAAGTGTGGCACTGATAAGAAAGGCGAAAAAGCAAGGGTTAAAAATAACTTGTGAAACTTGCCCGCATTATTTTACTTTTACAAAATACGACTTGGATGTTAAGGTAAATCCACCTTTGGCGACAGAAAAAGATGTCTCGGCTATCAGGCAAGGGTTGGCAGACGACACCGTAGACGTTATTGCCAGCGACTACGCGCCTGAGCCAAGATTAACAGGTATAGCTGGCTTTAGATCGTTTCTGCCCTTGTGCTACGGTTTAGTTTTAGACGGCACGCTTAGCGCAAAACAGCTTAAAGAAAAATTGTATATTAATCCAAGAAAAATTATCAAGTGGGATTTAGTTGTCTACAAATTGTAGACAACTAAAATAAAAAGTTTAACTTTCAAGCAAAAAAATATGAAAAAGATTATCACTCAAGGACTGCGGATATCTGTGATTAAGAACAAAAATGAAGAATATATTTCATTGACGGACATGGCCAAGTTTAAGGATCGCGAAGCAACGAGTATCATGATTGCAAATTGGCTATCTACGAAATATACAATTCAATTTATGGGAGCCTGGGAACAAGTGCATAATCAAGATTTTAATGTTATGGAATTCAATAAGGTGGATTCAAAAAACTAACGCAATAGGCATACGGTCATCCGCTGGTAGATACGGTGGAACCTTTGCCCATAGAGATATTTCTTTTGAATTTGCTACGTGGTTGTCTCCGGAATTTAAGCTTTATCTGATAAAGGAATTTCAAAGATTAAAACAGGAAGAAAACAAAAAATTAGAGCTTGGTTGGGATATAAAACGTCAGCTAACCAAAATTAATTATCGTATTCATACGAATTCTATTCAAGAAAATTTAATTCCTTTGATGGTTACTAAAAAACAGGCCATAATTATTTATGCCTCGGAAGCGGATATTTTAAATGTGGCCTTGTTTGGTAAAACAGCTAAAGATTGGCGTGATGAAAACAAGCGAAAAGAAGGTAATATCCGTGATTATTGTGACGTTACGCAATTGGTAGTTTTAGCTAATCTAGAGGGTATTAATGACGAATTAATTCGCCAGAAATTATCTCAATCAGAAAGATTAATTAAATTAAACGAAATTGCCATTATACAAATGAAGGCATTGATTAATAACTCCTCAATCAAACCGGACAAAACTCCAATGCCTTGCTGGAATTAGCCAAGATCAAAAGAGAAAAAGACGCTTTGCTTAAAATTGTTGGCCAGCTAATTGTTGACCAGAAGCTGGGAAAAAAAATCCAACGTCGCTATGGCCATTAACAAAGGAGCCCCGTATCAAAGCCAAAAGGAATTGGCCAAACAATTAGGCGTATCCAGACAAAGTTTGTATTATCAG
>MNWF01000054.1:12493-23247 GCA_001872305.1 Parcubacteria group bacterium CG1_02_40_25 | reverse complement strand
TAGCTATCCACCCACCATCAACCACTAAAACATGACCGTTCACAAAATCAGATTCGTTAGAAGCTAAATAAACAGCGGCCATAGCGATGTCTGCTGGCTCCCCTAATCGAGGATAAGGGGTTGAGCTTTCAAGAAACTGTTTTGTAGCGGGGTCGGTAATCATATCTTTAGTCATCGCCGTCTTGATTATTCCCGGACAAATACAGTTTACATTGATTTTTTTGGGCGCGTAGTCCAAAGCCATTTCTTTAGTTAAAGCAATAATACCACCTTTGGAAGCGCAATAGGCACCGCTTTGAGCGAAACCAACCAAACCAGCAATGGAGGCAGTGTTAATAATTTTCCCTTGCCCCTGTTTAAGCATTTCGGGAATTACTCTTTTGCTGCCTAAAAACACGCTTTTTAGATTAACATTGATAGTTTTGTCCCAGTCTTCTTCGGACATTTCATGAAGATTGTAAACTCTATAAATACCAGCATTATTAACCAAAATATCCACCCGTCCAAATTTGTCCAAGCAAGTTTTTACCATTTTATCAATATCCACTGTTTTGCTAACATCTGTTTTAACAAACACTGCTTCACCGTTTATTTTGCGGACTTGCTCTACGGCTTCCTTACCGCCTTCCTCTGACCAATCAGCTACCACTACCTTGGCTCCTTCTTTAACAAAAGCCAAAGCAATGCCTCGGCCAATGCCAGAGCCGGCGCCAGTAATAATTGCAATTTTGTTTTGTAAGCGCATAGTTTTTCCTTTAAAAAATAAATTAATTTTTTAATGACAGAATGTTGACTGGACATTCTGTAAGATAATTATGAATATTATGAAAAAATTTCTACAAAATGTGGTTCGAGTCGATATTTTTATCAGGTTCTTTGGCAGTTTTTAAGTTCGCGGCGAAGCCACTCAAATTTTGGAGGGCTTGCCGTTCTCGTCGTCTGCGACGGCGAAATGCGTTCGGACTAATTTAAGAATACTGCACCAGTAAGAATTTTGCAAGAGTTTTGGTGTCGCCTCGTTCTGCGAGGCGAAAACCGCCAAAGAACCCGGGCGAATTAAATTCGCCGAAATGTTGTCGTTGATTGAGGGAGGAAAAGCAGATGGGATTATTTCGTGGCACCCCGACAGATTAGCGAAGAATAGTGTTGATGGTGGAAAGATTATCCATTTGGTAGATCGCGGCTTGATTAAGTCCCTCGAATTTTCCCCCTTTTGGTTTGGAGCAACGCCACAAGGATTATTTACGTTAAATATTGCTTTCGGCCAATCAAAATATTTTGTAGATAATTTGCGAGAGAATGTAAGGCGGGGTTTGCGGCAAAAAATCAGAAACGGGGTATGGCCCGGCTGGGCGCCAGTGGGTTATTTGAATAATCCTAAAACGAGAATGATTGATATTGATAAAAACAAAGCCCTGAAAATGAAAAAACTTTTTGAGCTTTATGCCACTGGCGAATATACCCTGAAATCTCTCGCAAAGTGGTGCAAAGAAAAGAATTTGCGCGGAAATCTCGGGAAGGAAATCGCAATCGGCAACATTCAAAAAATCCTACAAAATATTTTCTACATTGGGCTAATGAAATTTAAGTCGGAAATTTTTGAGGGAAAACACGAGCCGTTAATTTCAAAAAAACTTTTTGATAAATGCCAAAAAGTGATGAGTAAACGAGGTAAAGTCCAAGAAGTCAGAAAACACAATTTTGCTTTTCTTGGTCTGTTGAAATGTGCTTCTTGTGGCGCAAGTATAACAGCTGAAATCCAAAAAGGACATAACTATTACCGTTGTACCAAAAAGAAAGGTGTCTGCCAAGAAAAGCATTATTTGCGAGAAGAGTTTTTAAGCGAGCAAATTAAATCATTTCTTCAATTTGACTTTTCCTTACTGGTGCCCCCAGAAGGAATCGAACCCTCGTCAACGGATTAAGAGTCCGCAGCTTTACCACTAAGCTATGGGGGCATATCTGATATCAGGTTGTTTGATCAAACGATTTTAAAATTAGCTCATTAGAAATTAAAAATTGTAAATTTTCGTTAGTGCTCCCGGCGCGACTCGAACGTGCAACCTTGTGGTCCGACCCCTCACCTTTGGTGCCCCTGGTAGGACTCGAACCTACACTAACGGTTCCGAAGACCGTCGTGATATCCGTTTCACCACAGGGGCCTCAAAGGTGAGGGGTTGTCCAATTGAGCTACGGGAGCAATCAGTTTTTAGTCGGTAGTTTTTAGATAAAAACGCCGACTGACATTTACTAATATAATATACAAAACATTTGCCATTTAGGCAAGCTCTGCTATAATAAAACCTATGGAAATTATTAGTAAAAGTAGCGAGCAAACACAAAAAATAGCTGAAATTTTAGGACGGACAATTTTAGAATCTGAGATTCTCGGGTCAAGCCCGAGAATGCCAAAAGCGAGTTGTGTGGCAAAGAAGAATTCTGCCTTGGTTTTGGCGTTAGAAGGTGATTTGGGTGGCGGCAAAACTACTTTTATTCAAGGGTTGGCAAAGGGGCTGGGCGTCCGTGAAACTTTGACCAGCCCGACTTTTGTGATTATGAAAAGTTATTACATCCCCCACCCATCCCTTCCCCTTTTAGAAAAAGAGAGAGGGCTTGTCGCATTTTATCATCTTGACTGTTATCGCCTAAAAGACGAAAATGATTTAGAGGCATTGGGCATTAAAGAAATTTTGGCTGATTCAAAAAACATTGTCGCGATTGAATGGGCAGAACGGGTTCGGAAAATATTATTCGAGGATGCGGTTAAAATTAAGTTTGAAGTGATTGATGAAAATACACGAGATGTCAAAATTTGTAATTATTCTAATTGTTCTAACTAACCGAATTATTCTAAAAAAATTCCAATGACCAATGTCTAATTTCTAAATTAATTTTGATAAGTAATAAAATTTAGTCATTGGGATTTTGGTTATTAGTCATTATTTAGTATAATTAGAAAAATTAGGTTAATTAGAATAATTTTAGTAGGAAAATGTCTCAAAATCAGGAACAACAAAAAGTATTGGTTATCATCGATGGTCACGCTCTGCTTCATCGTGCTTATCACGCCTTGCCGCCTCTGGCCACCAGTCAGGGTGTTTTGATTAGTGGCGCTTATGGTTTTTTTTCGGTATTTTTAAGAATGTTAGCCGAAATTCAGCCTACCCATATTGTCTGCTGTTTTGATTTGGCTGGCCCGACTTTTCGCCATGAAAAATACAAAGAATATAAAGCGCATCGAGTCAAAGCGCCAGAAGAATTGTATCAGCAATTAGAAATTATTAAAGAAGTTTTGAGTGCTTTTAATGTGCCGATTTTTACACAGCAAGGTTTTGAAGCTGATGATTTAATCGGCACGATCGTGGCAAAATTAAAAAACAAACCAGAAGTCAAAATAATGATTGCCACTGGCGATTTAGACACTTTGCAATTAGTCAATAATCAAGTATCTATTTATACTTTAGGCAAAGGCGTTAATCAATCAATTATTTATACGCCAGACACAGTACGCAAAAGATTTGATTTAGAGTCAGAGCAAATGGTTGATTTCAAGGCGTTAAAGGGCGACCCTTCGGATAATATTCCGGGAGTCGCCGGTATTGGCGAAAAAACAGCCGTCGGCTTGTTAAAAGAATTTAATACTTTGCTTGGTTTGTATGACAAATTAGAAAGTGGTGAAACCGGTAGTTTAAAATCAGGCGTTATAGAGAAGTTATTAAAAAATCGCGACCAAGCGTTTTTTAGCCGAGAGCTATCAGTGATTGACCGGCATGTGCCTATTAAATTTAGTTTAAAAAACGCCAAGTTGGCTGGGTACGACATAGAAGAAGTTAAAGCTATTTTTAAAAAATATGAATTTTTTAGTTTGTTAAAAAGATTGTCTTTGCCGATTGTGAGTCGTCCCGCCCCCAAGAGATCCTTCGCCCCGCACCGTATGGCGCAGGGCCTTACCGATGCTCAGGACGACACTACTGACAAGGATAAAAATAGCCAGAAAATCTTAGAACAAATTGGATCTCTGGCCAATCAAAATATTTTATCAGCCAAAATTGCTCGAGTAGAGAGGTCTTTGGTGCCGGTGATTAACCAAATGATGAATCAGGGCATCAAATTAGAAGTTGATTATCTAAACCAATTATCTAGTGAATTAAATAGCGCTCTAGTAAAGCTTTCAGGGCAGATTTTTAAATTAGTTGGCCGTAAGTTTAATCTTAATTCTCCGCAACAGTTGAGTGAGGTTTTGTTTTCCGTTTTGGGCATTTCTCAAAAAGGAGTGCGTAAAACTCCGGGTGGCGCGATTTCTACTTCGGCTTCCGAGCTGTTTAAATTAAGAGACCAACATCCAGCCATTAATTTTTTAGAGCAATATCGTGAATTGGCAAAATTAAAATCAACTTACGTGGATGCTTTACCGCGCTTGGTGAATTTAAAAACAGGCCGTCTGCATGCTCGATTTAATCAGCTGGGCACTGCCACAGGCCGTTTATCTTGTGAAAATCCTAATTTGCAAAATATCCCAATTAGAACCAAGTGGGGGCAGGCAATGCGCCGCGCTTTTGTGGCAGAAAAAGGGTTTAAGTTATTATCTGCCGATTACTCGCAAATTGAATTGCGCGTGGCCGCTATTTTGTCTAGGGATGAAAAGATGATCGCGGCGTTTCAGCAAAATTTGGATATTCACAAGGCAACGGCAGCCAATATTTTCAATGTTAATTTAGAAAACGTTTCAAATAGCCAGCGGCAAATCGCTAAGCGGTTGAATTTTGGCATTTTGTATGGCATGGGCAAGCGGGCCTTCGCGGTATCAGCCGGTGTGTCTTTAAACGAGGCCGATCAATTTATTAAAGAATATTTTAATGATTTTCAAGGCGTAGCTTGTTATCTGGAAAAAACTAAAGATTTTGCCGCTAAACATGGCTACGTGGAAACTCTTTTTGGTCGGCGTCGTCTTTTGCCGCAAGTTTATTCTTCGGTGCCTTTTTTACAAAAATCAGCTGAGCGCATGGCAATTAATATGCCGATTCAGGGGACAGCCGCTGACTTGGTTAAAATGGCTATGGTTGATTTAACGGCGTATATCAACAATGACTGCCGTTTAGTTTGCCAAGTCCATGATGAGTTGCTCTTCGAAGTTAAAAGTGATATAATACTTAAAAGTAGTTTGATAATTAGTCGCGTGCTGGAATCGGTTTATAATTCTCCTGTTCGGCTTAAAATTGACTTAAAACAAGGGGCTAATTGGGTTGATATGGAGTCGATGTAATAGAATATTTTGGAAAGATAAAAATTTTAATCAAAAAATAGGTCGAAAAGTTAATTTTGTTTAAAAAATATGGCAGATCAAAATCAAGTCGCCTCAGAGATCGCGAGCAGTGCTCCGTTGATCCTGGTTGTTGAGGACGATAAATTTTTACGTGATCTTTTGGCGTATAAAATTGAGGAAAGAGGTTATCGTATGGAAGTCGCTGTTGATGGCGAAGAAGGCATTAAGCAGATTAAAACACTAAAGCCTGATTTGGTTTTGTTAGATTTAATTTTACCGGGGATAGATGGCTTTGGGGTCTTGGGCCAAGTGCATGACGATCCGCAAATTAGCCAAATTCCGGTAATCATTTTAAGCAACTTAGGGCAACAAGAGGAAATTGAAAAGGGTTTAAGCTTGGGCGCTGAGGATTATATGATTAAGGCTCATTTTACGCCTCAAGAGGTGGTTGATAGAATTAAAAAGATTTTAGGCCGTTAAACTATTAGCTACTCAAATTAACTTAGGTGCGTAATGGGCTGTTTTTAATTTTATGGATATATTAAGAAAATATAAAAAACATTTATTGATGATTGCCGTGGCGTTGATTGTGCTTTTGGTTGTTGGTTTGAGCTGGTCAATTTTAAAGCAGCCGCAACGTTTTGAGGTTAGGGCCGGCGATTCGGCGGTTAATAACTCGTTAAACGCTGGCGATAATAAATTTGATCAATCAAAAGTCAGTCCTTTAAGCGGTGTGCCCTGCCAAAATTATCAACGTCGGCCAGTGGCAGTAATGATATCTTCAGACGAGGTGGCGCGTCCCTTAAGTGGTTTGACGTCAGCTGATTTAGTGGTAGAGATGCCAGTCTTGCTTGGCGGTATAACGCGTATGATGGCTGTGTTTGCGTGCGACCTGCCCGAAGAAATTGGCAGTATTCGTTCGGCTCGCCACGACTTTATCCCTTTGGCTCAGGGCTGGGACGCGATTTACGCTCATTGGGGTGGCTCGCATTTTGCTCTGGACCAATTATCTAAAAAGGTTATAGATGATTTAGACGCGCTTGCTAACCCTTATAGCGTTTTTTATCGTAAAAATACCATTGCCAAACCGCACAATGGCTTTACTTCTGGCGAACGCCTTTTAAAAACCATTGATAGCATTGGATTTCGTCAAACCGCGAATTTATCAGGATATTTGCATCAGCCAACTACGGAAAATAATGACCACTTAGATGGGGTGGGCGTTTTGAGTATTGGATATCCGGGCATTTCAAAAGTAGAATTTAAATATGACCCGACAATTAATAAGTATTGGCGTTGGCGCGATAAAGCCAAAGAGTTAGATCGCAATAATTTAGAACAAGTGGCCGCAGCTGCCATTGTGGTTGTGCGCGCTCAATCTCGGTACTTGGAAGATCAATACAATGATGTAGCCCTTGACGGCCAGGGGCAATGCGAAGTTTATCAAAACGGCAAAAGGCAGGATTGTCTTTGGCAAAAAGATCGGGGGGATGCCAAAAGTCAAATTAGATTTACTAATAGTGTTGGCCAAGATATTAAATTCGTGCCAGGGCAAATGTGGATTGAAATTATTGAGCCGGATCGCGAAGTTAGCTGGACAACAGAATAGATTTAAATGTGTTTAAATTATGTGATGTCTGTTTTTATTTGAACAGGCATTTTTAATTTACGGGGTTTGTTGGCGCGACTTTTCCACGGTTTGACAGAATAAATAGTCGGGTTTAACATATAAGCATGAGATCTCAAATAACTCCAAGACAAAAAGAATTGTTAGGGGCTATCTATAGCTTTATTCAAAGCGATGGATTTCCGCCTACATTTGAGCAAATGCGCGAAAAGTTAGGCGGCGTCTCTAACCAGTCAGTCATTGATCTTTTGGAAAAATTAAAACAAAGAAAACTTATCAAAAAAGGGACAGGCGCTCGGGGCATTGTTATTTTGCCACTCGGCTATAAGGCATTGGGCGAGTCGCCTCTGGCTGCCTTTTTGGGCGCTACGGCAGCCGGTTCTCCAGTAGAAACCGTGGAAATATCTGGTGAATGGCAGTCCTTGTGTAAGATATAATAGCGTTGTTTACAGTTTTGGATTATCATAAGGTGATAATTCTTAACAGCAAACAACTATGACAATTCATCGAAAAACCCGGTTAACGCCTGTCCAGCGTAAGCAGTTAGCCGACGACTATTACGCTAATCACATTAGAGTTTGTGATTTAATCAGAAAATATCTTATCACGGCTCCTCCGGTCTACAAAATTATTCATCGGGCCAAGGACAACGACTACAGTGTGCATAAAAGCACCAACAAGCGATATCGTTGCCTTGAATACGGGTTGAAGAGACTGTCTAAGGTAGAAAGAGAACTCGAAGAAAAACTGAAAAAGAAAGCCATGCTGTATCACAAGGATTATCCTGGTGAAATGGTGCATGCCGATACAAAACGTCTACCGCTTTTAAAAGGAGAAAGCCCCAAAGAAAATCACAAGTACCTTTTCATTGCTATTGATGATTTTTCCAGAGAGCTGTATGCCACGATATTAACGGACAAAACTCAGTATTCGGCCGAAAGATTCCTTAAGCAGGTATTGGATGAATGCCCATACACAATAGAGCAATTCTACACCGATAATGGCGTGGAATACCGAGGCGATCCAGAACATCACGCTTTTATGAAGCTTTGCCAAGAAAACAAAATTGAGCAAAGATTCACAAAAGTGAAATGTCCTAAGACCAACGGGAAAGCCGAAAGAATGATAAGAACCATAATGGAAATGTGGCATAACAAAACAATTTTTAAAAACAGACAACACAGGAGAATAGAGTTAATCAGATTCGTTAATTGGTATAACACGGTTAAGACACACAAGGGGATAAATAATCAGACGCCCTTGGAGGTTCTAATTAATTATTTTTATCCTGCTGAATTGTAAATAACGCTTTACTTTTTTACATATTAGGTCCTAATTCTTTGCAAAGTGTATCTACGGAATAAACTTTTGGGGTGTTAGAATTGGGAATAGAAGCAATACTGGTCTGAAAATTTCGGATAGTGCTTTGTGCGCTATTGTCTTGATAGTCGCGGCTAATGATCGTAAATTCGTAAATAGTATTTTCAAGCAAATTGTCTATGGTGATGGTGTGCTGTCTGGATAATTGGTCAATTTTAGTTTCCGTATTTAAACTGCTGGGATTTTTTTGAGCACCATAATTAATTTGTGAGTCGGTTGATTCATTTGTTTTCCAAGAAATGGTGGCGCTATGATTAGTAATATCACTAATGCTAATTTCGCTAATAACGGGCGCGGTTGTGTCTGGTGCTGGCTCAATAATAAATGAATAGTTTTCTTGGGGCATTATATTTGCCGGAAAACTTAAGTCTTGGGCGTTAATACTAATATTCACTAATTGGTTATAATCAAAAATCGTGGTTGGCTGATAAGTAACAGAGTAACTTCCTCCATCAGCATTAACCACGGGTGTTACTTGGTAATTATTGATTTTAAGAATAATAGATTGCGGATTAACGCCGCTACCCGTGTCAACAATTTCAAGGCTGATTTTAGTATCCCGTTTAACATCAATGGCATTTTTAATGGGCGTTAGATTTTTGATGTAGGGCGTAATCGTATCTTGGGCGATTGTATCGGTAGAAGCGGCAGTGCTAATACTGATATTAGAGGTATTATAGGTGATATTAGCTAAAGCATCATTAAGTAATTTAGTCCCTTGGTTGGCGCCAGTCCATATTTGAATATTTGTATTGGCGTTTGGTTTGATCGTTCGAAAACGAAAGCTTGCTAATCGGCCTGACCCGCTGGCTCCAGAAATATTGCCCACTCGTGAAATGGCGTACCCTTTAATTATGTCAGGTTCAACAATTGGATTAACGCGAAATGTTTGCTGGCTAAGATTGCTATTTAAAAAAGTGCCCTCAGAAACATCTTGATATTCAATGATCGAAGAATCATATATTAAACTAATTTGGCAACTATAAAGATCTTGGGCGTCTTGAATATTAACCGCGATGTCTACGGTTTGGTCCTGATTAACAGTTTGGCTTTGGGGGCTGATTTGTAGAATTGGAGTTTGCCCCCAGCTAATTTTGGGCGAAACAAAAAAAGCGATAGCAAGTCCCAAAAACAAACATAATGTTGTGATGATAATAACGTTTTGTTTTGTTACCATGAATGAATTTTAGAAGTTTTGGCCGATAGCGTCAAGCATGAAAAGTGGAAAATATTAATTGCTGTCAGGCGCGTCTTTAGCCAAAACCCTTGACATTTTGTCAATAAGGTGCTACCAATTGAGAAAGTCAATAAGAGGCTTTTTTGAGAATTAGAAAAGGGAAGTTCTTAATATATTATTATTAACTAGGAGGTGAGAGAATGGAAAGAAAAGTGTTTTTAGTGGTGATGATTTTGATTGTAGGTGTAATCGCAACGCAATTTGTTTTTGCCCAAGAATTCAAACAAGACATTTTTGCTGGTGTTGTCTTGCCACTTAATGATTTTTTTAACATTAGGCAGGGTTGGCAGTTTGGTAAGGTTTTTGTTGTGGATGGCGAAGTCCAAAAGTTATGGGACGATAAAACCATGGCAATGCTATGGTTGCGTCCCAATCCTTGGCACACTGGGTTTGGCGTGGGGCTGGGTTATAAAGAATATCCAGTCAAGCAAACTGAATCAGCTGATAATTTATTATTAGCTGTAAGTTTGCAAGCCAACACTCGGTTTGTTGGATGTAAGCTTTGGTTTGATGATCAGATTTATCTGCGGGCATTAGGCAGGTTTATGTCTGTGGATAAGCTGGAGACCAATAATTTTCAAGTTGGTTTGGTCAAAAATCTGTCGCCGTTTAATTTTGAAGCCATTTATGGTTTTAAAAATTGGCGGCCGTATGATGGCAACGCTTTAGGGATTACGTCCCAGAGGCGTTTGCGTTTGGGTGTGCCGCTTGAAGTTGGCGCGTCAGCTATGGAAATTGGCTATCAAACAATGAGTCAACGATTTTCCAGCGAGACCGAAGCTTGGCGTTTGCGCTCATGGCTCGGTGTCTATTGGACATGGCAAGTTGGAGTTTTGGATTTTGACTTGTCATATAATTTTGGTAAATTTGAGCAAGCGCGGATTTGGCGCGTCAGTAAGGTTGATAATCATTATCTTGCTTTAAAAATTATTTTAGGGCAGGAAATTAAAGAATTGAAAAGGAGGTAGGAGTTATGGGAACAGGGGCAGGGACAGGTGGAGGAACGCGTCCACTTCGTCGTCGACGTGGTCGGACCTTTTGGAGAATTATCGCGGCCAGCCTAGTCATTCTGGTAGTTATTTTTGTGCTAATATGGTTGCTTACGGGGCAAAGGGGTTGTAACGCAAAACTAGTCCCGAGCGCGACAACTTCGCAAGTGTATTCGGTGATGGTTCCCACAGAGTCAGTAGACAATTACAGGATACTGGGTATTATCACTAAACAAAACGGTAATGAGGTAGTGAATC
>MNWF01000054.1:0-12480 GCA_001872305.1 Parcubacteria group bacterium CG1_02_40_25 | reverse complement strand
GCGTTTGAGCGATTTATAAAAGGATCGCAGCCAACTAGCACTGACTTCATCAAATCGTTGGTCGCGGCATTATATGAGGCACAAAATGGGGGGCCCGAAACTGACAGTTTGCGAGACGCCTTTAATTATTTAGTTTGGCAGGGGCTTAGCCCTGACCCTGAACTAAAAAAGTTATTGGCTAACGCGACACCAGCCAAAACTATGGGGGTGACTCGGTCGGCAACAAAACACAAAAAAACAGTCGTGGCGCGAAAACCGAAGACAACTAGTGTTGCCAAAAAAACTTTGGTTGAGTCAAAGCCATCGCCAATTTCTTCGGTGATTGCAGAGAAGTCAGTGCCTGATAAAATTTCGCCTAAGTATGGAGAAATCCAGATTTTTAAGCAAGATTCCAATAGTAAGGTGACGACGACTTATCGAGTAATCCCGCCGAAAAAGATAAGAATCAGGACGGTTATTAAGGTTACTCCGATTATTCCCAAAGATGTTAATGGAGGTGATGAACAATGAGATTAAAAATTGTTGGTATGATTTTATCTTTGGTGGTGCTTTGTTTGTTTGCTGGCTGTGCTTGTGTGCGTGATGATACTGCTTATGATTTTGAAGGCATGAAGGCAAAAAACGAACAGTCAAAAAGAGTGATTGAACTGCAGACTGTAAGGATTAATGAGTTGGATGATCTGAGAATCAAGCTGATTAGCGAGAACAGTGCTTTAATGGCATTGATGCAAAAAAATGGCATTAAGGTAGATATAAAATCTTTTCCTGCTTTTCAGACGGAGTCCACGTCCATAGTGGATTTTCCGGATGATGGTGAAAATTCAACGATTAAAATCAGATCTGATCAAGAGTCGGCTGAAGGTGATCGGATTCATGCTGCTTATAAAGAGCAGGCTCAGAAAACAATTGATGTGCTTAATGAGGAAGGCAAAAAAGCCAGAGAATCGGCCGAAGAGCTTAGAAAATCGACTGAAAGCTGTAAAAAAGAGTTCGGAGATAAGAAAAAAGACAAAGATAAGCCGGAAAAAAAAGACGGTAAGTAAAACGGTTCACGTGGTAAAAAATTCCGAACAGCTCACAGAGCTCGCAAGTTCGGAATGGTGATAATTAAATCAATGGAGGACTGAAAAATGATACGAAAGATTGGATCTGTTTCGATGGTGTTGTTAATTGTCGGCATGTTTATTGGTTTAATGGGTTGTGATGCCGTAGATCCGTTGTCTGGGTATAATCCAGAAGCGGGAATTGGCATAGTAGGCGTTCCGGAAAAAGACGGTAGTGTCGCTGTGGCGTTGTCTGATGCTTTTCCTTGGGAAAAAGTGGTGACTGATCCAGGATTATTGGCAATTTTGAATGGAGATGATGCTAAATTAGCTCCAGCTAGTACGCCGACAATCTGGTTTCGGTCCAACGCTATAATGAATAGCGAGAAAACCGGATACGAGGAGCGTGAAGGGAGTATCAACGGTCAGGCGGTATTGCCGCTTAGGCCCAATACAGAGATCGAGCAGGATGGTTATGAAAATTACTGGATTATTGCTAGAAATGGTAGTTCGTCCGGCAATTTCTACTACTGGCTAAAGTTGCCAGATGGGAGTATGCCAACGAACGCGGAAGTCGACGGCAAGTTGCGTTTTCGAGTGGATACTGATGGATCGGCTCATTGGTTAAATACCGGTAATCTGATCCTAAGTAGAACCATTGTCGTTGAGAATTTGGCAATTACATCGTCTGCGAACATAAATGTTCGTGGCGATAAATCCACTCTAGGCCAGTGGTTGAAAATGGATTACGACGGCACTTCGCGACGCACGCTTAAGGTGATGGCTTCTGCTGGTAGGGAAACCTTAGAGATCAAGGATGACAGCGGTAAACGCTATCGTTATAAAGTAACGGTGGACGGCATTGTGGTGACCTACGGCGATCCAAACAATAATCGTTGGCCAACTTTTGAGTATTTAGAGACAACCGGTGTCAGAAACTTAGGTAATAATTTAAGTTATGACATCGGCGTGACCGTGGCTGATAATAGCGGCGGTGGAGCTGTGATACCTGACGGCGGTAATGTAAATCCAGTAGACAATAGTTTCTTAGCTATTGTTTCTGGCAAACTGGTGATCGTGGATATATCCAAAGCGCCAGTGCCATTGTTAAACGCGGCACGAATCTTTATGCCGAATAGTTGCAATGCTTGGGTGACCAGCGATACCAATTATTCTGCGAATGTGCAGAATAATCGCTGGGAGTTTGACCTAAATCAGGCCTTTTCCAGTAAACAAAAAGAAAACCAAATCATTCGCTTCAACTTGTTTGCTGGTGGCTGGTTGATCAAGGATGCCTGCACAGCTCATCCGGGCTGGGCGCAAGTGAAACAAAAACCCGTTGACTGGTCATTGGCCATAGTGTATAAGGGCGGCCAATGGAAATGGTGGCAGGATGTTTACGGATCAGCTCAAGTGGATGAAAATCCATAAGAGCAGATCCTCTGGTCATGCCAGAGGATGACATAAAGGGTGAGTTGTTTGGATGATAACAAACACTCACCCTATCTTTTTATAACTAAGTTGCGGGTTGCGAGTTGTGGGTTACGAGTTGTTGTATTAAAATTATGATTATGATCAAGATTAAGTCTCTAATTTTTACTTTAGAGATTTAGTTTTAGTCAGAAATTAATGATTAAAAAAGAAACACAAAATTTAATAATAACTTTTAGTATAATCTTAGCGCTGCTAATAGCACTGGTGTTTTTAGTTATGCCCCAAGATTGGCGCGTCGGCAGTTTTATTGTTTTGGGGGCGTTGACGGGGTTGATCATGCTTTGGTTTTTATATAAAAAATGGCCGTGGATTTTGGTTTTTATTATTTTACCAGCAATTATTGTTGGCCCCATCGCGACCTTAACAGTTCGTGATTATTCTTATGAAATTTCTTTAGCCGAGATTTTGATTTTAGCGGCGATGTTGATTTTTATTTTTGATAAACTTGGCCAAACCAAATTAGACATTAAATTACCGCGCGTGCTTTGGGCGTTAGCGGGTTTTATCGGTCTGGCAATAATGTCCGTTTTGTGGGCGGACAATTTTTCGCGTGCTCTAATCGCCATTCGCGTTTTGGTTTATCACTGGCTGGTATTATTTTTAGTGATTAATATAATTAAAACAAAAAAAGATTGGAAGCGCGCTTTATGGGCATTGCCAATTACCGCTTTTTTGGTGGCTTTGCAATTATTTTATAAGGTCTTGGAGCTTGGTGGCTGGAGCACGATTTTTATCCCTGATCGAACGCAGTTGATTACGCCCGTTGGCTCGTGGGTGTTTATTTCGGCCATTATTGTTTTGTGCTTGCCTTTATCATGGGCCTTGCTTTTAAGCCGGAGTCAAAAATTGCGAGGCTTGGCTTTGTATAAAGATGATTTTTTTACGAGTGGCTGGGTGGTTAAACCAGCAAAAACGCCGGCCAAAAAATGGTTGCAATATCCGGGGTTATTTTTAATGATTATTTTTTCTGCCTTAGCTTCGTTTTTTACTTTAGGCAAGGGCGAGCTTTTAAGTTTAGCCGCAGGTTTGGTCTATTTTTTCAAAAAACAGCGGGCTAAAAAATGGTTAACCGGGGTTGTCGCGGCGGCAATAGTGGTCTTGTTTTTGATTTTTTTCAGCCAATACGGCAGTCAGTTTTGGCAAAGAATTTCGGGAACGTTCTCGGATCACAATACCCGTTTTCGGATCAAGGAATTTAAAACTGGGATTTCGGTGTTCGCGCACCAGCCGTTTTTTGGCGTGGGTATTGGTAATTTGAAATTAGTATATCGGGCGCAGTTGCCTTGGTTTGTGGAAACTGAGTCAAATAATATTATTATTCAAGTTTTGGCCGAACTGGGCGTGATTGGCGGTTTGGTTTTGTATTTTTTGGTTAGAGAAATCGCTTTGATTTTTTGGAGCTTAAAAGTTGTCATTGCGAAGAGAGACAAGATTTTACTTTTGGGTTTTGCTAGCACTATGGTTGTGGCAATTACCAATAGTATGGTGGAGGTAACTTTTGTCGGGTTGAATTATGGGCTTGTATTTTGGTATATAATTGGATTGGTAGTGAGTCGGAGCATTTTGGCGCAGTTGTCTAAATTAAAATAATTATTTTTTACCACTAAGCGGTTATTGAGTTTATAAGTTAACTCGTTAACCATTTTAACCGTTCAAATTCTATCTAATAAGGTTAATATCAATAAAATATAATGAAAGTTATTCAAATAAATAAATTTTATTTCACAAAAGGTCAGGGCGGTGGCGCTAGTCGCTATTTTTTTGATTTGACTAAGCTTTTAGAATCTAATGGGCATAAAGTAATCCAGTTTTCTATGCAACATCAGGACAATTTAGCAACGCCTTACTCAAAATATTTTGTGTCTAATTTGGATTTGACACGGCCGCGATTAAATTGGCAGGCAATTAAAAATTTAGGTCGGATTTTTTGGTCGTACGAAGCAGCCGCGAAGCTGGAAAAATTAATTCAAGACACCAAACCAGATTTAGTCCACCTGCATAATATTTATTATCATTTAACTCCATCTATTTTAAGGGTCTGCAAAAAATATCATTTGCCGGTGGTAATGACGGTGCATGATTTTAATTTAATTTGCCCGAATTATTCTTTATATTGTCGGGGTAAAATTTGCGTCGGTTGTCATTCCCGACTCGATCGGGAATCCAGAGTTTCTCGTGTCGGTGGGTGGTATTATAACTGTTTTTTAAAAAAGTGTGTTAAGGATTCTTATTTAATGAGTCTGATAGCCGTGGCCGAAGCTTATTTTCGAAAATGGGGTAATTTTTATCAAAAATACGTGGATTTATTTTTATGCCCGAGCCAATTTGTGGCCGATAAATTGATTTTAGCGGGATTCCCAATGGATAAGATTAAAGTTTTGCCACATTTTGTGATTGATCGTAGTTGGAGGCCTGGCTTTAGCCAGAGACTCTTACCGTCATTGCCCGTATGCCAACCGTCTCCGGCTAAAGTCGGGTCTCCGTCTCAACCTAAAGGTTGGACCCCAACGAGCCGTTATTGCCTTTATTTTGGCCGCCTTGAACCCGGCAAAGGTGTTGACTTATTGGTTAAAGCGGTCAAACGCTTGCCGAAAATCAATTTAAAAATTATTGGCTCCGGCTCTCAAGAAACGGTTTTAAAAAAGCTGGCGCAGAATAATAGTAATATTAAATTTTTGGGTTGGCAGGAGAAACAAGAATTAGCACGGCAAATCGTAAGCGCGGAATTTGTAATAATGCCATCGCGCGCCTACGAAACATTCGGCCTGGCGGTTTTAGAAGCTTTTAGTTTTGCTAAACCAGTGATTGCTTCTAATCTTGGCGCATTGCCGGAATTAGTCAGGCATAAACAAAGTGGTTTGCTGTTTGATGTTGGCGACATTGAGGACTTGTCCGATAAAATAAAATATCTATGGGATAATCCCGATTTAGCGATTGTTATGGGGCAGGCCGGTCAAAAATTGGCGCGGGAAAAATATAGCGCGGTGGAACATTATAAACAACTACTAAAATTTTATTTATCTATTGACTTTATGTCAATTATGTAGTATATATAGTATATTATGAAAATAGCAATTATAGGCACAAAAGGCATCCCCGGATCTTCTGGAGGCGTGGAACGTTATGTAGACGAACTATCTGTTCGTTTAGTTAAGCTTGGTCATCAAGTTTTGGTCTATTGTCGGTCTTGGTATACTGATCGCAAACGATATCACGGAGTCAAATTGGTCTATCGGCCAACAATTCACACAAAACACTTAGACGCCATCTCTCATACTTGGTTTAGTATGTGGGACGCCTTATTAAAGGAAAAAGTTGATATTTTACATATTCAAGGCGTAGGGCCAGCGCTTTTGGCTGGCGTGGCTAAAATTTTGCGTCCTAAGACAAAAATCGTGATCACGTTTCATTGCCGGGATTCGTTGCACCAAAAATGGGGTTTAATCTCTCGCGCTTTTCTAAAATTAGGTGAACGCTTGGCCGTTAAGGCGCCCGCCGCCACTATCGCGGTTTCTCAAGGTCTGCAAGAATATGTTTATAAAAATTGGCAAGATTTGGTTTATTATATTCCTAATGGGATTAGTGGGGTGATCATTAAAAAACAGATGAGTTTGCTGGCGAAATTTGATTTAGAGCCAAACAGGTATCTTCTAACTGTTTGCCGTTTGGTGCCACATAAAGGCATCCATTATCTAATCGAAGCATTTAACAAAATAGATAATAATAAATTTAAACTGGTAGTTATTGGTGATAGCTCTTTTACTGATAAGTATTCACAACAGTTAAGGGAAATGGCCGCGCCAAACCATAATATTATTTTTACTGGTGGTTTGGATTATAAAAATCTGGCGACTTTTTACCAAAATGCTTATTTATATATTCAGCCATCAGAAACCGAGGGTTTGTCTTTGAGTTTATTAGAAGCGCAAAGTTTTGGCACGCCAGCTTTAGTTTCGGACATTGACGAGAATAAGGAAGCGATTGGCCAATATGGTTTTACTTTTAAAAATACCAATATTAATGATTTGGCTAAAAAAATTGCTTTTCTTTTATCGCATCGTGTTTTGGTGCGAGAGACTGGTATTAAAGCAAAATCCCGTGTGCATCGAGAATATAATTGGAATAAAATCGCGCGTCAAACAGCCAATCTTTATGAGATTGTGATGAATAAATAGTCTACCGTCTACCGTCTACTGTTGACCGTTAACGTAAGCAGTAGACGGTCAGCGGTAGTCCGTAAGCTGTTAGTATGATTTCTGGTGTCAAATTAAAACCTATCAAACTTTGGCCCGATGATCGCGGCTGGTTAGCTGAAATCGCTAAACAAGGCGATGATGCTTTTGTGTCCATCAAGCAAACAAATTTAACCATGACTTATCCGGGCGTGATTAAGGCATTTCATTGGCATCGTAAGCAAACGGATATGTGGTTTGTGGCGCAAGGCGCGGTGCAAGTAGTTTTATATGATCTGCGCGCCAATTCACCGACATTCAAGAAAACCGATGTTTATTATTTAGGCGAAGATAATCGGCAAATGCTTTTGATTCCACCGGGCGTGGCTCATGGCTATCGTGTTCTGGGCGTAAAACCAGCTTTGTTGTTTTATCATACAGATCAAGTTTATGACGCGGCAAATCCCGATGAAGAACGTATAGACTACAATGATCCGCGGATTGGTTTTGATTGGACAACGAAGTTTCGTTAATTACAAGGAGGGTTTATAGATGAAAGTTGTAAAGTTATTAGTAGCTATTTTTAGAAGAATGTTACTAAAAATGCGTGGCGGCAATATAAAAAAAATAAGAATATCCTTGAGGGTGCCTGTCACGAAGTAAAAAAATAATCATCCAGAAAATTTTCTGGATGATTTTAATTTTGATTATTTGTGATGTCCACCAAGGTGCGCCAGTAAGCGAGCCACAGCCGCCACGGTGAACATATCACCTACAGCTGTTGCTGATTGCCAAGACACGAACTCGCAATCAAGAATTTTTTTTGCCAAAGCCATATCGGCCCTGACACTGTGTGGAGCCGGTTTGAGGATTTGATTCGCGAAACCATAAGATTCTTTGCCGTGCGTCGAAATCCTTGGTCGGAGTAGTCCTGGCGGAATTTTTAGCGCGAATACTTGCACGCCCTCATTTGGGGCGGGCGTTTCAAAAAAAGCGCTATTGGGGTTCATGGGCGCTCCGGGAAGCACGGTTAGTTGAATGTTTTTTAGCATTACACCGACCATTTCTTCGTCAGCTTCGCGCAAGCCAGCTTGAAAATGGGTTTCCCCGGGCTCTAAAAATCCTCGGGGCACATTCCAAACTTTACCGCCTTGATTGTGGCGTTCTTGTTTGATAAGACCAACGAAAATTGAGTCATTGATGTGGACGTAGGGGATAATTACCGATCCGCCGCCGCCAATTTCATGAAATGACCAGCCATCGTATTTACCGCGAGTCATTCCATAATTGAATTCGCCAAAACGCGGATTGGAAATAGTCACACGTGAAACGTTAATAATGGGTTTTCCGTTAACGCTAACTTTCCAGCCGCGTTTTTCTAATTCTTCTTCGGGGATATCTGTAATTAAGGTGGATTTTGGTTCGGACATTTCAAACCTCCTGTGTTGTTTGTTTGAATCTTAAGGACTACTTAAAATCGTACCTAAAATCAAGTACGACGTTGGTAGTGTATCACTAAAACATTTATATGCCAACCCCGTTAGAGATTTATCTTTGGGATTAGAGATTGTAAAACAACCTAAATCTCTAACGGGGTCAAGGGCTTGATTTTATTGACGGGGTCTGGTATGATACAGCAATTAAAAGTTAGATTGTCATTCCGGCCACCGAGCCATGCACCATACGGTGCGTGGCCGAGCCGGAATCCACGTTATGGATCCTGAAATAAATTCAGGACGACAACAATGACGGCGTGGATCTTGAAATAAATTCAGTACCCTGACGGGTATCTTCGAGATGACGCCGCTAAAAACATGAAATTATTAGTTACTGGCGGAGCGGGGTTTATTGGTTCCAATTTTATCCGTTATGTTTTGGAGCGCTATCCAGAAGTAAAAATTATTAATCTGGACAAACTAACCTACGCTGGCCGTTTAGAAAATTTAGACACCGTTAAAGATAATCCCAACTACGGTTTTGTTAAGGGCGATATTTGCGACCTTAAAGCTGTTGAGTCCTTAGCCAAGCGAGCCGACGCGATTGTTAATTTCGCGGCCGAAACCCACGTTGACCGGTCAATTATGGACCCGCAAGCGTTTGTGCGCACTGATGTTTTGGGCACGCAAGTTTTATTGGAGTGTGTCCGTAAGTTTGGCATTAAAAAATACGTGCAAGTTTCTACTGATGAAGTTTACGGATCAATTGAACAAGGATCGTTTAAAGAAGAAAGTCCATTAAATCCGACCAGTCCTTATTCGGCATCTAAAGCCGCGGGCGATTTTTTGTGCTTGGCGTATTATAAAACTTATGGACTTCCGATTGTGATTACTCGTGGTGCTAATACTTTTGGCCCCAATCAATATCCAGAAAAATTAATGCCGCTTTTTATTACTAATTTATTGGAAGGTAAAAAAGTGCCAGTGTATGGTGATGGTAAACAAATACGTAATTGGATTTATGTTTTGGATCATTGTCGGGGGATTTTAAGCGCCTTGACTAAAGGTGAGCCTGGCCAGGTTTATAATATCGGTGGTAACGCGGAAAAAACTAATTTAGAAATTACTCAAATGATTTTGGAGATTTTGGGTAAAGATGAGACGATGATTGAATATGTTAAGGATCGGCCGGCTCATGATTTTCGTTATAGTTTGGACTCTTTTAAGCTAAGTTTATTGGGCTGGCAGCCAATTTTTAGCTTTAAAGAGGCCTTAAAAAATACAATTTCTTGGTATTCGCATAATGATTGGTGGTGGAAGCCAGTTAAAAGCGGTCAGTTTTTGGAGTATTATAAAAAACAATATGGTTCTTCTGAGCCGTCTTAGCGTTTTTGTCATTCCGGGCTTCGACCCGGAATCCACGGCGTTTTGTCATGCTGAACGCATACGCGAACTCCACACTATTAAATATACTAGATGAAGTGCGTAGTGCCTCTGGCTTGCGTCGCCTTGCCGAAGCTTTTAGCGAAGGCAGGTTTCAGCACCCACGGCGTTAATACTGGATTCTGAAACAAGTCGGAGACACTGCTGACTTCATCTCCGCTTAGTATAAACTTAGCGCATGTGTTCAGCATGACGTTAATCTATTATGAAAATTTTAATCTTAGGTGCTCAAGGCATGTTGGGCCACGAGTTAGCTACAATTTTTAAAGACGTTAGTCCGATTTTGTGGGATCGACCAGAATTGGATATTATCGATAAAAAACAAGTTATTGCTAAATTAGGCGAACTTAAACCTGATTTAGTGATAAGCGCCGCGGCTTATACGGCGGTTGACGATTGTGAAGCGAATCATGGTTTGGCCGATAAAATCAATGGCGCAGCTGTTGATTATTTGGCCGGGGCCTGTAAAAAAATTGGCGCGATTTTAGTTCAGTATTCTACGGACTATGTTTTTTCTGGCCGTAAAAAAACTGGGTATCAAGAAAAAGATAAACCACAAACTCCAGTTAATTATTATGGCGTTTCTAAATTATTGGGTGAGAAAAATTTACAAAAATATACGGACAAATTTTATTTAATTCGGACTTCTTGGCTTTATGGTAAATTTGGCAAAAATTTCGTAAATACAATGCTTGATTTAGCCAAAAAGCAATTGATTGGCGAAATTACCACGCCGCTTAAAATTGTTAATGATCAATTTGGCAAACCAACTTTCGCGTGCGACTTGGCCAAACGGACGCAAGAATTGGTAGAGACACAAAAACCATTTGGCATTTATCACATCACTAACGAGACGGGCCTCAACGGTATTTCATGGTATCAGTTTGCCCGCGGTATTTTTCGCGAGGCCGTTAAATTAAAAATTTTAGCCAAGATGCCGAAAATTAAATTGTGTACTTCTGGTGAATTTTTACGTCCAGCGCGCCGGCCCAAATACTCAATGTTAGTAAATACTAAATTGCCTCGTTCGCGAAATTGGCAAGTCGCTTTGCGGGAGTATTTGTTTTCCACAGAAAATAGTTTGGCTACTACGGTAAAGCAGTGTAAAATATAATTATGGCGAAAAATAAGAATTTTAGACTAGAGCGGCAGGGCGTCAATCAGGATTGGTTGGGGGTTTTTGTGGTCTTGTCCATCGCGGCAATTGTGGCAGTTGTAGTTTTGAATACTACGGGTTAAGATTTTACGGGAATTTCGTTGTCATCCCGGCCGCCGAGCCGGAATCCACGGCGTCGTTAATGCTGGATCCTGAAATGAATTCAGGATGACAAGGATGCTATTTTATGTTTTGTCTCTCAACCAAAGGCAAAATCTTTTCTTTAATCGTGTTTTTTGTAGTTGCCTTATTGGCTGGCTGGATGCTGGCCTCTTTTTATATTTGGCGCCAAGGGCCATATGGCGTGTCTATTTTGCCATATTTTTGGCCGTTCTAACATCAGTTTTTAGTTTTTAGAATAGATGAAATCTGGTTTAAAAACATTTTTGTGGATTTTTAGCGGGGTGGTGATTTTTTGTTTGGCCTTGGAACTTGGCTGGGATTTGCGAACCGCTTGGGAGCCACAAAGGGGTTTGCGGGCTTGGGTAAAATTCGGCCAAGAAGTTGAAAAATTATATCGCCAAGACAAAGACGGCGGCAAAACGCCAGAAGAAACCATGGCGTTATTTTTAGACGCCCTGCGTAGCGGCGACACCGACCAAGCGAGCAAATATTTTATTTTAGACAAGCAAGATCAGTGGCGTGAAGATTTAGTCAAGATTAAGGCCGATGGGTATTTGGACGAGATTATAGATTATGCCGAGAGCGCTAAAAAGACTAAGGAGGAGGGAAGCTTTGCGTGGTTTAACATTGACAATACAAATCCCAATCGTGGTTCTGGTTTAATTGTTTTAGAAAAAAATAACGAGAGTGGCGTTTGGAAAATTAGCGTGTTATAGTATTTTGTCATTCCGGCCGCCGAGCCAGAATCCACGTTGTGGATGCTGAAATGAATTCAGCATGACACTAAGGGAATTATTTAATATAAATGCTAAAAAATAAAAAGCAAAAGTTGGGCATAGTTATTTTGGGAATAGCTATTTTGTTAGGGGGTAGCTTTTTTATGTGCTGGATCTTGAAACCTGCCCTCGTTAAAAACTTCGGCAAGGCAATGCAAGTTCAGGATGACGACGGCTTCGTAACTATTTCGCAGGCCTATTCAGAAAACACACACCAGTTGATCGCTGAACAAGCAGTAATACTTTATCATCAAATTTATGGCCAATGGTTAAGCACACAAGAAATTGAATGGGTTAAACAGGGAGCCAGCCGCGAAGACACGCCGCCGCGCTGGGTTAATCATTTTTATGATCCAACTACTGGCCAGGGTTGGAATGCGCAAAGAATGGGGCAAGTGCCATCTTCAGTTTTAAAATTATTCAGCAAAATTAGTTTATCCCGACAAAATCCTTTGTCGTTATTAAATTGGTTACACAATCAAACCGTGCAAAATAAATATCAGTTATATGAAGGGGATCGCACATTTGACCGGGCGATTGCTGATTATATTAAGGGCGATAAACAACGGGCATTTCAGTCATTAGGACATAGCTTGCACTTGATCGCGGACGCGACAGTGCCAGCGCATACGCGCCAAGACACACATGTGGACGCCTTGGGCGATCCGGGCGAGCCCTATGAAAAATGGGTTAAAGAGCAGACAAATCAAAAGGGTTTGGCAATTTTCGCGGATTTGGCTGGGCTTACGAATAATTATCAGCCAATCTGTCAAGGCGTGGATGACTGTTTAAAAAAATCAGCTCAATATAGCAACACTAATTTTTTTAGTGAGGATA
>MNWF01000004.1 GCA_001872305.1 Parcubacteria group bacterium CG1_02_40_25 | reverse complement strand
AATCTCTGTTTTATTTTCTGTACTGTCTTCAAAATAAAGATCCAGAGCTTCGTCTAAATTAGCCAAGGCCTCTTTTTTTGTCTTGCCAAAACTGGAAACATCAACATTAAGGCATTGGGCCACATAGTATTTCCCTTCTTTCCAAACCACATTTTTTAAGTTTATTTTCGGCATATTACTGAATTGTAGCAAAATATAACCAGTCCTGTCAATCAATTTTATTTTTTGTCATTCCGGCTCGGAGGTTGGAATCCATGGCGTATTGTCATGTCGGAGATACCCGTTAGGGTGCTGAATTCATTTCAGCACCCACGTCGGCAAAATGTAGGGAACAAAAATTTTTGTTCCCTACGGGATCCTAAAATAAACCGAAGGTATTGCGCACATGTATTCAGGATGACGAAAACAGCATTGTGTCGAAACCGTCGACAAAATAGAGCATAAAAATGGCTTAAATACGTCATATCCAGTCATTGGTGCTTAAAAAGGCGCATTGCGTGATTTGGAACTATCCCAGCCAGCCCAAAAAACCGTCAAAATACTTGACATTTTCTACGGAGTGTGATATAACACAGGTGCGAGGATGGGAAATGGTAAGAAGATTAAAAAAGCCGAGTGGCAAAATAAGGAGAAAAATGATGTCAAAAGGTAGTGCGGCTTGTAAAAATTGCGGCGAGAAAGTTGAGGGTGATTTTTTGGAACTTTGTAAAAAATTTATAGTGGGGCTTCCCTGTCCAAAATGTGGTAATCAGATTGGGAAAGTTAATAACGTTACTAAAGAGGAGAATAAAAATGAAAAAAATAGTAATGATTGATGACCATACAGAATTAATGGCAAGCTTGGGGCGAGCTTTGGGGGGGGCGGTATCGTTCTGGAAGAATGCTATAGCGCCGTAGAAGCGATTGCGGCGATAATGGTTCAAAATCCTGACATTATTTTGTTGGACCATCAGTTGTCTGAGGGTGGGAATGAGGGATTTGAAGTGGTTGAGTGGATTAAAAAGAGTGGTTTAAAAATTGAGATCTATACAACTACTAAAAATGGTTCTGCAAAAGCGGAATATGAAAAAATGGGCATCGGTTGGGTTGATAAAATGCAACAAGATTTAGCTGAGCACGCCAAAAAAATAGAAGAATTAGCCAAACAGGGCGTTTTTAGGCAAGAGACTTTAGACGCGATGAAAAGAGAAAAGGCCCATTTTTCCGAGGGCATTAGTGATGATAATGCAGAAGAAATAAAAGAATTAGAAAATACGGAACAGGGTGGCGAAAAGCCAATTGGTCAAGCAAAGACATTTAGTCGTCAGCCGCGACAAGCAATTGCCGATTGGCAAAAAAGGGGCTATAATATCTTAGGGTTTGAGACTGAAAAATATGCACCAAAAAACAATTCTTAAAAATGGTTTGCGGTTAATCACTGTGCCTATGGAGGGTACCAAAGCAGTGACGGTTTTAGTTTTATTCGGCACTGGCTCAAAATATGAGACACGCGAGCAAAATGGTTTGTCTCATTTTTTAGAGCATATGTTTTTTAAGGGCACGCAAAAACGGCCTGACACCTTAAGCATCGCCGAAACATTAGACCGGGTGGGCGGCCAGTATAATGCTTTTACATCTAAAGAAATGACCGGTTACTGGGCTAAAGCGGCGCGGCCGCATTTGGACTTGGTTTTGGACTGGGTATCAGACATTTTATTAAATTCTAAATTTGATATTAAAGAAATTGATCGTGAACGTGGCGTGATTATTGAAGAAGTGAATATGTATCAAGATATGCCGTCTGAATATGTCGGTATTTTATGGGACCAGCTTTTATATGGCGATCAGCCAGCGGGCTGGCCAGTGATCGGCACTAAAGAAAATATTCAGGGTTTTAGCCACGAGAAATTTTTAAATTATTTTCGCGATCATTATTTGGCGAACAACGCGGTTGTGGTCGTGGCTGGCCAATTAGATCATGACGATATTAAAACTAAAATTGACAATTATTTTGGCGGTTTAAATCAAGCGGCAACAATGACTAAAAAATCGGTGGTTGAAAAACAAACACAACCCCAATGTCTGGTTCATTTTAAAAAAACCGATCAAACGCATTTTTGTTTGGGTACGCGCGCTTATAATTTATCGCACCCTGATAAATATGCCCTGTCTTTGTTGGCGATTATTCTAGGCGGCAATATGTCTTCGCGTTTGTTTATCAAAGTGCGCGAACGTTTGGGCTTGGCGTATTATGTTAAAACTGGCGTGGAAATGGAGACTGATACTGGTTATTTAGTCACTCAAGCTGGCGTGGATCATCAAAAAGTCGGCAAAGCCATTAGCGCGATTTTAGCGGAATATCAAAGAATAGCTAAAGAGCCCGTTAGTGAAGACGAGCTCAAAAAAGCTAAAGATTGCATTGCGGGGCATACAATTTTAGAAATGGAATCTTCTGATGCTCAAGCTTCGTTTTTCGCGGATCAAGAACTTTTAGAAAACGAAATTTTGACAATTGAGGAACAATTAGGTATGATAGAGAAAGTTACGGGCGCTGATTTGTCCCGCGTGGCCCGTGATATTTTCCAGCCAGCCAAATTAAACATGGCCTTAATCGGGCCGTTTAAAGAAAAAAGTAAGTTTGACAGATTATTGTCATCCTGAGCCCACAGAGCGAAGGATCTCTTGATTTTGTCATGTCGGAGATACCCGTTAGGGGGCTGAACTGGTTTCAGCATCCACATTGTTATCGTTATGTTGAATTCATTGGTCCTGTGACCTATGCGGTATTAGAATTTCACCATTCAGCATTAACGCCATGGATTCCGGGTCGGAGCCCGGAATGACAAAAGACAATTATGTTCCAAAAAAGCAAGTTACCATTAGTTGATGTTTTGAAAGTCGTAGGCGTTGTTTTAACGCTGGCGCTTTTGTTTGTGCTTCGCGATATTATTCTGATTTTAGTAGTGGCGTTGATTTTAGCTATGGCTTTAACCCAGCCAGTGAATTGGTTAAAAACTAAAAAGGTTCCGAGATTGCTTGGCGCTTCCATAGTTTATCTTGTGGCCATCGGCCTGTTCGCTTTTTTGGTATATTTAATTTTGCCGCCATTAGCCACGGAAATGAGCCACTTAGCAGATAATTTGCCGCAATACGGGGAAAGCGTTCAACATTATTTTAAGGTATTGCAACGCTCTCAGGGTCAAGCTGTGGGGCAGGCCTTGCAAAATGTCTTGGAACAGGGTAGTTCTAAATTAGGCAGTATGGCTTCGGGTATTATTCCAGCCCTAAAAACAGTTTTTGGCCGTTTGTTCCACGTTTTTGTGCTGATAGTTATTTCTTTTTATTTAGTACTTCAAGGTCCGAAATTAAAACAAGATTTTGTGGGCGCGATCCCCGCGGTTTATCGCGGTCGTTGGGTTGGGGTAATGGATCGTATCCAAAAAAAATTACGGCATTGGTTTTATGGAGTGCTAATTTTAGGAGTGATTATTGGAGCGATGACTTTTATTGGTCTTTATATTATCGGCATTAAATACGCGTTGGTATTGGCGATTGTTGCCGGTATTTTAGAGCTTTTGCCTGGTATCGGGCCAGTGCTCTCGGCTATCCCTGCGGTGATTTTGGGCTTAGCTCAATCGCCAGTTTTGGCAATAGTTGTCGTTATACTCTATATTGCCGTACAACAATTAGAAAATCACCTGATTGTTCCTCAGGTGATGAAAAAAGCAGTCGGACTAAACCCGTTGCTTGTGATTATTTCTTTACTGATCGGTTTTAAGCTTTTGGGCTTGCTCGGCGGTATTTTGGCGGTGCCTATTGTGGCGGGGTTGGGGGAAGTTGTTAAAGAATTATGGCGGAAAAGTTAGCTTTTTTTGGTTAGTAATTGTTTTGTTATCGCGCCCTGCATAGGGGCTTTTATTTAATTATTTTAATTGTTCGGTTGCGTAGTTATTCAGTTAGCGAGTTTTTAAAATTAACCCGTTAATTCGTCAACCCGTTAACCGAAAAACTGGTTAATTATGTTATATATAATCGCCACTCCCATTGGTAATTTAAAAGACATTACTTTGCGTGCCTTAGAAATTTTGAAAGAGGTGGATTTAATTTTGGCTGAAGACACGCGCCAAACTAGAAAATTATTAATGCATTATGAAATTAATAAACCCTTGCAAAGCTACCACCAACATTCGCGATTACAGAAAATAGATTGGATTTTGGATTTATTACGTCAAGGCAAAAATTTAGCTTTAGTTACAGACGCAGGCACGCCTGGGATTGCGGATCCTGGCAACAGGTTGGTTGAAGTGGTTTGCCATTCTGAATTTATTTCAGAATCTAGTAGGGATGTTTTGGACGAGATCCCGAAACGAGTTCGGGATGACAATGGGTATAATATCTCAATTTCACCTATCCCCGGCCCTTGCGCCCTAACCGCCGCCCTGTCTATTTCTGGCCTACCTACTGACAAATTTTTATTTTTAGGATTTCCGCCAGCCAAGAAAAAACGGCAAAAGTTTTTTGAGCAAGTTGTTAACAGTAAACACACGGTAGTTTTTTATGAGTCGTGCCACAGGATCTTGCGAACGCTAGAAGATTTAAACGTCATTCTGAGCGTAGCGAAGCGAAGCGAAGAATCTCGGGAGTATGACGGTAGTAGCCTGAGATCCTTCGGGCAGAGCCCCCAAGATGACATTAATGAACGACAATTAGTGGTCTGTCGCGAACTTACTAAAAAATTTGAAACAATTTATCGTGGCGACTGTGCGACAATTATTAGTCAATTAAAAAAAGAAAACCACGAACCTCGGGGAGAATTCGTGGTTGTGGTTGCTCCAACGCCATAATTATCTTGGTCGCCCTATGTCCTTTTTGCTCCGGGGTAAAATCTTAACTTGTTCTCGGATGGTGTGGAACGCTCTGTTTACTTCGCCTCTAAATCTGCTAATTGTTTTTCAATCGGCTCATTTTTTCTTGGTTTAACTTCAGCATTAACCGACTTACTCATTTTGTCCTCCTTTGATAATCGGCCGCAACTATTTTTAATATAAAGCTTTTTTAGTTAAGACGTAAGTGGTTATTGGCAAATATTATTAGTTGGCATATAATCAAAATATGAATAAATTTTTTATTACCACTCCTATCTATTATGTCAATAGCCAGCCGCATATTGGCCATGCCTATACGACGGTGGCTGTAGACGTTTTGGCGCGGTATCATCGCTTAAAAGGCGAGCAAGTTTTCTTTTTGACTGGTACCGATGAGCACGGCGCCAAGATTTGCCAAGCGGCCCAAAAAGCCGGGCACCAAGAACAAAAATTTTGTGATCTAATTTCAGAACAATTTAAACAAGCTTGGCGGGCATTGAATATTGATTATTCATATTTTATTCGGACGACGGATCGCGAGCACGAAAAGGGCGTGGTTGAATTTTTAACGCAACTGAAAGATGAAGGATTTTTGTACGAAGCGGACTATGGCGGACTTTATTGCGTGGGTTGTGAAAAATTTATGACAGAAAAGGAATTGATTGATGGTAGGTGTCCGGATCATCAGCGTGAGCCAGAAAAAATTTCCGAAAAAAATTGGTTTTTTAAATTAAAAGAATTTTTACCGCGAATTGAAAAGCTGATTACTGATGACCAAATTTTAATTCAGCCGGCGAATGCTAAAAAAGAAGTGTTGGGATTATTCAAGCAGGGGATGGAAGATTTTTCGGTTTCGCGGCAAAATGTTTCATGGGGTATTAAATTGCCGTGGGATCAATCGCAAACAATTTATGTGTGGGTGGACGCGCTACTGAATTATTGGACAGCGCTACAAAATAATAATACTGTCATTCTGAACGGAGCGCAGCGTAGTGAAGAATCCCAGGGGTTAAACGATAATATCCCGGGATCCTTCGTCGGCTCACGATCTCCTCAGGATGACTTGCGTCACTTTTGGCCGCCAGATTTACATATCATGAGCCATGATATTTTAAAATTTCACGCGGTTTATTGGCCAGCCATGCTCTTAGCCGCGGGCCTGGCGTTGCCACGACAAATTTTTATTCATGGTTATTTTACGATTAATGGTCAAAAAATGTCTAAGACAATTGGTAATGTGATTGTGCCGCAAGAGTTGATTGAAAAATTTGGCGTTGATGCCACACGCTATTTGTTGCTCGCTCAATTCCCTTTTGGCAATGATGGAGATATTTCTTTGGATCGTATGATTGAAACTTATAACGCGCATTTAGCTAATGGACTAGGAAATTTGGTAGCGCGAGTTGCTAAGTTTGGATTCAAGATTCAAGATTCAAGATTTAAGAACAACAGCGAAGAGCAGTATCAAAAACTAATGGCAGATTTAGATTTATACGGTGTTGTAAAATTAGCGCAAGAAAAGATTCAAGAATGTGATGGTCAAATAAATAAAATTCAACCGTGGAAAATTAAAGATAAACCCGAACAAGAAAAAGTTTTGAAGCCGATTATTAAAGAAATTTTATTTATTAGTCGGTGTCTGGCGCCAATTATGCTAACCACTAGCCAGAAGATTGTCGAAATTTTTAAAACCGGACAAAGCGAAATTTTATTCCCGAGAATTATTTAAGCTGAATTATTTAAACTTGGAGTCCCGACTTTAGTCGGAGACTGTTTAAATTCTGTCTTTGGCTAAAGCCATGACTCCAGATATGCCCATGATTGATTCTCATGCCCATTTAGACGCTTCTCAATACGACCAAGATCGCCCGCAAGTGATTGAGTGGGCTTTTAAAAATGGTTTAAAATATATTATTAATATTGGTTCTGATTTAGAAACAAGTCAGGCGTCAGCGGCGTTGGCAAGTCAACATAAAAAAATTTACGCGACAGTAGGCATTCATCCGATGGCCGAACAAGAAACGGGATGTGATGCTATCAAAGATATGGCGGGGCTGGAAGGGTTGGTGCGCGAAGATAGGGTAGTGGCGATTGGGGAGTGCGGATTGGAATTAAATCAAAAACTAAAAGTGGTGAGCGATGCCGAACCATCAAATATCAAAAACTTGTCCTCTGCGCAAGCAGGGGGTCAAAATGACAAATCAAAAATCAAAAAGCAGACGGAAATATTTTTAACACAGATTAAGTTGGCACAAGGACTGAATCTGCCCTTAATAATTCATTGTCGTAATGCGCACAATGAAATGTTAGAAATTTTATCGGGCGTTAAAAACTTAAAAGCAGTAATCCATTGTTATTCTGGGTCATGGGATCAGGCGCGAAAATATTTAGATTTGGGTTGCCGTATCTCTTTTACGGGCATTATTACTTACGCGCGTGATTATGATAAGGTGATTAAAAATATGCCCATAGAAAGAATGTTGTTAGAAACAGATTGTCCATATTTGACGCCCGTTCCGAATCGCGGCCAGCGTAATGAACCATTGTTTGTAAAATATGTTTATGAAACGATAGCACGAGTCCGTGGCGAGCTCTTAGAAAAAACCGAAGAGCAGATTGATAAAAATGTAATCAAGTTTTTTGATTTGGAGTCCTGACTTTAGTCAGAGACAGCGTCTCCGATTAAAATCGTGACTCCGATTTCTAAAATGGTATTATATGTTCCAAGTGGTCTTAATTCACTATAACGAAATTGGTTTAAAGGGTGGCAATCGTCGTATGTTTGAGCGACAATTGCAAAATAATATCCAGCAAAAACTGGATGCTTTATTTGTGGACGAAAGTTTTTCTAAGCCAGAAGTTAAATGGCAATATGGTCGGTTGTATATTGAAAATTTTGTTTTAACAGATTGTCCGGCCATTAAAGATTGTCTGCAAAAAACTTTTGGCATTGCTAATTTTGTGCTAGCAGAAAAAACAATGGTCGATTTTGACGCAATCAAGCAAAAGATTACTGGTTTTTTGTGTCATTTTGAGGCGAAGCCGAAGAATCTCAAGTGTGGTGGTGGTCGTTCGTGGCAATCTTTTCGAGTTACCAGTAAGCGCGCGCAAAAGGATTTTCCTTTAACTTCACAACAAATTAATGAACAGTTAGGCGGATTTATTCAGAAAGAAACTGGCGCCCGGGTGGATCTGAAAAATCCCGATATTATTTTTTATGTAGAAATTGTTAATAAAAGTGCTTTTATTTATATAAATTTAGATCATCGGGTTGAATCCGATGATGACGCGGTGAGTATTATTCAAGGCGCGGGCGGATTGCCGGTTGGCGTGTCTGGCAAGGCGGTTTGTTTGCTTTCCGGTGGCATTGACTCGCCAGTGGCCGCGTGGTTAGCAATGAAGCGTGGCTTACAAGTATGTTTCATTCATTTCCATTCAGCGCCACAAACAGATACGGCATCGCAAGATAAAGTCAAACGAATAGTAGGAGTTTTAAGTCGGTGGCAGTCGCCTTTGAATGACAATTTAACAATGACTCCGTTTTTGGATTTTCAAAAAAAAGTTTTAACTAAAACGATAGCCAAATATCGCGTAATTTTGTATCGTAGAGAAATGATGCGCCAAGCCGAAAAATTAGCGCGAGAAATTGGCGCCAAAGCTATAATCACTGGCGAGGCCTTGGGCCAAGTAGCTTCGCAAACCATAGAAAATTTAGCAGTGATTGAGCAGGCGGTTATTTTGCCAGTTTTGCGGCCGCTGATTTGTTTTGATAAACAGGAAATTATTGCGCTCGCCCAAAAAATCAGCACTTATGAAATTTCCACCGAGCCACATCAAGATTGCTGCTCTTTGTTTGTGCCGGAACATCCGGCAACCAAGGCAAATTTAGCGGATATTCTAAAAATAGAAAAAAGCCTTAATCTTGACGCTTAAAATAATAAGCGTTATAGGTGTTTATAATTTAGACCGATAATCAAGTGTTATCGGTCTTTTTTAATTGCCAAAATGGTCAAATTGGGGTAAGATGACAAAATATGAAACAATATAACCCACAACAAATTGAAGCCAAATGGCAAAAAATTTGGCAAAAAAGTGATTGGTCGCGCGCCAAAGACGGTGCAAAAAAGCCGAAGTTTTATTGTTTGGTAGAATTCCCCTATCCATCGGGCACGGGCTTGCATGTCGGCCATTTACGAAGTTACTCGGCTCTGGACGCGGTGGCGCGCTATAAAAGAATGAATGGTTTTAATGTTTTGTATCCTATGGGCTGGGACGCGTTTGGTTTGCCCGCGGAAAATTACGCTATAAAAACTGGTATTCAGCCGCAAATTACAACACGCCAAAACATTGCCAATTACAAAAAACAAATGACCAAAATGGGGCTGTCTTTTGATTGGTCGCGAGAAATTAATACTACGGATCCCGAATATTACAAATGGACGCAGTGGATATTTTTACAATTATTTAAAAAGGGTTTAGCTTATCAAAAAGAAATGCCAGTTAATTGGTGCCCGTCTTGTAAAATTGGTCTGGCCAATGAAGAAGTGGTTGCGGGCAAATGCGAAAGATGCGGGGCTGTGACTGAAAAAAAGAATTTAAAACAATGGATGTTAAAAATTACGGCTTACGCGGACCGTTTGTTAAGCGATTTAGATTCAGTTGATTATTCGCCGCGGATTCGCGAACAACAAATTAATTGGATTGGACGTTCGGAAGGAGCAGAAATAGAATTTAGAATTAAGAATGAAGAATTAAGAATTAAGGTATTTACGACCAGACCCGACACAATTTTTGGCGCGACGTATTTGGTGGTATGTCCGGAACATGAACTGTTCAAGAATCAAGAATCAAGAATTAAGAATAAAGCAGAAATAGAAAAATATACTAAAAATGCGACAACGAAATCTGATTTAGAGCGAACGGATTTGGCCAAAGAAAAAACCGGCGTAAAGTTAGAAGGCATCAGTGCGATTAATCCAGCGAATAATAAAGAAATTCCAATTTTTGTGGCTGATTATGTTTTGCCGCATTATGGCACAGGCGCGATTATGGCTGTACCGGCGCATGATGAGCGTGATTTTGATTTTGCCAGAAAGTTTAAGCTACCGATTATAGACGTTGTTAAGCCAAAAGATTTTTATAAAAGTTATTTTATGGAAGGCTCTTTTAAGGATGGGTTAGAGCAGGAATTAACTAATTTTAAATATGCAAAAAACAAGCAAGGTGGTTTTTATGTGGAATTTGCCAAAACACAACTCGAACAGCATATTAGTTTAGTAAAAAAATATTTAAAACCAAATTATTGGTGCGAAATTGTCGGCACGGAAAAAATATTTATTTTTGGCAATGGCGAATTTGTGCAAGTAAAAAACGAAGAAGATGCTAATAAGGCAATGAATCTTTGTAAAAAGTATTATGATAAAATGGCAGTACATTATAGTTTGTCAGATATGCTCTGGAATTGTGAGTTCTATCATGATTTAATCTGTTTTGTGGGCGAAGGATTAGTTATGAATTCTGGCCAGTTTGATGGCTTGTTAACTAATGAATTTAAAAAACAAATCATTCAATGGTTAGCAAAAAACAAGTTAGGCAAAAAAGCAATTAATTACAAATTACGTGATTGGGTCTTTTCGCGCCAGCATTATTGGGGAGAACCAATACCACTGGTTTTTTGCGAAAACTGCGGGACAGTAGCCGTGCCGGAAAAAGATTTACCAGTGAAGCTACCGTTGTTAAGAAA
>MNWF01000009.1 GCA_001872305.1 Parcubacteria group bacterium CG1_02_40_25 | reverse complement strand
TTCATAATCGGATCTTTCTCTTCGGGCATTTTAAACCTCCTAGTTTGATAGGGTTAATAATTTTAGGAACTGTGAAACAGGAAATTAGAAATTAACATATTTAGTGGTAATACGCGAGTTTTTTGGTTGTTTTTGGGATTTGGGGTATAATAAATAATTTGTCATTCCCGCGAAAGCGGGAATCCACGTTCGGTCGACTAATTATCGTATAGATTCCCGCTTTCGCGGGGATGACAGCGTAGAACGGGGATGACATGAAATTTTATGGCGTCAGAAGAAGCGAAATATTTTAACGCGTTTAATCAAATTCAGGAGGTAGGCGCTAGGACATTTAAAAAGTTGCTGGCGGGTTTTGGTAGTATGGAAAGTGCCTGGGCGGGCATAGCAGGAGCGCGGAATACTGAGTCATTGCGGGCATTGGGGATTAAGCCGCCTGTGATGGAAAAAATTATTCAACAATCCGTAGGCATTAATCCGGACGCGGAAATGGAGCGAGTGCAAAAATTAGGATTGAATATTTTAACAATTAATGATGAGATTTATCCAAAACGATTAAAAGAAATTTATGATCCGCCGGGAATTTTGTATTATTATGGCAAACTAAGTCCAGCTGATGATCTATCTATCGCGGTGGTGGGCACACGTCGGTTATCATATTATGGTAAACAAGTTACACCGCGCTTGGCGTATGATTTAGCACGAGCCGGGCTGACGATTATTTCTGGCATGGCTAAGGGTATTGACACTTTGGCGCACAAGAGTGCCTTAGAAGCTAATGGACGCACACTAGCAGTGATTGGTTCGGGGCTAGACGAAAAAAGTATTTATCCGCGAGAAAATTTACGTTTAGTTAAGGAAATTAGCCGACACGGAGCAGTAATGAGTGAATATCCAATTGGTGTTGCCGGTTTGCCTCAGCATTTTCCAGCACGAAACCGCATTGTGGCTGGTATGTGTTTGGGGGTTTTGGTGATTGAAGCGCCAGAAAAAAGCGGGGCCCTTTTGACTGTCCAGCACGCTTTAGCTCAAAATCGTGATGTGTTTGCCGTGCCGGGTTCTATCTTTGATCAAAATTCCCAAGGCCCTAATAATTTAATTAAAATGGGCGCCAAGTTAGTAACGAGCGCCCAAGATATTTTAGATGAATTGCAACTTGGCGTGGTAGCTGAAAAATCGCAGGCGCGGTGTGTTTTAGCGGATACAAAAGAAGAAGCGCGAGTATTGGAATTTTTGAGCCACCAGCCATTACATATTGACAAATTAGCCAAATTGACTAAATTAGACACGCCTGTCTTATCTAGTTGTTTGGTCTTGATGGAAATGAAAGGCAAGGTTAAGGATTTAGGGGGGATGAATTATGTTATTTATAAATAAAAGTTAAAAAATTTTCGGGTTAACGAGTTAGCGAGTTAACGCGTTTGTATCTATAACTCGCAACTCGACAACTCGTTAACCGATAAATCTTAAAAACCGTTTTACAAAATGAAACTCGTTATTGTCGAATCGCCAACTAAAGCAAAAACAATATCCCAATTTTTAAAGGGCGGCTTTAAGGTTGAATCTTCTTTTGGCCACGTGCGGGATTTACCGCGGACTAAATTGGGGGTTGATGTGGACCATAATTTTGAGCCTCAATATGTGATTCCTAAAAAAGTTTTGGCGCGTGTTAAGGAGTTGCAAGCGGTGGCAGAAAAATCCGATGAAGTTATTTTGGCCACTGATGAAGATCGTGAAGGCGAAGCTATCGCCTGGCATTTGTTGCAGGTCCTAAGATTAGGTAAATTTCAGGTGGCAGGCGTGGTTAAAAAAATAGTTAAAACAAAAACCAAAAAACCGTATTCGCGGATTGTGTTTCATGAAATTACCGAAAGAGCAATTGAAGCAGCCTTGAATAAGCCGCGAGATTTAGATTTAAATTTAGTTGATGCCCAACAAGCAAGACGGGTTTTAGATCGCTTGGTGGGCTATAAGCTATCGCCATTTTTGTGGAAAAAGATTGCCAAGGGGTTGTCAGCTGGTCGAGTGCAGTCCGTAGCTGTGCGTTTAATTGTGGAGCGTGAACGAGAAATTACAGTATTTAAGCCAGATGAATATTGGGAGATCGTCGCGTTGCTTCGCAAGCTAAAAAACGAATCATTTGAGGCGCGACTAATCAAAAAAGATAATCAGTTAATTGATAAATTGGGTATTAAGAATCAGGTTGAAGCTGATCAGATGGTTAAAGATTTACAAAGGGCGGGATATCAAGTAGCGGCTATTGAAAAAAAAGAAGTTAGGCGTTCGCCGTTGGCACCGTTTACTACGAGTACTTTACAGCAAGAGGCTGCTAATCGTTTGGGTTTTTCAGCGAGACAAACCATGAGATTAGCCCAGCAACTTTACGAAGGCGTGTCTTTGGGGCAAAAAGCCGTTGGCTTAATTACCTATATGCGTACCGACTCGGTCAATTTATCAGGAGAGTTTTTGTCCGCAACCGCTGAATTAATTATTGGAGAATTTGGTAAAAATTATCACCAAGAGCATCAGTATAAGACTAAATCTAAATTGGCTCAAGAAGCTCACGAGGCCGTTAGGCCAACTTCAGCCGGTCGATCTCCAGAAACGATAAAATCATATTTAAATAAGCAACAATATCAGCTTTACGATCTAATCTGGCGGCGTGCTTTAGCTTCGCAAATGGCGCAGGCGATTTTTGACGCTACTAAAATAGATATTAGCGCCAATAATTATTTATTTCGGGCGAATGGTTCTGCCATTAAATTTGACGGATTTTTAAAACTTTATCCACTGCGGGCCAAAGAAAATATCTTACCTGAATTAAGCGATAAAGAGATTTTAGAATTAGTCAGGATAGATCATTCGCAACATTTTACACAACCACCAGCGCGTTATTCAGAAGCCACTTTAGTTAAGGCATTAGAAGAATATGGTATCGGTCGGCCATCAACCTACGCGCCAATTATTTCCGTAATTCAAGATCGAGGTTATGTGGCAAAAAATGAACAGCGTAAGTTTATACCAACGGAAATCGGCTTTATGGTTAGTGATATTTTAGTTGAAAATTTTCCTAAAATTGTTGATTTAAATTTTACTGCCAAAATGGAGGGCGATTTGGATGAGATTGCTGACGGCAAGAAACAATGGGTGCCAGTAATTCGGGAGTTTTATGATCCTTTTGCTCTGGAGCTTAAAGAAAAGTATCTGGTAGTTAAAAAACAGCCGACCATAGAAGAAACGGATCGTAAATGCCCGCAATGTGGTAAGCCCGTGATAATCCGCCTGGGCCGTTTTGGCAAATTTTATGCTTGTTCTGGATTCCCAGAATGTCGTTTCACAGAAGCCTTAATTCAAAAAGATAATAAAACCGGTGTTAAATGTCCTAAATGTGGCGTAGGCGAAATTATTGGTAAAAGATCGCGCAAGGGCAAGGTTTTTTTCGCGTGTGATAAGTGGCCCGAATGCGATTATGCTTTGTGGAATAAGCCGACAGGCGAAAAATGCCCCCAATGTGGCGAAATGTTAATCGAGGCAGGCAAAACTATTAAGTGTTCCAAAAAAGAATGTTCGTTTAAAAGGGCAAACGAATTAGCAAAAAGCGATGAGTAGATCCAATTTTATTGTATTTTATAGTCGTTTTATGCTTTAATTGGGCGGTGTTTAGAAATTAGAAATTGAAAATTATGTTTTTGCCGCTGTGGCGAAACTGGCAGACGCGCAGCACTCAAAATGCTGTGAGAGCAATCTCATGTCGGTTCGACTCCGACCAGCGGCACCAGTAAGGAAAAGTCAAATTTCGTTGGTTCGTCTCGCTTCGCTCGGCGATTAATTCGTATTCAATTTTGGGGGTAAAAACGAATTCACGGTTTCGCAAAATGTGGTTCGAGCCGATGTTTTTCAGATCTGGATGCCAAGAAATTATTCCGTCCGCTTTCCCGGATTCGAGAATTGACAACATTTATGCGAATTTCATTCGTCCGGGTTCTTTGGCAGTTTTTGCTTTCTGAAAGGAAGCGACAATTTCCAGTTTTTCTTTGACGGTAAATTCTTTTAACTCAACGAGTTGAGCTTCAATACTTAAAACTTGTCTGTCATCTTCTTCGGTGCTTTTACGAGCATAGATAATGTATTTCATATTTTTTCCTTTAGTTAATAAGTATTTTGAAAAAAGTTTCTTTTACCAATTCAAAAATACTGCACAGATTTTACTTGCTTTTTAAAAAAAACAAATGGCAAATAATCCTAAAATTATTTATGAAAATGATGATATGGTAGTTGTTAATAAGCCAGCAGGAATTTTGGTTCATCCAACTGGCAAAAATGAGAAAAATACTTTAGTGGGTTGGTTGATGGTAAAATATCCAAACATTGAAGGTGTTGGTGGAAACGTTTTAAGATCGGGGATTGTTCATCGGTTGGATAAGGACACTTCTGGATTAATGATTGTGGCCAAAAACGATGTCGCCTATAATTGGTTTAAGTCGCAGTTTAAGAATAGAAAGGTCGTAAAGAAATATTTAGCTTTAGTTTATGGTCAGATAAAAGACGCAGAAGGCGTAATTAGTAGTTCTATGGGCAGGTCGCATAAAGATTGGCGTAAAAAGAATGTCGTAGATATACTAAGCGGTAAAAAAGCCCGCACTAGATACAATGTTTTGCGGTATTATGCTCTTTTAAATGATGGAAAATTTATATTGATAGAAAAAGACGAGGTTATTGGTGTGGGGCAAAAAAAATTAGAAATTTTTACTCTTTTGGATGTGGCGATTGAAACTGGTCGTACTCATCAAATTAGAGTTCACTTAAAATCAATTGGTCATCCCGTGGCTGGTGATCCGTTATATAAATTTAAACGACAAAAAGAGTTGTTAGGATTAACGCGTCAGTTTCTCCATTCATATTATTTACAATTGCAGTTGCCAGATGGTGAAACTATGTCTTTTGAAGCTGGATTGCCCGATGATCTTGATTGTTTTTTAAGACAAAGCGAAAATCTAAAACCGCAAAACTAGAACGTAAAAGATAAAGCTATAAAAAACATAAAATTAGTAATTTTTAGCATTTGCGTTGTGGTTTTGACACTTGGCTTTCGCGCTTTAGCTTTTAGCTTTTTTCTTTTGACTTTTTTTCGTTTTCTGTTATTATTATTCTATGGCTACAAAAAATCAAAAAACAAACCAAATAACTCAGAAACCGGCTGTTGCTAAAACAGCGTTAAAAAAACAAATTCAGAGTAGCAGGGGGAAATACCCCGATGTTCAGCCAGGATGTCTGATTAGGGTTTATCAAAAAGTTCGTGAAGGTAAAAAAGAACGCCTCCAGGCCTTTGAGGGGTTAGTGATCGCCCGTAAACATGGTTCAGAGCCGGGGGCCACTATTACCGTGCGTCGTGAAGCCGGTGGGTTTGGTGTAGAGCGGGTTTATCCTCTGCATTCACCGTTTATAGAGAAAATCGAAATCGTTCGACGCTCCAAGGTGCGGCGAGCTAAGTTGTATTATTTGAGGAAACGAGCTGGCCGCAAAATGCGCCTTAAGGAGAAGATTGTTCTTGGGGGGATTCAGAAGGCGTCGGAGGCGCAGTCAGTGGCTGAAGAAACGCAGGATAGCGAGAAATAATCAATGACTAAGGGCCCGGGTGGCGTAATCGGTAAACGCGGCAGCTTGAGGAGCTGTGCCCTTTTGGGCGTGCGGGTTCAAGTCCCGCTCCGGGCACCCCTCACTTGAAAAGAATGTGTTTTATGTCTATGTTCTGTTAAGTCAGAAAGATAAGAGCCTTTTATTGGTTATACAAATGATCTAAGGCGTAGACTTGCAGAGGATAATAATGGTTTGGTGGGATCAACAAGTCATCGTTTACCAGCTATATTGGTATGCTACGAAGCGTATTATTCTTAGGGGGATGCCATGAATCGTGAAAGAATGCTGAAAAGATTTTCAGGTTCTTATACTCATCTTAAAAAGAGAATCTATAATTCTTTAATTTTTTTCAAGTGAGGGGGGGCAGCTAGCTCAGCTGGTTAGAGCGTTTGCTTTACACGCAAAAGGCCATAGGTTCGATCCCTATGCTGCCCACTGGCTGTTGTGGCTTTGGGACGCGTAGCTCAGCTGGTTAGAGCGCTACGTTGACATCGTAGAGGTCCCCTGTTCAAGTCAGGGCGCGTCCACATCAGTTGGCTTTTTAGTTAATAGTTTGTAGAAAACAAAACTAACTGACGACGCCGAGGTAGCCAAGGTGGTCAAGGCATCGGTCTGAAAAACCGACCATATCAGTTCGATTCTGATCCTCGGCACCATGTTTGTTTTGCGGCTTGTTGTTTGATATTTGATTTTTGATATGCGTGCGGGGGTAGCTCAGCTGGTAGAGCGTCTGCTTGCCAAGCAGAAGATCGCGGGTTCGAATCCCGTCTCCCGCTCCAGAAATCACGCAAAAAATGGCAAAACTGGCATTAAATGGGTAAAAATGTTAAGAAAATGCTATTTGTTAGGGTGGCTTGGGCGTTTTTACAGGTAAAAACTTAGCGTTTTGGCTTCTATCTTTTTTTCTCAACGGCAAAAAATAGCTAAAATCCTTGACTTTTTTGGTAAACTATGCTAAGATAGCGGTGACCTGAAAGAGGTCATTTTTTATTTGACTCTAATCTTAAAAAATTAGAGCCAGATAAAAAATATGAATACTAACAATTTAACTCTAATCGCAAAAATTAAATATGGGTTGTCCATGGTCGTTTTAATTGGCGTGTTGAGTCAAATTCTGATGCCTCAAACCGTGTTGGCTTTTTTGGGTGGCGCTGATATATATATTGACCCCGCGCTGAACGAGGCGGACTTTAGTGAGTCAAATGCCTTGCCCATTAGTCAGGACTGCGCGTTAGTAGCTATGGCTACTACTGAATCGCCTGTCTATCGTTTGGCTGCTAGTATGGGCTTACCTAAAAAGATAGGGACTACGCTTGTGGCTGGCAAGGTTGTTGGTCAGCGATGGGCAATCGTTACTGCTTATTCTAGCACCGTTGATCAGTGTGACGCGTCGCCTTTTATCACCGCAAAGGGTACCATGGTGCGTGATGGTATTGTGGCAACTAACTTTTTACCTTTTGGCACGAAAATTACTTTCCCTTTGTTGTTCCCGGGCAAAGTGTTTGTCGTAGAGGATCGCATGGCTTTAAAAAATAGCCACAAAGTAGATATCTGGTTTCCAAGCCGCGGCGAAGCAATCCAGTTTGGGGTAAAATATACTCAAATTGAGGTCGTCCAGTAAATTGTAGATTGTCGTTTCTGGGCTAATCGAAAATCCAGCTAAACTAAAAACACCTATTTCAGAGGTGTTTTTAGTTATTAAAATTTATGTTTTGGCTGTGGAAAATTTATTGCGGCATTAGATGCAATTTATGGTAAAATGTAATTGTATTACGTAGATGATGAGCTTATTAAATTAAAAAATAATTTTGTAATTAATATAGATGTCTTTTGGGTTTTTCAAAAGCTTCTAAAATAAATATATGCTTAATGAAAAAAATGGAATTGATAAAATAAAAGTCGCAGTGACATTAGTTGTTGTGGGGGTATTAGCCGTCATTTTAATATTGCTTGCTAGATCAATCTGGAGTTTAAATGAGACCTTGCAAAAAAATACGGCTGTAATCAATACTGCTAAGGAAGCACCTGGTTTACCAAAACCAGTGATAAAGCCAAGTATCCCGGATGTTTTATTTAATTTGTCGGGATTGATTAAAGAGCACGGTGGCAGTTTTTTAATGATGGAAGCCGATATCCCGAGTATGCTAGAATCAGGCCAAGTCGCGCGGGAAAAAGAAATACGCCGTGTTTTAGTAAATACAGAAACAAAGGTTAGCCGCTTAAACATCATTACTGATCAGCAAACCAAAAAGCAATTAATTCAAGAAGTAGCAGCAGTTTTTAAAGATTTAAAAGTCGGCGATTTGATTGAGGTAATCGCTAAAGATGATATTAGTCAAGCATATGAATTTACGGCAAGTCAAATTAGGCTTTTGCCTACGATGTAATTAATTGTTTTTTTGGTTAAAATTTATAAAATATGAGTCAACCCCTTGTTTTATACCGTAAACGACGGCAAACTATTTTTTATGTTTTGGCGATTTTGTTTTTGAGTTTATGTTTGGGGTTGTTTGGCGCGACAAATTTTGCCCAAGCGCAGGCCGTTGTTTTAAATCAGCCCGTAGCTAACTGCAATAGCGCGGGCGCCTTTGTGGTGTTGTCGTGGGTCGGTACGGATGTTGGCTCCAGCCCAGAATATTATGTTTTGCGTTCGCCAGAAGGTCAGACAGATTTTGTCCAATTAAATAGCGAGGCGATTATTGATGATAATAGTTATACTGATAATACAATCGTTAGCGACCAAGCATACTCTTATAAAATTAAAGTAGTGGTCAGTGGCAGTGATTATTTTTCTGATGTATTTGCTATTAATAAACCTTATTGCCCGGTCGCTCTTTCAGCGCCAACTACCGCTTGTGACAGCCAAGGGCCAAGCGTGAATTTGAGCTGGCAACCAGCTTCGGGCGTTATTAATCGCTACGAAATTTGGCGTAATGGTATTAAGGTCGATGAAACTACGCAAACCGTTTTTGTAGATACGGCTGATTTAGTGGGCGAGCAGGTTTATCAGTATATGATTAAGGCAATCTGGCAGGATGGTCACCAAGCAGATTCACCAATTGCTAGCGCCACAATACCTTTATGTCCGGTTGTTTTAAATCCGCCTATCGCTAATTGTTTGTCGGTAGCGCCTGGCGGTCCGCAAATTGATTTGACTTGGAATAATTTGCCTGGCGCTACTCAATATCTAATTTACCGGCAGGTTTCTGGGAGCGGTGATTTTGAATTTTTAGTTAGTAATAGCCAGCCGCAATGGCAAGATAATTTAGTCAATTCTCTAAGCGATGCTTATTGGCAAAATCTTAATTTAAGTTATAAAGTTAAGGCCGTTTTCCTAAGTGCTAATCAAACAGATTTTTCTAACATTGGGATTATGGCCATTCCTTCATGTGTGCCGTTTTTAAACATCCAAGCGGCTTGCGACATTTCGTTAAGCCCAGAAATGCGCTTGCAATGGACAATTGCCCAGAACGCGAGTCAATATAGCGTTTATCGAAAAGACGACGGCGTTTTTGGGTTTCAAAAACAAATTATTGGCGCGACCAACAATAGTTATATTGATCATTTAACGCAAATCAATTGCCCGGGAAATGTTTGCGCTAAAACTTATAAGATAGAAGCAGTGCCCGGCGGGGAATCCTTAGAGCAAACACAAAGCGTTAATTGTTCCGCGCCGCAAACACCAACGCCAGCACCGAATTTAAACGATCCATCGCTTTACTGCGGCGCTGGTGGCTCAACGATTCTTATAACTTGGCAGGCGTCTGCTTATGCTAATAGCTATTCATTAACGCGGTTGGCATCGGGGTTGCCGGACTCTTCAATTACGATAAGCGATACTTTTTATGAAGATTCGTCAGTGCAAAGCGGGCAAAGTTATACTTATTTTGTGACTGCTATTGGCCAAGGGGGCACTTCAACAGTTTCGGAAAATGTTAAAACTGTGGTCGCGGTTAGTTGTATAGCGCCTTCGAAATCAATTTTAACCCTAACTAATGACTGTCAAGCCGGTGTGTCAGTAGCGCACTTATCGTGGACAGCGACTACCAATACCCTTGAATATCGGGTTTCTCGTGGAATTGGCGTTGGTGAAATTAACGATTTGCGCGCCGTTTTTTATGCGGCGGATCCAGAATTTAGTACGCGGTTATGGCAAGAAGGGGGTTTAAATCCCAATACCACATATCGTTATAAAATAACGGCGGTTGGTCTTTCTGGATTGGCGCCGGTTGATTCTGACGCGCAAAGTTTAATCACTGGCAATTGTTTTCCGACTACTCCTGTTTTGACTCTGGTAGCTACTTGTCAGGGCTTGAACACGGCGATTAATTTATCTTGGGCAACTGATATGAGCAATACAACTGGTTACGAAATTTATCGTCAGGATTTAGGAATTAACCCAATCCAAATTATTAATGATAAAAATATCAAGCTCTGGCAGGATTTAACGGTGACTGCTAATAATACCTATACTTATTATGTGACAGCTATTGGCTATTTAGTTGGGCAAAGAAGCAATAGCGTTAGCCAATCTTTAATGGCGGCTTATTGTCAGGCGCCTGGCAATTTTGTTTTGGACCAGCCGCCGCTTGTTTGTCAGGGGGCGTATCCGCAAACTCAAATAAATTGGTCAAATAGTACTGGCGTGGAAACTTATGATTTAATTAGACGAAAAATTAGCCCATTGACCACCGAGACCACCAACAATGTTTTCACCGGCCTTATAGAAAGAGGTCTGGGCAAAGCATTAAAATTTGACGGAAGCAATGACTACGCCAGCGTTGTTAACAACCAGATTAATGGGGGTGCTGGAGGCTATAACACAGTTAGTTTTTGGATGTATTTTGATAGTAGTGAGACCGTAGAAAAACACTAATAATTTTCAGGATACTTCTGTCATTGTTCTCAGATATTTAGAGCCAAGTTGCCTTGATTCCAAGTATTTGAGAATAATTGGTTGAATAGTGATTGATATTTGATTGTTATTTGACTTTTGGAAGAAATTTGACGGTTCTTTCCAACTTTTAAGACGGAGCGGGCAATAAAAAATTAACAATCTTTTTTAAGTTCATAGTTAGATAAACCAGCAATGATTGAATGTGAATTTTTAATCGTCCCCAGTATTT
>MNWF01000020.1 GCA_001872305.1 Parcubacteria group bacterium CG1_02_40_25 | reverse complement strand
TATAGAATTGGCCGGATTAAAAGGCCACCAAATCGGCCAAGCGCAAATTTCACCAAAGCACAGCAATTTTATCGTTAATTTAGGGGGTGCTAAAGCGAGTGATGTTTTGGATTTAATTCGGTTAGTCAAAAATAAGGTTAAAGAAAAATTTGGCATTGAGCTGGAAGAGGAAATTCAGTATATTGAATTTTAAGTCGTCGTTTTCTGTTGCCATGCTGAACACACGCGTAAAACTCTGCGTTATTAAATATAGATGAAACGCGCAGTGCCTCCGGCTAGTTTCAGCACTTAGTTTGCATCCGTCATCCTCGGGCTCGACCCGAGGATGACGACGTGGATGCCGAAATAAACTAAAGGTACTGCGTGCCATATGTATTCAGTATGGCAACGGCCTAACGGTTATTTTTCAACTTTGAACTTTTAATTTTAAATTTATTATATGCAACTTACAATAAAAAGTACGAATATGGAATTATTGCCAGATATTAAAGTTTATATTGAACAAAAATTTGGCAATTTGGAAAAGTTTTTAAAGCGTTTTAGTGGCAAGCCCATTGAACTTCAGGTTGAGGTCGGCAAACCTTCACAGCATCATCATAAAGGTGAAATTTTTTACGCGGAAGCGAATTTAATTTTACCGGGCAAGGAATTTCGCGCCGTGAATAATAATTATGATTTAAGGGTGGCTATTGATTGGGTGCGTGAAGAATTAGCGCGGCAGATAGTGAAATACAAGGAAGTGAGAATAGAGAATAGGAAATAAAAAAGGCACCGAATATCATTTTTTAGTTATTATGTCAAGCTTTTTAAGTAAAATTTTCGGTGATCCGAATGCAAGGTTTGTGAAAAAGTTTCAGCCGTTGGTGGATCAAATCAATCAACTTGAAAAAAAGTTTGAGGGTTTTTCTGATACGCAAATTAAAGAAAGGGCGCAAGAATTAAGAAGGGGTATTATCGGTCATCCTGAAGCTGAGCGGAGCGAGGCTGAAGGATCCCGAGATTCTTCGCCCTCACTAATCGTTCAGGCTCAGAATGACACTAAAAAACTTGACGATATCTTACCCGAAGTTTTTGCTTTGGTTCGGGAGGCGGCCAAACGCACCATTAAGCAGAGACATTTTGATGAACAGTTAATGGCCGGTATTATCTTGCATCGTGGCATGATTGCTGAACAAAAAACCGGCGAAGGCAAAACATTATCCGCGACATTGGCAGTAGCGCTAAACGCGTTAACTGGCAAGGGCGTTCATCTTGTGACGGTCAATGATTATTTAGCTAGGCGCGATGCCAATTGGATGGGGCCGATTTATTATTTATTGGGACTTTCCGTGGCTTGTATTAATCACGACAAATCATATTTATTCGCGCCCCAAGACGCGCCGGACAATAACGAAGTCACTGTGGAAATGCAAAATATGAAAGAAGTGGCCAGAAAAGAGGCCTACGCGGCCGACATTACTTATGGCACCAATAATGAATTTGGTTTTGATTATTTGCGGGATAATTTAGCGCAGGATTTAACGAGTCGAGTTCAGCGCGGTTATAATTTCGCGATTGTGGACGAAGTGGACAGTATTTTAATTGACGAAGCGCGCACGCCTTTAATTATTTCCGCGCCTGACGAGGAATCTACTAAACTTTATCAAACTTTTAGCCATGTTGTGCCACGGCTTAAAAAAGATGAGGATTACGAAGTTGACGAAAAAATGCGGGCCGTGAGTATTTTAGATTCGGGTATTGATAAAGTAGAAAAAGCGCTTGGCATAAAAAATATTTATGATCAAGGCGGCGTGCGTTATGTCCATCAATTAGAGCAGGCATTGCGAGCTAGTGTTTTATTTAAGCGCGATCGTGATTATTTGGTAAAAAATAACGAAGTGCTGATTATTGATGAGTTTACGGGTCGTTTAATGCCGGGGCGCCGTTATTCTGAGGGATTACATCAGGCACTGGAAGCCAAAGAAGGCGTGCAAGTTCAGCAAGAATCGCGGACCCTGGCTTCAATTACTTTTCAAAATTATTTTCGTTTATACAAAAAATTAGCGGGTATGACAGGCACTGCTTTGAGCTCTGCCGAAGAATTTGACACAGTTTATAAATTACGGGCTGTGGCTATACCAACGCATAGATCACTGACGCGCCAAGATTTGTCGGATCGAATTTATCGAACAGAAAAGGCGAAATTTCAAGCGATTACAAAACAGATTAAAGAATGTCGTGACAATGGTCAGCCAGTATTGGTAGGCACCAGGTCTGTAGAACGTAATGAGTATTTGTCGGCGCTTTTATCTCGCGAAGGCATAGCGCATGAAGTTTTAAATGCTAAAAATCACGAACGTGAAGCGCAAATCATCGCTCAAGCTGGCCGTTCGGGCGCGGTGACGGTGGCCACAAATATGGCTGGACGGGGCGTGGACATAGTGCTCGGTGGCAAACAAATTGGAGACCCGACTTTAGTCGGAGACCGTGGTTGGCAAAAACTTCATAAACAAGTTATTGAAGCCGGTGGACTATTTATTTTAGGCACAGAACGTCACGAAGCCAGGCGTATTGATGATCAATTGCGCGGCCGCGCTGGCCGGCAAGGCGATCCCGGTATTTCGGTTTTTTTTGTATCTTTAGAAGATGAGCTAATGCGGATTTTCGCTGGTGATCGTTTGAAAAATGTGATGACTATGCTAAAAGTTCCGGATGATATGCCCATAGAAAACAGAATGATTTCGCGCGCCATTGAATCGGCTCAATTTCGCATTGAGGGCTATAATTTTGATTCTCGAAAACACACGCTTGAATATGATGATGTTTTAAATAAGCAACGGCAATATATTTATGGTCAGCGCCAAAGGATTTTGCAATCCGAGGGGCTCAAAGAACAAGTGCTGGCCTTGCTAAAAAATGAAATTAGTCGGGTAGTAAAATTTTATACCCAAGAAGTTTTTGATTCAAAGGGTATTTTAGAAGCGTTAAATAATTTTTTACCAATTATAGAAACCCAAGCTCAAATTGAAAATGATCTTAGGGCGATCATAGACGAGCGAGCGGACTCTGAAGATAAACAGAAAAAAATAATTGATTATTTTGACAATTTATGCCAAAAATTATACAGCGAGCGCGAAGCGAGTTTTGGCGTGGAACAAATGCAAGCGATTACTAAATTTGTGCTTTTAAGATCTTATGATATTTTTTGGATGGAGCATTTAGATAATATGGAACACCTGCGTCAATCCGTGGCTTTGCGCGCTTATGCCCAGCGCGATCCTTTGGTAGAATACAAAAACGAAGGCGCGAAAATGTTTAAACGATTATTAGCCGCTATTCAAGCAGAAGTTGTTAATTTGATTTTCAAAATTCAAGCGCAACCACAGTCTGAGGTCGTTGTTGTGGGGAGGCCTGCCCTGAGCGAAGCGAAGGGTGGCAATCTCGAGGCCGGCGTTACCACTGGGTCTGATAATATGCGGGCGCAGTTATCAACGCCCTCAACTCGCAATAGTCACGGCAAAAAGCCCGGCCGCAATGATCCTTGTCTATGCGGATCTGGTAAAAAATATAAGAAATGTTGTGGGAAATAATATGCTAAAATTAGGAAAATATAGACATTACAAGGGGAAAGAATATGAATTGATTGGTGTCGCCAAGCACAGTGAAGCGTTAGACGAATTAGCGGTTTATCGGGCGTTATACGGTAGTCGCGATTTGTGGGCGCGACCACTCAAAATGTTTTGCGAAGATGTTGAAGTTGACGAAAATAAAATTCCGAGATTTAAATATATTGGGAAATAACTATTCCAGACACAGAAGTAAAATCAAAAAATGTTACGGGAGGTAGGAATATGAAAAAACTATTAACGCTTTGTATAATTTATTAATATCCAAAGATCTTGCTCGGGATGAAGAAGCGTGGATTTGGAGCAGGAAGATGGAACGGTTTTGGCGGTAAGGTTCTTCCATTAGAAAAAGTAGAAGATGCGATGGAAAGAGAAATGCAAGAAGAAGCAGGAGTCGAGCTGAAAGATCTGCGTAAAGTTGGAATCATAGATTTTGAGTTTAAGGATAATCCTGAAATTCTTCAAGTTCACCTTTTTAGATCGAATGATTTTTTCGGAGAGCCCATTGAAAGTGAAGAAATGAAACCGCAGTGGTTCCACGTTGATGAAATCCCGTTTGATGATATGTGGCCTGACGATAGGTATTGGATACCGTTATTTTTAAGCGGAAAGAAATTTAAGGGAAAGTTTTTGTTCGGCGAATCGGATGTTATTTCCGACAAAGAATTAGTAGAAGTTGAGGAAATATAATATTTTCAATGGTGAATAAGAAAAGATGGTATTGACTAAAATAAAGCCACGGGCAATGAACTCGTGGCTGATTTTTTTGGGGTTGACGGACGCTAAATTTACAATTCAATTTTTTGTTTTAAGTAGTCATTGCTTAATTCGACAAAATAGTTTTTAATGTTTTTTATCTCTAATGCTTGCTCGTCTTCCGCTAAAAGCAGTAGTGGTTTGATGGCATCTAGATTGGTCGAAGAGCGAGTGATTTCCCGTAAGACAGTTAATTTATCGAGGCCTAGGCCAAATTTTTGCTTGATTAGCTTGATAATTTTTTCTAAAGTGTATTTTCCGCGTTGTAATAGATAATAAATATCAACTACGTCTTTAGGTTCGTTGCGATCAATTAAGGACATAAGTTTGCCAGCGGCTAAATCGTCTAGGCTGGTAATTTTTAACTTTGTTTTTGGTTCTATTTGGAGCGGGTTTAATAAGGGGAAATCGTATTTAGCGAATTCTAATTTAAGAAGTTTGGCATCTTTTTTCATCAGGAAAATACGTCTGTCAAAAATTCGCTCGCGGTTAATATCGGATATTTGATTTTGTCTACCAAAATCACTGACTAATTTAATTAGTTGTTCGTAGTTAATATTTTTATCAGTAAAAAAATCTAGATCTTGAGAAAGCCGGTGATGCAAATAGTGCTCAGCCAGGGCAGTTCCGCCAGCCCAATAAAAATCTTGAGCTAATGCTGTTTTGGCAAAATAATTAATAAATTTTTCTTGGAACTGGTCAAGCATATTTTTTAATAAAATTAGCTAGCATTTGACGCATTGCTGGATCAATTTTTAGTTGTTGCCAATATTTTTTAATTATGGTTAATTTAATTTTTTTAAAATGGCCATAATTAAGCCGGCGTTCTAAAAACCAACGCTCTACTTCCGGGGTCATTTCTGGCGTTTTGTCTATTTTGTAGTCCCAAAGTTCCATTTTTAAATTATAGCAGATAAGTTAGATAAAATAAAGCCTCGAGATGGATTCTCGGGGCTATTATTTTATAGTGTCAAGCGTCAAGTATCAAGTATCAAGTATCAAGTATCAGATACCCTTTGTCCTAACTTTTTTTTACTTGATTCTTAATACTTGATACTCGTTATTATTTTTTCTTTTTAATCCACCAAAGCAAAAACGGTGTGGCTTGGAAAATTGACGAATAAGCGCCAAGCGTGATGCCGATAATAAGCGCTAAAGCGAACCAATGGAGCGTGGCGCCACCAATAAAATAAAGCGCGAATAAGGGCATTAAAGTTGTGAGCGTGGTGTTGATTGATCGCGCCATAGTTTGATTAACGCTAGTGTCCAAGGTTTGTTCAAAATCATCCCAAGAAGAATATTTTAAATTTTCCCGAATACGGTCAAAAACAACAATGGTATCATTAATTGAATAACCTAAAATTGTCAAAAGAGCGGCAATAAAAGCTAAGTCAATTTCTACATTTAAAAAATGTCCTAAGATTGAAAAAACACCAATAGTGATTAAAAGATCATGGAATAAAGCCAAAATAGCAGCTAAGCCATATTTCCATGAAGCCACAGGTCGGGAGACCTTGCGAAATGCCCACGCGATATAAATTAAAATAGCGATTAACGATAGGCCAATAGCCCAATATGCTTTAACTTTTAATTCTTGGCCGATGGCTGGGCCAATAGAATCAAAGCGGGTTTCTTCCAATACTTTATCTGGCGTTTGCTCGCTGGCCAATTTTTTTAAAATATCTTGGTGAACAGTTTCATCAATGTTTTTAAATCTTAAAATTAATCCTTTGTCTTGAGTTGGCTGTAAAACAACACTTCCTAAATCAACGTCTTTAATTTTTTCTCTGATTTGATCGTTGCTGGGGCGTTCTGCTAAAAAGTTAATTTCCATAATTGTGCCACCAGTAAAATCAATGCCAAAATTTAACTGCCATAAAACAAGTGCCAAGACGCTGGCGGCAACTAATAATCCGGAAAAAATATAAAATATTTTACGATATTTGATTATTTCCATTTTCTATTAAACAACCAATTATATTTAGACAATCTTGTGCCTTCAAGCCACTGAATAAATTTTTTGTTGATTACCATAGCGGTAAACATGTTGATTAAAATACCCAAACCCAGGGTCAAAGCAAATCCTTTAATCATGCCTGTGCCGATTAAGTATAAAATGGCGCAAGTAATTAAGGTGGTAATATTACCGTCACGAATTGAAGGCCAAGCACGTTTGAACCCTTGCTTGAAGCTTTCGCCAAAATTTTTGCCCTGTTTAACTTCTTCTTTTTGGCGTTCAAAGATTAAAATGTTGGCATCTACAGCCATACCCAAAGATAAAACAAATCCAGCAATACCGGAAAGAGTAAGTGTGACTGGAATTAATTTAAAAATGCTTAATAAAATGGCGCCGTAAATCAGAAGAGAGGCGCTGGCTAAAAGACCCGATAAACGATAAAAAACAATTAAAAAAATCATAATTACCATTAAGCCAAAAAAAGCGGCACGTAAGCTGGCACCTAAAGAAACCTTGCCTAATGATGGGCCAACGGTTTGTTGGCTGACAAGCTGGATCGGAACGGGCAAGGCGCCCGCATTAAGGCGTTGGACTAAAATACGAGCTTCTTCGGTGGTAAAATTGCCGGAAATCTCCGCTTGGCCAGAGGGAATTTCTTCATTAACATTAGGGGCACTAATCGGTGTTTGGTCAAGATAAATACCAATTCGCTTGCCGATATTTTTTTTAGTTAAATCAGCGAATAATTTTGTGCCTTCGCTATCAAATTCTAAACCAACTTTTGGCTGACCAGTGTTTTGGTCAAAAATTAGCTGGGCTTTTTTAAGATTTTTACCAGTTAAGTCAGTGGGTTGAAAATAGGGATCCTCGTAAAGATATTGGCCTTGCTGTTGAAGAGCTAGAATTTGTTGGGTGTCTTCGGCGGGGCGTTCTTCGCGAAAATCCAAAGAAGGTGTTTGGCCGATCATTTGAATAGCTTGTGAGGTGTTTTGAATACCCGCCAGTTCTACTATTAGGCGATGGTGTTTGGGCGTGCTTTCTATTTGGATTAAAGGTTCTTTAACGCCAAAGATATTTATACGCCGTTCTATTACATCGCGCACGCCCTGCATACCAGTGCTAATATCCTCAACTTTTATTTGGCTGGTGTCTGCTTCATAAACTAAATGAGTGCCGCCTTGTAAATCTAACCCTAATTGAAATGGCCAATTATGCCAATTGGGTAAATTAATCCAAGATAAAAAGCCAACTCTGTCTAATTGGGGGTTTAACCAGTTAGTGGCTTTGTCCCATGCCTTAGGATAGCTCGTGAATCCCGTCAAGGCAATCATAATGAAAATTAAAGCTAAGGCCACCCGAACCTTATTGCGGCCTTTGGGCTTAACAATTGGCTTAACTAAAAACCAAAGACCCTTGAAAAAGTATTCAATGGCTTTCAGGATATTTCTACCAAGCTGTCGGAAAATACGTTTGGTAGATTTAAAGATTGGCTTAAAAATAGATGGCATGTGATTAGTCGCGGGATTGTCATGCTGAACTAGTTTCAGCATCCGGTCGTGGATCCTGAAATGCATTCAGGATGACGTGGCGGCTTCTAAAAACTAAAAACTAAAAACGACTAACTGATTCATAGTTTACACGATTTTATAAAAGTGTCAATTTTTAAATTTGAAATTAGATTATAACCCCCTACCCAGGCCCCCCGTGTGTGTGGAGGAGTTAGTAGAATTTGACAATATCAATAAATAGTAGTATTCTAATTTTGCGTTGAAGGTGGTGAGTTCTTAACATGTTAAATTAAAGGTGGTGAGAAAAAATGACGAAAAGGCTTTTTACAACAACGACCGATGTTTCTGCGCATAATTGGGAGGTTGAGAAGAAAATTGTTGTTGGTGCCGTGAAAAAGCACCTTAACAGATTGCAAACTTTAAAAATGGCTTCTTTTGAGGTGTATTTGATTTTTAGTCATTCTTTCGGTTTGGATGGTCAAGAAGACTGTCATGGTAGTCAAGAGCGTCTTTGTGAGCATTTAGAAAAAGGACATAGCCTTATATTCACAAAGAATCATGTGCATGATTGTAAGCATGCTGGAATTTGTTGGATGACTAACGCCAAGCGTAGGCGCAGAACCAACCGAGTGGCGCGAATATTTGGTGAAGTGGTAATAAATTGGGAATCAAGAGTCGGGCACGAGCCAGGAGCGGGTATCTGTTTGTGGGAAAAACATCAGCGGTTTAGGCAAATTTTATCGTATGCTATAGATAGAAAACCAGATTTTGTTGATAAATTAGAAGAATATGAAATAATTTATCATCAAAAAAATGATCAAAAAATATTTTTGTCTAAAATCATTCCTGAATTTACGCGCGGCAAGGAAATTAGTCAAATTGTTTTTGAGCTAAAAAACGTTGGCGTTGAAATCATTGAAAAAGACGCGGACTTGTTTTTAGAGGTGGCGGTTATTTTTTCTGGTAGAGAAATTCAAGATGGCGATATTTCTGACCATGCGCGAGAAATTGTTAATGTTATTCGAGATGGAAGGAAGGAAATTATGGCCGAAGAGTTTGCGAATGCGTCTAAACAACAAATAAAAATTACTTTGTTCGGTTATAATATCTGGCAAGGATTGTATGACCATTTATCCGGTATTGCAGTTAATACGCCATTGACCACTGATAAAATAGCTGATTTCGGTAGTAATGGACAAATAATTTTTAAGCCAGGCAGGGCTGGTTATTTGCCAATCGTGCTGGAGGTGATTAAACAAGAATATCCAATGGCCACCCTGGATATGCGCGACAAGGAAGATAAGATTTTTCTTCGTGATACGGTTATTGGTTATTTGGCGGGAAAAGGAATAATGAGGTCGACAAATCAGAATCTAAAAAATAACAAGCGGCCGTCTCGGTATATAATTTTAGATCCGAACAAGTTTAAAGTTATTAAGAATCCTGATAATACGCCAATAAAACGTAAGTTAAATTTACATCAGCAAGGAGGAGAGTTGATGAATAATAATCTGGATTTTATTAGGGGAGAGTTAAAAAAGACGATTAACGAGGATGGTGTGGTCATTTTTGATGTCTTGACAAAAAAGGTTGAGATATGGAAAGAAAAAAGTGGCGAAGATTTGTTTATCATTGAAGTGGTTAATAAATTTTTAGCGAATCAAGACGTATCTGGCATTGAGTTTGATTTAAGCTTGCCTGGGGGTAGCGGTATTGAAAGATTGGAATTGGCTTTGCGACTTTTGGGTAGTGACGTGCAATTGCAGGATCAATCATGCGAATGGGTGAATGCTAAGTTTGTTGCGATTGAGGAGGCATATAAAGCGCAGATGGAACAAGCAAAATTAACGTTTGAAGGGGCATTGGATATTGTTCTCCAAAAGAATTCCGCAGAGCAGTCGGGAGAAAAGCCCAAAATTAATATGATGATCTTTTATTGCTGGCTCTGGGAGGCCCTTTATAATCATGCCAAAGAACTACCTGGCGGCGAAGCTGCCCAAAAAAATGGTCATAATGTGGTTGTTTGGCGGAAGCCAAGAGGGGCTTTCCGTGACGTCGTTAAAGATATTATCATCAATGAGTATCCAGCCACGTTGAATGGTCTAGATGGTCAGTTTGTGAGTTGTTGGTCTTATTTTGTCTTAAATTATCGTGATCTTATTTATAGTACAACGCCCGGCAAAAGAGGATCGCAAGATAGTTACGTTATTGTAGATCCCAAGGATTTTAATATCACACCATTAGACAATGTTCCGTCATTGGCAGGCTGGTTGGGGGAAAACGTCGAACCGATAGAGGATGTTGTTGAAATTGTTAAACCCGTAGGCGTGATTAAAGATAAGGTGGCGGCTAAAAAGTCAGTGATCGAGGCTGTTGAGGGTGTTGATCCGGTACTTGCCCTAATTCAGGTAGACAAACAGCAAATTGTAATGCTTGAGGCGGATATAGCCGAGCAGGATCGATTAGCTAATGTCAAAAAATGTGAACTATCTGATTTACAAAGTAAGGGGACTCAGATAGAGAACTATCTGGTGATCCTATCTGAAAAGAAAAATTTTCTGGAAGAGGCTTTAAAATCTAGACAAGACGAGTTAAAAAAATTCAAGGGCGAAAAGAGCGAAGAAGGGAGTGAAGTTGACAAGTCGGTAGCGTCCTAAGTAAATAAAATCCCTCATATCTTAATGAAAAAGATATGAGGGTATTTTTTATCGGCTAATTACAGGCAATTTTGGATATGCCTTAAGCCGTTGAGCCCAATTTTCAGAATATGGCTGCTGAAGATATTGATCCCAACGGTTAAGTAGTAATGTAGCATCGTAGCTACTCTTAACTTGAGTATTGAATCTACACAGCCACAATATGACATAGAGTACTTGTGGCGCCAAAACGAACAACTCTTCTGGTTTTAGGCCGTAACGTTCAGTTGCTGTTTTTGGATGCTTTGGCAGGACTGTTAAGACTTGATGTTTAAAGTCCAAGCCATTATATTCTAATGCGCCGGTAATGATATTTTTGGGGAAAAATTCTCCACCTGGGATTAAGCGAAACCAGAAATCTATTCGATCTTTCTTTCTTTTGTGTCTTTTCAATTATCGCCAACTGGTCAGCCAATATCTTTTCGCGATTCCTATATTCCATTTCTAAGCGGCGATCGACAATGTAAATTTGTAGTTCATCAAGCT
>MNWF01000011.1 GCA_001872305.1 Parcubacteria group bacterium CG1_02_40_25 | reverse complement strand
ATTTATCCAGAAACGCAGTCAATTCCTGCATTCCTGCCTTGATTTTAGCATAAAACCTACGTTTAATGAAGCGTGGAAAACTCAATCTTTTTCTGGTGTTTTCAGAAAATTATATGGGGGTTTTTCTACGGTCTCATCCAGTGTATAAAACAAGATTTATCTACTGGATGTTGAAATAAATTCCGGATGACGAAAAACTGTTTTTAGAGTTTTGTAGTCATCTCATTCTGTTCCTCTACTTTTGCTAAAAAATTCCCTGATATATTTAATTATATTCCGGACTTGATTTTGACTGATTTCTGTGTTCATTGGTAAAGAAACCACTTCGCGGCAAATGGCTTCGGTTTCTGATAAGCGATAATTATTGGGCTGTAAAACTTGATGCTGATAAATTGGCTCGGGCCAGGAAATGATTATTTCTACGCCATTTTTTCCTAAATATTTAACGAGCACGTCTCGTCTTTTTGTTCTAATAACGTAGTTTTGATAAACATCAAAATATCTTTTATCTGGCCAATGGGGCAATTGTAAATCGCCAACGTTTGCCAGTCCTTTTTGATAAATTTTAGCGATTTCACGGCGGCGCGATATCCATTTGGTAAAATATTTTAATTTTAAGTCCAAGATGGCCGCTTGAACATTGTCCAATAGGGCTGTATAGCCGTGATAAACAAATTTACGAGCTACACGATCCTCGCCGTTATAGCGCAAAAGCGTAATTTTTCGCGCGACCTCTGGATCGTTAGTTGTGACTATGCCAGCGTCTCCGCAAGCCCCCAGCATTTTAAATGGATAAAAACTAAAACATCCGGCTAAACCGAATGATCCGGCCATCTTGTTTTTAAATTTAGCGCCGAGAGCCTGGGCCGCGTCTTCAATAACAACTAAATTATGTTTTTTAGCAATGTCCATTAAACGATCCATATCGCATATCCGGCCATTAAGATGGACTGGCATTATGGCTTTGGTTTTTGGCGTGATGGTTGCTTCCAGCAAATCCATATTCATATTATAATCTTGGCCAACGTCAATCAAAATTGGCGTGGCGCCGTGATTGGCAATGGCTGAGATGGAAGCCACAAAAGTATGCGCTACAGTAATCACTTCGTCGTTGGGGCCAAGCCCAGCCGCCTGAACGGCCATATGCAAAGCGTCATAGCCGCTATTAACGCCAATAGCGTATTTTGTGCCGACTAATTTGGCAATGTGTTTCTCAAATTGCGCCAGCTGACTGCGTAAAATCAAATCGCCACGACCGAGCGTGTCGTCTATTTTATTCAAAATTTGTTTTCTTAATCTTTTGTAATGTAATTTTGGATCAACAAAAGGAATCATATTAGTTTTTAGTTTGTAGTTTTTAGTTTTTAGCAGATGATGCGTGGCGTGAAATTTTGTTAAGTGCGTTTTTGCCATGCTGAACTAGTTTCAGCATCTACGTCGTTAATATTGGATTCTGAACGAATTCAGGATAATAACAAAAACATGGATTCCGGCACTTGGACCGTGCTCAGTGTGGGTTCGGCGGCCGGAATGACAAACAAATTTTATTGTTGTATAATGTTTTTAATTGCCGTAATAATATTTTGGTAATTAGGATAATAAACTTTTTCTAAATTATAAGCTGCCGGTGCCGGTGTGTCTGATAAAGCCACGCGCGCGATTGGCGCTTTAAGATATGAAAAAATATTTTCGCTAACCAAAGCAGAAATTTCGGCGGTCGCGCCATAACTTTTCCACGCGGCGTCAGCTACCACCAATCGGCCAGTTTTTTTAACAGACAAAAATATTGTTTCTGTATCTATGGGCTTGAGGGATCGTAAGTCCAGAACCTCAACGCTGATATTTTCTTTTGCAAGATCGTTCGCCGCCTTAAGCGCTTCTTGCACCATATACGAAGTCGCGACTACGGTGATATCTTTACCTGTTTTGCGAATAGCCGCCTTGCCAATCGGTGTCCGATAGATTTTTTCAGGCACGTCTTCTTTTAAATCATAAAGCCAGCGATCGTCGATATAGACAACGGGATTGTCATCTTCAATAGCCGAAATTAAAAGTCCTTTAGCGTCATAGGGCGTAGCTGGCATCACTACTTTAAGTCCAGGAATATGGGTGAAAATTGCTTGTAGGGCTTGCGAATGTTGGGCCGCTTGCTCGCCGCCGCGATTAATAATACCACGAATTACCATGGGTACACAAATTTTCCCACCAAACATATAATGCCAATTAGCCGCTTGATTGGCGATTTGGTCCAAGGCCAAATACATAAAATCCATGCGTGGATGAATAACCACTGGCCGCATGCCAGCTAAGGCAGCACCTACGCCAGCACCTGTGAACCCATTTTCTGAAACTGGCGTATCAATCACGCGCTTTTTTCCGAATTTTTCCACCAATCCTTGGGTGGTAGCGCCTACATACCATGGGCTATTAACTCCCAGGCCAATTAAAAAAACTCGGGAGTCATTCTCCATCATTTGCTCTAATGCTTCATTAATCGCTTGTCCGTAAGTAATTTGGCGCATATGAATGATGTGATACCATTGCGAGGAAGCTTGCCCTGAGTGAAACGAAGGGTGGCAATCTGACGCCATGGCGTCATCCTGAGCCGTAGCTCGTAGCGAAGCGAAGATGCGGAGGCGAAGGATCTCCAGCAGGCGCGACGACCCGCGCGGTCATCCACAAAACGTAATTTGTAGTATAGGCGATACTTTAATATTGGTCAATCATTGACAACTGAGATTTTTTGATTTATATTATAACCGTGATTTATGGTGTGTTTTCAGGCAATAATAAATAACTTTTAAGGAGGAATGTCTGATGGGAATTAAATACGTGGAAACGATTTACAGCCCAGGGACGGCGGTTTACAAGGAGGACGGGATTATTCAACGTGCGCCGTTCTATGGGGTGCTTGACGGTCTAAGCGCTCCTTATAGTCCAAGTCATCCACCGATACTCTTTGATGGCCAAACTGACGGTGAGGTAGTGGTTGATTTTATTCGAAGTCAATTTTACAATCCATTGTTGGTCTCTGTCGGCATAAAGGAAATCTTGATTAATGCTAATCAGCAAATAGCAGAGTTTCACGCTGTCCTAGACCTAAACGATGCCGGACAATTGTCTGGCGCTGGTTTGGCTATCGCTGAAATCGGCGAAAATGAGATAAGCATTATGCAAGCGGGAGATTGTTTTATCGCCGCAGAATATCAATATGGCATGATCATGACGATGGAAAATCGCGCTTATGTCCACGACAAGGAAACCAATAAGCTGTTCTCTCAAATTTTAGCAAGGTATAATGGTGATAAGGGCGCGGCTTGGGATGAATTTGTTGGGCCTTTGGCAGAAATGAGACGACAAGACATAAACGTGCAATACGCCATGCTAAACGGCCAAGAATCTTTTTGGAATTGTGTGCAACAAGCATCGTGGCCTCTTGCGGAATTAGAGCGTATAATGTTTTTTACCGATGGTTTCGGGTTGCCTGGTCTTAATTTAGGCGACACAAAATTTGTTGCTAGTCTTATGTTGTCGTGTTATAATGACGGATCATTACGAGGTATCTTGGATACTGTTAGGTGTAATGAGCAGACAAGAAGTAGTAATGGCCATGTCATTGGTGGCCAGACCGAAACCACCGCCATGGTTGTTGAATTTGAATGAACGTTTTTTAACGGGTATATGCGTCATTGCGTATACCCTATTTTTATTCTTTAAAAACTTTCTTCGTCAATTCCTTTATATCCGGATATGGACTTTGACGGGCAATTTTAAAAGCGGTTTCTATGGTTTGGTCAATTTGTTGGTGTAGGGAACAAAAATTTTTGTTCCCTACTAATAATTTTTCTAATTTATTTATCGGACATTTTTCGCGCCAAGAATCAAGTTCGGCTTGCGACCTTAGGCCCTTATCAATATCATCATTGGGGCCAACATGGCCCAGCCAGCGATAAGTTAAACACTCAATAAAACTCGGGCCTTGGCCGCGTCTGGCGCGGCTCACCGCAACTCGCGCTGTCTGATAAACTTTTACTGCGTCATTGCCATCAATTCTGTGGGCTGGCATTTTAAAACTTTTGGCTATTTGACTGATATTAGTATTGGCTAAACATTTTTCAATCGGTAAATGCGTGGAATAAAGATTGTTTTCACAAACAAAAATAACTGATAATTTATATAAACTGGCTAAATTTAACGATTCATAAAAGCCGCCTTCATTAGTGGCGCCATCGCCAAAAAAGGCCACGGCCACGCGATGGTCGCGCTTTATTTTACAAGCTAAAGCGGCGCCCACAGCCAAAGGGATTGACGCGCCAACAATGGCTGAAGTGCCTAATAAGCCAATTTCGGGCGCGATTAAATGCATAGATCCGCCATTGCCGCCAGAACAGCCATTAGCTCGGCAGTATATTTCCGCGGCTAATTGGCGAAGATTGCCGCCTTTGGCCAAATAACAGCCGTGCGAACGATGAGTGCCAAAAATGTAATCAGTTTTTTTAAGCGCGGCGCAAACGCCGACCGCCACGGCTTCTTGGCCGATATACAAATGACAGGGCGTTTTAATGTCTTTTTCTGGAGAACGTAAAATACTGGCGATTTTTTCCTCAAATCGTCTGATTAAAATCATTGTCCAATACATTTTGAGTAGAATATTCTTTTTCATTTATTTTAGTTTTTTACGAAAATGTCATTGCGAGGAGCGCCCTCCAGTCTTATTTAAGGGCGCGACGTGGCAATCTCAAATTCTGTGGTAGCGCAAAACTCGGGATTGCCACGGAATCCTCACTGCGTTCGGCTTCCTCGCAATGACAGAAGTACCGTTTTTAAAGTTTTTAAAATAATTTTTATATCTATCAGCAAAGAATGATGTCTAACATATTTTAATTGCAATTTAATTTTTCGCGGTCGGATTTTTTCTAAATAAGTTTTTTCGGGATTAGGACTGCCCGCTAAAACCGACCCCTCATCTGAATTCCAGAGCGAGGCGTAATCAGTAATGCCCGGCCTGACGCTTAAAATAGCAGTGCGCTCTTTTTTAGCGAGCAGACCAACATATTGGGGGACTTCGGGTCGTGGCCCAACAAAACTCATTTCACCTTTAAAAACATTAATCAATTGAGGCAGTTCGTCGAACTTATATTTTCTTAAATAGCGGCCACAATGAGTAACGCGCCGATCATCGTTGGCCGTTGAAGGCCCGCCGACTTTTTCGGCACTAGTAATCATAGTGCGGAATTTATAAATTTTAAAATGACGGTTTTGTTGACCAACTCTAATACCGCGATAAAAGACTGGGCCAGCTGAATCAAATTTAATCAAAAAACTGATGACGATAAAAACCGGCAATAAAAAAATCAGCCCCAAAAAAGAAAAAGTAATGTCAAATAGGCGTTTAATCATCTTGGTTGAGGTTAGCATCTTTACAGCGTTTTTTCAAGATGGTATATTGGAAAATGCTCACCGCGGACAGCTCGTAGCTGTGACTTAGTTCCGAACTTATGAGGCCGAAGGCCGAATTGTTCGGAACTTTAAAAAGTTTTAAACAGGCCCACGGCTAAGTTTGAAACTAACGACAATGTCTTCAAGCAGGTCAGCCATTGCTTGGGCTGGGAAAAAATTTAGAACTAAAAACATTTCTCAAAGAGTGCGAAACATTGTTATTTCGCCAATCAAAGAAATGTCAATTTTAGCCGATCAATTTTTAGCGCGAAATCCCAAAACGCGTCTGATTTCTTTTGGTCAGGGTATTCCTTTTTACGATACGCCAAATCATATTAAAAAAGCAATTAGACGGGCGTTAAGCGAAGCTGATACTGCCAAATACACTCTTGAGCCGGGCATTACGGAACTTCGTGAATTAGTAGCTAAAAAATATCAAGCCAAGTCCAGTGAAATTATGATTTCAGTTGGTTGTCAAGAAGCTATGGCTTGTGCTTTAGCCACAGTGATTGACCCGGGCGACGAAGTTTTGATTCCGTCGCCGACTTTTGCTTCGCATATTGAACAGATTTTGCAGTTTAATGGGAAGCCGGTTTTTGTGCCTTTAATTGAAAAACAGGGGTGGCGTTTATCAACCAAAGAGTTTGCTAAAAAAATTACTAAAAAAACCCGAGCGATTCTTTTTAGCAATCCGGCCAATCCCACGGGCGCGGTTTTAGGCCAGCAAGAGTTAGCCGATTTGGTTGATTTGGCGCGGCGAAAAAACTTAATTTTAATTTCTGATGAAACCTATGACTTTTTAACTTATGATAATCTGCGGCATATCTCTTTGGCAGAGCTTAGACATGGTCAGAATGACAATTTAATTGTCTGTGGCAGTTTTTCTAAAAAATACGCTTTAACTGGTTATCGTATTGGTTATGCTTTTGCGATAGAAGGCATTATTGACCATATGTTAAAAGTCCATGATGCTTTAGCGATTTGCGCGCCCGCTATTTCGCAAAAAGCCGCTTTGGCGGCGCTTAAAGGGCCCCAAGACTGCGTGGCAGGATTTATTAAATCTCTAAGCCGTAATCGTGATTTAATGTGCTATGAGTTGGATAAAATGTCAGATATTTTTGAATATCAAAAACCGCAAGGTGCTTACTATGTTTTAGCGAAATATAAAAAGCCAGCTTTGAATTCTTTTAAGCTGGCTTTAGAAATTTTACAACGCGTCCAAGTAATTACTATTCCGGGCGCCGCGTTTGGTCCGACTGGCGAAGGTCATTTGCGTTTTTCATATGCTGGCGAACCGAATGATATTCCCGAGGGGTTTAAACGACTAAGAAAGTTTTTTCGGTCTTGAAAATACAAAAACAATTTTAAAAGCGTGTTTTTTGAGCCAAGGGATTTTTAAAAGCAAATTGTCCAGCCAATCGATAAAAGTTAGATGGAAAAATTTGGCCTGAACATTGCTAAAATATTTTTGGGCTAATTTTAAATCAGGCATTTTGAAAATGTGACTCACAGCCCAATGAGTGCGCCGGCCGCGCCACTGATTAATTTTTCTTTTAAAATTAAATAGAGGATTGTGTCCCAATGTCTCAATACCCAAAATAAAACCGTCGGGTTTTAATGCTTTGGCTAATTCTGGCAGGGCTTTTTTAATATCTAAAGATGAAAAAGTGCCACCGTCCCAAATAATATCAAAAGAATGATCTGGAAATTCTAAGGCCTCGCAATCCATTTTAATAAACTTAATTCTGTCAGACAAACTTAATTTTTGAGCGCGTAGCCGAGCCAGCTTGAGTGAATTTTCCGAAAGATCAATGCCGATTACATTGGCGTCTTGCTGTGTCGGGAAAATTGAATGTAAGCCATTGCCACAACCATAGTCCAATAATTTTTTACCATGGCATCTATTTTTAAGATAGGCCTGGCAAAAGCGATAACTGGCAAAACGAAGATGTTGCCAGCCCTCAATATCGGCGTTGGCCAATGGTTGATTAAATGTTGATGCGGCTTGATCGTAGTGTTCAATTTCTTTTTGTTTTCTTGTTTTCATAATTTAAAAAGTTAATTAGGCCATACAAAGAACCAAGGCCATAGCCAAAATGTCTGACAGCAAAAGCTAAGGGCAGCAAAACAATATAGCCAGCCCTTTTTTGTTTTAAGGCGGTTTGTAAGCCAAAAAATAGGCCAATTAAACAATAAAAAGCTATCATTAGCAAAAATAACCGAAAGTAAATTGGCCAAAAAATTCCTAATATTCCCGTGGTCAAAAAGCCAAGAATAAAACAAAGAGGAAGATAGTGGCGCGGGCTCAAAGGTATTTTTACGAATTTAAAAGGGTAAATTATCCAGATACCATCTCGGAAATTATGGATGAAAAAATCTTTAAGATTATCTTTGGGATAATAATAACTTATAATATCAGGTATTAAAAGAATTTTTCCGCCAGCTCGTTTAAGCCGTAAATTAAATTCTATATCTTGAGAGCGGACAAGGTTTTCGTTAAAAAGGCCAATTTTTTTAAAAATTGAACAATGATAGCAACCACCAAAAACCGTATCTACCCAACGGATTTTGGGAGGGCTTAATCTGAAATAGGCATTACCCGCGCCAAAAGGATGCGCGAGAGATATGGCAATCGCTTCGGCAATTATCGTGTTTGCTGATGGCCGCGCCTGAATAATGCCGCCAACATTATCTGCTCGATATTTGATTGAAGCCATGACGCATTTTTTAATATAATTTGGCGGGTAAATGCTGTGGCTGCCAGCTAAAATAATTAACTCACCTTGCGCATTTTGAATGCCTAGATTAAAAGCCGCGCTAGTGATTTTTTGGGGATTAGAAAAAAATTTAATAATTGGGTATTGCTTAGCGTAATTTTTTATAATTTTTACGGTCTGATCATCGCTCAAACCGTCAATAACTAAAAGTTCCATTTTGCTTTGTGGATAATTTTGATTCAATAAAGATTTTAAGCAATGGTCAATATGTTTTTCTTCATTGCGGCAAGCAAGAATTATTGAGATAAATGGTAAGTTGTAAATTTTTTGATTCATATTTAATTTATTTGATCTAACGCTTTGGCGAAATGTTGTGCCATTTTATCAGAACTATAATTTTTAACCTTAGTAATATCTCCGTGGTATTGAATAAAGCCATTTTTTTCATATTCTTGATAAAACTGAGTTAGGGCTATTTTAGTACCAGTAATTTTGGGGCAATATACTCCGGCCCCAGTGTCTTTGAGCCATTGGCTGACTACATCTTGACCTTTGCCACCAACTGCCAAGATCGGCCGTAAGCTCGCTAAATAATCTAACATTTTGCCGGAAAAAACTCCTTTGTCAGAATCGTCTTCCCAATTAAGCTGTAAAAGTATTTGTGATTCTTTTTGCCTGGCTAAACATTGGTCTAGGGGGACGGGCCCAAATTGCTTGACGCAATTTGCCAGTTCTAATTTTTGGATGTTTTGATTAAGGTGGCGGCTTTGGGGGCCAAAAAAGCGAACGCTAATTTTTTGAGGATTAATAATTTTGTCTTGGATTAATTCAGCTAAAGCCTGTAAAAATTTATCGGGATTTCTTTTGCGGCCATAAAGCATACCAGTGTAAGTGATTGATAGTTTTTGAGTTAGGATCGCTGGCGGAGGATTAAGATTAGCCGGGTCAAAACCTAGATTAATTGCTATGATTTTTTTGGCTTGATGGATTTGACTTAACTTTTTCTGATAGATTTGAGATGATGTGGTTATAATGTCGGCTGATTTCAAAGTGGCAATTTCCATTTGGCGGTCAAAGTAGTGGCGCAGTGCCGAATAGCTGTAGGCGGCATTTTCCGACCAAAGATCCGGAAAATCAGCTAACCAATTAATGCCTGTTGTTTGTTTGAGTTTTCGCGCCACAAGGTGGCTAGTTAATGGCCAGATACTAATCAAAGCATCAATTTTTTGTTTTTTGATTAAGTTATTGGCGGCTTTTATCGCGGTAGTTTGCCAATTTTTGTATTCATCTGGAAACGCGAATAATTCCTTAGATAGATTGTAGAAAAAACGTAAGGGTTTTTTAATAACTTCTGATTTTTCTTGGAAGCGTTGTTGAAGCTGGTCGCCAGTATCTTGTTGTAATTTTAGGCCGAGTAGCTTGGCTACTGGCCCTAAAAAACTTTGATAAGGCGTTTGGATAATGCTAAAGCAATCAGGCGGTTTTTTAATAAGTGGCCCGGTTAAAATAATTGGTTGCCAGCCGTATTGAGGCAGATATTTGGCTAGACCGATAACTCGCTTACTGCCTGAAGTATATGGCCAAAAAAAAGCAATAATTAAAACTTTTTTCATAAGAATGCTTTAATAACATAACCTGCCTGGCTCCAATTTTTATCAGGCCATAATTTTGGCGGTAGTTTAGTTAGTTTAATTTTTTCTTGAGGTAAAAATTGTCCGAGTAATCGGCGATAATTTCTTTGCCACAGTCCAAATTGATATGCGCCTAATCCTCGATTGTCTTTTCTGAGAAATTCTTGATGTTGTTCTAAAAACACAAGCGCCTTACGACTAACTCGGATCATGTCTTGAATAACCCTTTTGATTTTATCAGGCGCGATATAGATTAAAACCGCGTCTGTTATAATAATATCAAAACTTTTATCGGAAAACTTGTCAAGTTGGTCAGCGCGGCCAACTTCAAGATTTACATTGTGAATCCCAAGCTTTTCAAAGTGTTTTTGACCGAACTCAACAGCCGCGGGATTAATGTCAATGCCCCGAAATGCTGATTGAGGAAATTTTTTAGCTAAAATATAGAGGTTAGGACCGCAATTGGCGCCAATTTCTAAAAGATTATTAAAAGGAGCTAATCGGTTGATATGTTTTAGCAGGAATTGGCGATGCGGGTGGCTTATAGAGGACCAATAGCTCTTGGCCCAATCCCGATTGTGCCAAAATCGGCTGGTGTCATTCCAGTCATCGTTTTTGTGCCGATGTCGATTCCGCCAGTAGCGTTCTTGAGCCGTGGTGCCTAAGAAGCGGTCTCTTAAAGAACGTCCCTGCCAGTAAAAAAAACGTAGCGATTGATGAAGCCAAGGAACTTGTTTGACAAAAGATTTTAAAGCAATGTTTTTATTTGGTTGCGCGGGCATAAATTTGATAAATTTTTCCCATTTTAGCCATTTCTTGATAATAGTCATTTTTTTGTTGAATAGTTTGACGGCCGCGTTGACCAAAGGATTGTCGTGTTCTCGGATTTTGCAAAAGCCAAATAATTTTCGCGGCAAGTGCTTTGGGATTTTGAGCCGGAATAATAAAACCATTGTGGCCCGAATGAATCCACTTTTTATTTTCTCCTGTATCAGTAACTATTACGGGGACGCCGCAGGCCATGGCCTCGGCGGTGGAAGCGGATATGCCAGCATCAGATAAAGCGGTAGAAACATAAATATCGGCAGCGGCTAAATACTTAGGGAGTTGGTCGTTAGGTAAATGGCCAACAAAAATAATTTTGTCTTGAATGTCTAATGACTGTGTTAGCGCCCGCAAAGATTTATTTTCTGACCCTTGGCCAATAATTAGACAAGCGATATCGGGGGTTTTTCGGCTTACTATGGCGATTGCTTTAATGAGAGATGATACGTCATAAATGGGTTCAAGTTGCCTTAGGCTAATAATTAGTGGTCGTGAGGCAAGATTTAATTGTTTTCTAATTGAGCCGGGTTGTTTTTGGGGTTGGAATTTTTGAGTGTCAACCCCA
>MNWF01000042.1 GCA_001872305.1 Parcubacteria group bacterium CG1_02_40_25 | reverse complement strand
CGTTAGGGAAAGCACTCGGACAATCTTCTGGGTCTGATGAATCATTGGCATTCAAGATTATCCCATCATTAGCAAACGCCGAACAAGATGCGGGGTCACAAGTAATATTAGCCGTAGGCGCGGTATTGGCCTTGGTTTTAAATTCCCAAATAGCCGACCCGGCGGGGCTACCATTAGAGTCAATGGCTACTACGCGCCAATAATACATAGTATTTAAAACTAACTTGCCCGGGTTAGGATAATCATACGGGTTAATTCCTGATAGTCCGGCTAATCCTCCTGGAGTAATTAAATTTAAAGCGGCTATGTTAGTGCCAAAATATACGTAATAAGTTACGGCGTCGCCATCCGGGTCCGGAGCCGCGCCGCCAGTTGGCTTCCATTTTAAGGTTGGGCCGGTATTACTGGCCGCGGGATCTTCAATCGGCACAGAGCCCTGGACATAGGCACAAGGACCGCCATCGCCGTTTGTTTCGTTAAACGGGCAAACCACTTGCGGGATAAATGGGGGATTGTTAACTGGAACAGCTAAAACATTAACCGTTGCCGTCGCTATCGCGGTTAGACCGCCGCGTAGAACCTTTACGCTCTCAGTTTTTACGCCAATAGTTCCATAAACACAATCAAACACACCAGGCATCCCAGGGAGAGTCGCCACACCACCAGCGCCACAAGTATAATCAGAATACTGGATCAGGCCCGTAGCCGTACCACCAACTATGGTGGTCGCACGAGTTGTCTCGCCTATCGCCACTGTGGTGGGATCAACTATTAAAATCGCGGTTAAAGTATCTGTAACTGTAATATTGGTCGTTGCCGTGGTGGCAAACCCCTGTCTTGTTACTGTAATACTGGCTGTTTTGGACCCGCCCGCGGAATAGGCACAATCAAAAGCGCCCGCGGCATTATTAATATTAGAGACTACGCCATTGGCGCCGCAATTATGACCAGAATAAGCGATGGCTCCTGTAGCCGTACCACCAACTACGGTAGATAAATTAGAAACCTGACCAGTAATAATATTATTTGGAGTAGCTGTTAAAGTAGCAGTTAAAGAACCCACTGTTATGATGGTGGTCGCTACTGTAGTTATCCCTTCTCGGGTCACACTAATACTAGCGGTTTTGGAACCAGTTGAGGCATAGGTGCAACCAAAACTACCGTTAAACATACTGGCACCCGAAACCGTGCCGCCAACACCACAACTTTGGCTACCATAATCAACTCCGCCAGTAGCTGAGCCACCAACTATAGTAGTTAAATTAGAAGATTGACCAATGGTAACAAGATTAGGGACAGCTGTTAAATTAGCAGTTAAAGTAGCACCACAATCTTTTGTACCTGTGCAGGCGTTTAGATTACCGCAAGTATCAGCGTATGTATTACCAGAACAAACAGTATTTGAGGCTGGGTTACAAATATTCGGCGTACAACCAGAACAATCTTTTGTGCCTGTGCAGGCGTTTAGATTACCGCAAGTATCAGCGTATGTATTACCAGAACAAACAGTATCTAAGTTCGGATTACAAGTACCGGGCACGCAAGCTGGTTCGCCATAACAATAACAACTACTCCCAGAGCACACTGAAGATGGCACACCAAACGACCCCAAAAGATTTCCTCCGGTTATAGAACAACTAGCAGCGGTGGTCCCGCTAAACCCATTGAACAAACAGGTATCGGTTCCACAACCACGACAAACCCCGCCGTCGCAAAAGAGCCCAGGACAACAGTCTGCGGTAACGGAACAAAACCCACCATTAGATTGGCAGGAAGGCAGGGGGACACTGCTACACACACCCCACTGTTGTTGGGTGCAAAATTTATCCGTAGCCGTAGGGTCCGCTGGCCCCGGTGTGCAGGCATTCGTTGTCTTATTAATTAAAATAGTTTTCCAGTCTTGAGAGATCGAACCCGCGTTAAAATAGATACCGTCCGACATATTCTGATAAGTACAGTCATAAACACGATTGTGACTACCCAAACAATCGCCGACACTATGACTATTGTAATAACTTCTATCACTACAAAAACTAGACGTGTCTTCATCCGCCATAGGCACCCCAGACCACCCGCTGTCCGAAAGAACCGCCCCCGGAATAACAGGACAACGGCTAGTGTCGTAAGTGACAGATTCGGTATTACAAGGGCAACCAGGACAAGTATTCGCCCCAACGTAATTAATAACAAAAAAGGAAGTTAAAAAAACCACCGCCAAAAACGTTATTAATTTAAACTTAGAAAAAAAAGATAATACTTTAAAGATAATTTTTGATAACATAAAAAATTTTAACGATACCTACAAACATAAGTTTTACGTTATTTATTCAGTAACATAAACTTTTAAAGCCGTGATATCGTCAACGATACCAATGCCATCCTTACTTTGAATAATAATTGAATCTCCTGTTTTTAACTCACTAAAACTTAAGCTGCGACGAGCTTTTGTGCCAGTGCTGGCATCCACATATTCAATCGCAGTCAATATCTGTGCGTCCGAATCAACTTTGACCGTCAATAACCTATCTGTCTTAAAAAAAATATTTCGTGATTTTGCCGCCTCAAGAGTAATCAACCCATCGCCAATATCCGTTATTACGCCCGCGCAAAAAATAATATTATTGGGACCAGACACCACTCCTTCTGGCGCTAGAATCTCCCAATTAATTTTTGCCTGATCAGGAAGTGGCTTTTTTATTATTTTTGATAAATTAAAAAACGCCAACCCGATAACAATAAAGAGACAGACAACGGCAGATACAGAAACCACAAAAATGAATTTAGCTCTTGACATATTTTTATTTTTATACTACCATGATAATAGCTCTTGACAATTTATTTGTTTAATTGCCGGGTAGAGCAAAAATGCATCAACTCGATATTGTAGATATTTCTTACAGGAGGATTCTAATGAAACACGTAAACGTTTACTTGCTGATTCTTGTCTCGCTGTTCTCTTTGCTCGTTGTAGGTTGCAAGCCGGGAGAATACCAATTGGGCGGTCAAACAATTAGTGTTAGCATGCCGGTGACCACACTAACATCACCGGTCATTGCGGCAAATGTCTTTGCCGGAGTTCAGAACAATGAAGCTTTTTTGCCACCTCGCGTAGATTGCCCCGACCCGAGACTATCAATCGGAGTAGCTCTTGATGGTCCGAAGCCAACCGTAGAGCAAGAGCTTGCGATCTACAACTTGAAAGCTAAGAACCCTGTTACAAACACACCCATTGGCCCAAAATCATCAGGCCTTCTGGGGATAACGATTGGAATATTTGGTTCCAATGGAGAAAAGCCCTTGAAATTTTTACGAGGAGCTGATTTGCGCAAAGAATTTCGTCTACTCTACGATAACACCACGAATAAATTAACCTTCAAGTTGTCTGATGAGTTTTCTGGCCAAAGATTTCCCCTTGGGAAAGAGCCACGATTGGAAGGCGTGATTGCCCGAATAGTTACGAATTTTAAGCCGGGTCCGATTTTCCCCGCCGATCTGTTATCGCTCGAAAAAGAAGACATCTCCATTTGTAAATTTCCCATAACCCTCACCAAAACGAGCGAGGATATTGTCGAGATTAACAGCATAGACATCCAGATCAAAGGAACAAACTTTCTGTGGCTAAGTCCCGCGGATCTCTTTTTCCCCAATGCGATCATACAGCCAAACCCAGAGCACATTGTCTTACTACCAGACGAAGCCATGTTTAGAATTGAAAACGTAGTTTGTAGCACCGAGATAGAAATACTGGCTCCGCCAAATCTAGGACAACGAAACGTTAATCCTGTTCCTGGGCTTGAGTTGCTGACAATCAATCGTAGATGGAACGAAATAGAGTTTCTGTATAACGAAATACAATATACAGGACAGCTGTCTCGTTTTTACGAGCCGACCCAAAAATCAACAATTCCATCCACCACAATGCCGTCCACATGGGGCAAGATAAAGTCTAATTAGTAAAAGGCATTTTATTGCCACTTTGGGGACAAATGATGCCGAAACATTTTTGACCATATATTTTCAAAAAATGAAATATATGGTCATTTTTTTTACTGAACATTCGTTCTTTGAATTTTAATAGCCAGCATTTCGGTTTTACCAAAAACATCATCTTTACTCATAGCCACAATTTGATCGCCCACCTTTAAATCCTTAAAAGAAATTTCTTTAGTTTTAAAAAGCTCATTGAGTTGTTTGTCGCTCAAACCAGACGGTAAGGTTTTAGGCACCGACACACCGCTATATTGAGTTTGATCAGAAACGTTAACCACAACACTAGTTTCCTTATCTTGATTTGGTCCGGTCTTAGCCAAAACTACTAATTGATTGACGCCAATGGACTTGATTTGGCCACTATAAGAAAATTGCTGGCTGGCTTGAATTATATCCTTGTCATTATTTTTTGCTATTTGTGGCATTGTCATATCACCCACCAAAAAACTGGTGATTAAAATAATAACAGCAGCCACTACTAATAGCGTCGCTGCTGCCAACCAAAAAGGCACTATTTGTTTTGAGGTTATTGGTTTTGGGTTTGTTTGTGGCATAAAATACATCAAATCTCAAATTATAAAATTCAAATATCAAAACACGCTCCGCAATTAAATTATTCTACCACAAAATTCACTGACAAAAAATAGGGGCTGTTGTGGAAAACGCCACGCTCAAAAATCCGCGGCGCTTTTTTTAATATGCCCTTAACCAATACAACGCTTGACACAACGACAAAACCAATATAGCATTAAACACATGAATACCGACCGGCAAAAAACCAATAAATCATGGCTACTCATTATTTTAATTATTGTAGCAGCAACAACAATAATTGCACAAATGCTTGTTTCGCGATACCAACAAAAACAAATTAACGCTTGCAATAAACAATTTCTACTGACCGCGCAACAATTAATTCAGAAAAAGCATGCTGCGGATATCGCACAAAAAAAAACATACCACAATCAACGATACGATTTTAGCATTAGTTATCCAGAAACATGGTTCGTCAACGAAACAGACGACGTTGTGCTAATTTCTAACGAGCAACGAACCAATGAAAGCTTTGCATTATGGCTTAAAAACTCTGGCGATTATTCAGAAAAATTCCTCGGGTATTTTATTAGCGTTTATTCTAAAAATAACATCGATGATTGGAATCACTATCAAGAACGACAACAAAACGATGCGCAAAAATACACCGAAAAAACTGAATACTTGCTGACAAATGGTCAAAAAATAACTTTATATGTTGAAAGAGCGGTGAATTTTAAACACCCTCAAGGCAAATACGCTCAAATGCCCTTGCCCGACGCCAATGCCTATATAGAATATAATAATTATGGCATAGCATTGTCGGTCGCTCCCAATGGCCACGATCAACAGATAGACATCCTTAAACAAACATTGTCAACAATTAAATTTGATGACAATTTGATGACAAAAAGTAAATAACAATCCGCCAAAAGCACTCGAAAGGGGGCGCTTCGGAATGAAACGCGCACTAACCTCAATCGTTATTGTCTACTGCTTAAGCATCTTTGTCGTCGGTTGCGGAGAAGAAACAGAAACTCCTATTCAACCAGCAATCACGGAAACAATGCCAGCATTAGCACCGTCGTGGTGGTGGAATTGGACAACTCAATATCAGAGGAGCCAAGCCATCCTTGCAGTTGCGCAAAATGAATTAAACAACAAGGCGGTTTATCCATGTGATCCTAAAAAAGTCGTCGGACAATGCAAGTGGTGGGTACAACAAATTGTCGTTAAAACCGCTTCCGGAGGATTAATAATTCCTAATACCTACGAAGGCGGTGGAGATTATAATTTAGCTTGTTGGCAGCCGGGTCCGTTTAATCCTCTTGCGTGTACCAAGATTATTTGGCAAAGTTGTGCCAGACAACGTGGTTTTTGCTGGGCATATTATCCTACGGCTATTCTTGCCCCAGGTCATATTGTCCAGTATCGCTGGAATAACGGGGGGTTACACACCGCAATCATCAAATCAATTTCCTCAACCAATATGATTTGGATAGACTGCAATTGGAATATGGATTGCCGGGTAACCGAACATAGCTTCAGCATCAAACAATGGAACAATAATATTGCCGCGTTTACTGTTTACGAGATTCACTAACATCATCTAACAAAGCGGATTGTTAAATGGTCTATACGCCTTAAGTATAGACCATTTTTATTTTCAACCAATTGTTATGCCTAAAACACCGTACCAAAAAACGTCGCGCTCAAAAATCCGCGGCGCTTTTTTATATTCTATTAAACTCGGGCTAATTTCTTTTCTAAAAGCAGCACTCTTTTTTCCAAAACGCCAAATTCATCTTGGTCTACTTTTCGCTTGAGCTCGTGTTTCATAAACGAAATGTCCATCTTAATAATCTCAATGTCTTCAGTGTTTTTAGCCACCATATCTCTAATGGCAATCAACTGTTCCTGAACACCCGCAATGGATTCTGCTAATAAATTAAATTTGGAAGCAAAATCTTCGGCCACAACGCCAAGATATCTTTGGAAATTACTATCATTAAGCTCAAATCTTTTATCAACCTGATCAAGTTTTCTATCTACTTGCTCGAGTCTTTTATCGGTTCGGCTAAGACCCTGGTCAACCTGATCGAGTCTTCTATCCACTTGCTCAAGTTTTTTATCAGTCTGGTCAGATCTTTTATCAACAATTTTAAATTTACTATCAACATATTGCTGAAATTCTGTTCTTTGCTCTTTTAAAATTTGAACTAACTTTTTTTCGTTAATTTCCATGGATTATCTAAAATACTTTATTCAATAAGTTAATACCTATACATAATATAATAAACAAGCAAAGGCAAAGTTTCGACAAGAAAAGAATAACTTATTATTAATACGACGCCTGGGCCACCCACCGCACCCAGAATGCGCAAACATAAAAAAATAATAATACCGAAATGCAAAGCAAAATATAGATCGTACTGGAAAGAGTACATTTTTGACATAAACCCTAACCCAGCAAATAAATTGGCCAGCACTATAAAAAAAGTTGCTATCGATAAACCAAGTAAGGTTAACGGCTGACGCAAGAACAAAGAATAAATCACGCAAAACGCAATACCACAAACAATCCAAATGGGCACTAAGCGGCCATCCTTGGGGGGTGGGGCCATCATGGCGGACTTGCAACCAATATCATGCGCCCTGCAAAGAAACTCGGCTGTTTCGATCTGCGAATACACCCGTTTAACCTTATCTCTTTCATTAATTCTGCCCAATCTTTCTAGGGTATCGGATAATTTATCATATGTCCTTTTGTTACTGGCGACTGAATTATTAACCGATAAAGACTTCCCAAAATAAATCTCGGCCTGATTATAATCACTCGTCTGATAATATTGGACTCCTCTGTAATAAAAATAATCAGCCACCTTTGCTCTAACAAAATCCCAGTTAAAAAAAGCTGATACGCCGACAGCAAAAATAATAGATGTGATTAATAAAACAACACCCAACCACCTACTTTTTCGCTGTTTATTTATCGTTGAATCCATAGACAACTACTGGATCCTAAAATAAATTCAGGATGACGACGTCGTCAAATCTAAAATTTAAAATCTTAAATTTAAAACGTCTAGTCCTTTTTGCCCAAAACTAAAATCTGGAATGCTCTTATGGGCACATATAAATAAATAAAATAAGTTCCGAAAACTTTTAGCCAGTCAGAAATATCAGATTTCGGATTTCAGATTTCAGATGTCAGATCGCGGATATGCGTTTTACTAAAATCCGACATCTGATATCTGTCGTCTGACATCCGATATTACGGCGTCAATCGCTTGACGTCTCGCGGAAACAAAACCGCTTCCTTGATGCTTTTTAAACCGAGTAATTTATAGACAATACGTTCCAAGCCCATACCCCAACCACCGTGCGGGGGCATCGCGTATTTAAACGCTTGCAAATAAAACGAAAAATCTTTAGGGTCAAGGCCAAACTTTTTAATATTAGCCACTAATTTATCGTATTGGTGAATGCGCTGACTCCCTGTCACCATTTCTGTGCCTCGAAAAATTAAATCAAAACTTTTAGTTTCTTCGGGATTATCTTCGTCTGGCATCGTATAGAATGGCCGCATATTTGTTGGATAATGCGTTAGAGCGATAAAATCCGAGTCGTATTCCTCTTTGGCGTATTGACCAGCCAACCGTTCGCCTTTTGGATCAATATCCGTATCCGCTGGTATTTGATAACCATATTTTTCTTTAATAATCTTTTTTATGTCTGCTAATTTTATTTGGGGGATTTTATCCGGCACTTTTGGACAAACCGCGTTATAAATTTTAAGTTCCGCCTCGTGATTTTCGGCAATTTCTTTAAAAATCGCGGATACCACTTGGCCAAGCATTGCCAAAACATCATCGTAACCATCAATAAATCCCATTTCCGCGTCTAAGCTAATATATTCATTAACATGGCGCGTGGTAAAATGCGGTTCCGCTCGAAACACCGGGTCAACTTCAAAAACTCGCTCAAACACACCGCAAGTAATTTGTTTGTAAAATTGCGGGCTTTGGGCCAAAAAGGCCTTTTTGCCAAAATAGTCAATTTGAAAAAAGTTAGCTCCGCCTTCTGATGCCGCGCCCAAAATTTTAGGCGTTTTAATTTCCATAAAATCGCGCTGGCGCATGGCTTCGCCATAAACCCTAATCACGGTGCTGAAAATCTTAAAAATCGCTTTAACGCTTTCGTGGCGCAAAGTAATTGGTCGATTGTCTAATAAAGTTTTTAAACCAACATTTAATTCTTTTTTGCTCAAATCAATTGGCATTTCGCCAGCCACATCAGCCGCCACGGTCAACTTTTCGCCACGCACTTCCACACCACCGGGCGCTCGCTCTTCTTTTTTGGCTTGACCTTCTATATATATAATCGCGCCAATATTAACTTCGACGGGTTTTTCAAAAACAACTTGCGCCAGACCTGCCCGATCTTGAAGCACCAAAAAACTAATCGCGCCCATTTTACGCAAATTATACACCCGGCCTTTCAGCAAGACCGGCTGGTCAAAATATTTATTTAATTCGGATGATAGCGTGCGGAGCATAATTAGTTTTTAGTTTTTAGACCGGCGTCCTCCCCGTTAGAAATTTTATTTCTAACGGGGGCATCCTGAACGCAGTGAAGAATCTCACGAAAAGATTCTTCGGCCTATGGCCTCAGAATGACAATAAACTACAATCAACTTTATACTTTACACCTTTCACTTTGCACTTATTATTATATCCTTTTCGTGGCCGACGTCAATCATTGACAACCGCCAATATTGTTGCTAAATTTAGAAAGTAGAATTTTGCTTCTATATATTAACCTCGTTACCGCTGGTTCTTTCACAAAGGAGAATAACGATGCCAAAATACAACATTGCTTGTGATAACATTGAAGCCATTTCCGTAGAAGCTCCCGACCCGGAAAGCGCTTTGCCTCTTTTTTTAGAAGAGGCCGCAAAAATAGCCAAATACCATGATCTGTACGAACCTGCGTTTTTTATTAATGGCAAAAAAATTCCAATTTCAATCCGCAAAGGACCCATAACTATTAACAAGGGAAAACCCTTTAAATGGCTCAAAAATTATACTCTGTATCTAACCGACCGCGCCAAATCCGCCATCGCCCAAGAAGAATATTTGTTGATTTTTCATGCGATCGCAAAAGAAGAAACCGAAATCATGACTCCAAAATGGCGCAAACAAGCCCTATTCGTTGTTCTGCAAGAATACATGGAACTGCTACCTTGGGCTGTCTCCCAAGACAAAACACATATCTTTATCGCCAAATATATTGGCGAAAACAGAGATTGCTTCTATCTTTCCGATGGCGAAACTCTGTTTTCTGGCGACTCACATCAAACCACCCCGCCAGCTCAAGTGATGGAATTATCCGTAGGATCAGAAATAAGCGCTAATAATATAATCACCATTCTGGCCAAACGAGGCAAATGCGATGAAAGCAACGAGGTGCGCGGCGTCCCACCAAATGTATTCCCCGTGAAATACAATAACGATGTTGGCGGGAAGGAAAATCAAAAAATTCCCGTGATAAAAATCATTGAAGCCGCAGACGTCAATGAAGCATTGGCAAAGATCAAATACATAGCGCAGATTTCCGAAGCCACCGTTGTCAAAAACTTACAAGTTTACTCTGCGTCAAATTGGCAGCCCATAAAAATAGTCGTTAAGGGCGAAGAGCAGAACCAAACATCGGGATACTCCAAATAGAATTTGACACCGATAAAAACATTGTCTTTCGTTTATAATGAGTTTATTTTAACCGTCTTAAATTTACAAAAAGCCGCAGACATCATTCTGGGGCTTTTAATTTTGGGCTCGCAATCAACCATTTTTAACAAAAAATCCACGATTTCTGTGGATAAGTATGGGGAAAAGGTCTAATTATGTTGATAAATAGACAACAAGTCAAGAAAATAGCATCTCTAAACATCAAGCCACAAATAGCAAATTTCAATAGTTAATAAATATATCCGCGGATATTCTTGTAATTAGTCGGCAAAGTCCGCACGGTTTTTTTACCCCAATAAGGCGCGTTCATTTCTGAAATCGTTATCCATTTGCCATCCGCCGACACTGATTCCACGTAAGCCACGTGGCCAGAGCCCGGCAATTCTTTAGTCGCGATAATCGCGCCAGCCACTGGTGTTTTGCCCGTTGAAAAACCGTATTTTTTAGCATTGTCCAACCAAGAAATCGCGTTACCCGACCAAGGAATATAGCGGCGTTGCGCCACGTACCAAGTGCAATAGCCAAAAGGATAAGCGTAGCTTTTTAAACCATTTTCAAATTTCGTAATTGCTCCAGACACAGCAATAGCCAAAGAACGCGAACTTGGTAACGGAGTCCGAACAGGAGCCGCCGGCATTATCCCCCCAGGGATAATCAGCTCCTGGCCACTTTTTATCTGGCCATCCGCCGGCAAGCTATTAAAAACAATAATATCATCAACTTTGGCCTTGTATTTTTTAGCAATCGCGCTCACCGTTTCATTATTACCAACCGTATGTTGCGTGCCATCAACCGGTAAAATAACTAATTTTTGATCCGCTTTAATCACCGAAGTCAGCGAAAGATTATTGGCCCACAAAATACTTTGGGGTGCTAAGCCAAATTCCATGGCAATTGAAGAAACCGTATCTCCAGGCTTAATTTGATATTCTACGATTTTATTTCGTTTTTCCTGGGCGACAACAGCCATTGGCGACGCGCTTGCCGCCAAAAAACTTTGCTGACAAATAGCCACTTCCACTATTTCATCAAACTGATCTTCACCAAAAGGATCCGGATTTTTGATCTGATAAACTCCAGGCATAGACCCATAAATCAAGCTTGAAACCGTTAAATTGGGCTTAGCTAATCCTTCTTCAGCGCTCTCTTCTATTAACCCCTCATTACCTGTAGGGAACAAAAATTTTTGTTCCCTACTCTCTGGCTGGGCTAATGCCTTTACCTGCCAAAAATGCCTATTTATCCCTAAAAATAAGCCCAAAACCCCGACAAATAAAATAACTGCCCCTAACACAAAGCCCTTCTTGCGGGTTCTGATAATACTGAACAGCTTTCTGAACCAAGATGATATAACACCATGAGATCCTAACCGACTAAAAAAGCCGACTTTGGGCCTATGGTTTTGTAAGTTGGTACTCATTACCAGTATTAAGGGTAGAGGAGTCGGCCCCACTTGTCAAGGATTTTATCCACAGCCCCCCGATGCTCCTTCTTTGTGGAATGGCAAAATTTGGTAGATAATGATACTATTAAGCATTAAAGACACAACGGGTTTTCCAGTTACTCGGTTAACGAGTTTGCGAGTTAACGAGTTAATTTTAAACGCTTAACTCGCCAACCCGTTAACTCGTTACCCCGTTAACAATGAACTTTTTAACCGACTTAAATCCAATGCAACAACAAGCAGTTAAGGCCATCAATGGCCCGGTTTTGGTGGTGGCTGGCGCCGGATCTGGAAAAACTAAGGTTTTAACCTACCGCATTGCCTATTTAATAGAACAAGGCATTGCTCCACAAAACATCTTGGCCGTAACTTTTACCAATAAAGCAGCCGAAGAAATGCGCCAACGGGTCATAAAGCTAATTTCGGCTATGGCCACGCTACACCCTCGCGGGGGAGCCACCCAAGAAGATAGGATAGGCATCAACGCCCTGCGGCAAAACATTGGCACTTTCCACAGCATTTGCGCCCGAATTTTGCGCCATGAAATTAGCGCCCTTGGCTACAAGCCCAGCTTTACGATTTATGACGATAGCGACCAAAACGACCTGATCAAACACCTTACCAAAGAAGCCAATTTAGACAAACAACAATTTAAACCAGGGATGATCCGCGAAATCATATCTTCAGCCAAAGATGAACTTTTGGACCCCAACCAATTTCGTGAAAAAGCTAAAAATTATATTGAAGAAACTATTAGCCAAATTTATCAGGCATATCAAGCGCGCCTTAAAATGGCCAACTCCTTAGATTTTGACGATCTTATCTTTTTAACTGTCAAACTTTTCCAATTTAAACCCGAAGTTTTGGCGCGCTACCAAAATTACTGGCAATATATTTTGGTTGACGAATACCAAGATACCAATCACAGCCAATACACCTTGCTTAATCTTTTAGCCCAAAAAAACCATAATATTTGCGCTGTGGGCGATATTGATCAATCAATTTATCGCTGGCGAGGCGCTGATTTTCGCAATATTTTAAATTTTGAGCAGGATTATCCCAACACCCAAATAATTTTAATGGAGCAAAATTATCGCTCCAGCCAAAACATTTTAGCCGCGGCTAATGAAATTATCAAGCAAAATAACCAACGCAAAGAAAAAAATCTTTGGACTGAAAATCCCGCGGGGCCAAAAATTACAGCTGTTCAATTGACCGATCAAAAACAAGAAGGCCAGTTTGTGGCTGACGAAATTTTATCACAACGAGAGGAAAAACGAGAACTTCGTCTATCGGACTTTGTGGTACTCTATCGGACAAACGCCCAGTCGCGCGCCTTAGAAGAGGCCTTTTTAAATCACAATATTCCTTATAAAATAATTGGCGGTATTAAATTTTACCAACGCAAAGAAGTTAAAGACCTTCTGGCTTATTTACGCCTAATTCACAATCCCGATGATTTAGCCAGCATACAAAGGATTGCCAATGTGCCGCCTCGCGGATTGGTCTTGCGCGGATTTCAATTAGACGCTTTTAAAAAATGGCCCCAAGCTAAACAAAATCGCTGGAATCAATTTCAAGCATTAATGTCTGGGCTTCGCCAACAAAGCCAAAAATTAGTTGTCAGCGAACTTATTAAAACGATTTTAACGCAAACAAATTACAAAAATTATATTGATGATGGCAGTCAAGAAGCCAAAAATCGCTTAGAAAACATTCAAGAATTTATTGGCGTGGCTTCGCGCCATGACCAACAAGCGCCCACCGAAGGACTTAATAATTTTTTACAAGAAGTTGGCTTGTTGTCCGATACGGATAATATTGACCGCGGCCAAGACGCGGTTCATCTGATGACCTTGCATTGCGCAAAGGGGCTGGAGTTTCCCGTGGTATTTATTACCGGGTGCGAAGAAGGCATTTTTCCACATTCGCGTAGTTTAATTAATCCTGAAGAATTAGAAGAAGAAAGGCGTTTGTGTTATGTTGGCCTGACTCGCGCTCAAAAGCGCGCCTATTTTACTTTTGTGCGCCAACGCTTGCTTTGGGGCAGTATGCTGGCTAATTTACCCTCAAGATTTCTATCGGACATACCGGCTGAATTGGTTGATTGGCACCGCTTAGACGACGATGATGATTTTGACGTTAGTTTTTAGCTTACACAATTATCATCAGAGACAGCGTAGGGAACAAAAATTTTTGTTCCCTACTAACGAGAACAGCAACCTATATGCTCTCCAAATCCCAAATAAAACAAATCTTAAAAGATCGCAATCTTAAGCCAACCAAAAAATTTGGTCAAAATTTTTTAATTAACCAAAAACCAATTCAACAAATGATCATCGCGGCTGACATAAACCCCAACGACACCATTTTAGAAATTGGCCCCGGACTTGGCGCTCTCACCCAAGAATTAATCACAACTGGCGCTAAAATTATTGCCCAAGAAAAAGACCGCAATTTGGTGGCAGTTTTAAAAGAACAATTTAAAACTGTCGAAAATTTAGAAATTATTGAAGGCGACGCTCGTGCCATTGTAGGGAACAAAAATTTTTGTTCCCTACAATTCAAAGTCATTGCCAATTTGCCATATTACTTAACCGCCCCGATTATTCGCCAATTTTTAGAAGCGGAAAACCCGCCCGAGCTAATGGTCTTTTTAATTCAAAAACAAGTTGGCCAAAGAATTTGCGCCAAACCGCCCCGAATGAATTTGTTGGCTGTAAGTGTTCAACTTTATGCTACGCCTAAAATTATTAATTATGTTTCCCAAAAATGCTTTTGGCCAATGCCCGAAGTTGATGGAGCTATTATTAAAATCATGCCTCACCACGAGAAGACCGGAGCAACGACAGACCGAGAGCGATTTTTTAAAATAGTCAGGGCCGGCTTTAGCCATCCTCGTAAAATACTAATCAGTAATTTAGCTGATGGGCTTAACATGAATAAAAACGACTTGGAAAAAGCATTTACTACTTTGGCCATACCACTAAAGTCCAGGGCAGAAAATTTAGCGGTGGCCGAGTGGATAAAACTGGCAAAAAACTTATAGCTACGTCATCCTCGGACTCGATCCGAGGATCTATTTTTTTTCATCCTGAATACATGCGGCGCGCAGTACCTTCGGTTCATTTCAGGATCCACGTCATGGATTCCGGCTCCTGCCTTCGCCCCCCGACGAGCTCGGGGCTACGGCAAGGCAAGGCGGCGGCCAGAAGGACAACACGACAGTATTTTTATTTTGCTTTGTGGATAACCCGTCCACAATTTTTTTGTTTTTGTGGTATAATAGAAGCAAACCTATGGCTAAAAACCGCAAAAAATACCTTATCTTTTCAGGCGCTATTGTTGTCGTTGGCACAATTGTTGCCTTGCTTTTGTTGCACGGCCCATCTTTTATTTGGCAACCAGCTAAAATCTTTTCTTCAAGCGCCAAAACCCAAAACCAAGCACTTAAAGATATTAAAGGAAACCTCACTTCCAGCTTGGCCCAAAATCTGGCCGGACAACTGCTTAATAATCCTGATTTTTTGAGAAACGAGGAGGATTGGGATACCTTAGAAAAGATTGCCCAAGATAGCGATCCCGCCCAAATTTTTCCCGTGCCAACAGTTCCAGACGCTGACATCGTTATTAGCCAAGACAATTCTGAAACAAGTGTCAACGACTACATCAACAAAGTATACCAAACATTCAATAGCCGTAACCAAAAAATGGCTGAAGATTTTGACAAGTCTGATATTGAGATGCTTCAAGAAGCCATTGACCAAAATGATTTCAAACCATTAGACAAACTACTCAAAGTCAACGATCAAATCACTCAAGACCTTAAAAAAATTCCCGCGCCTAACGCGTGGATAGAAATTCACAAAGAACAAATCGGCTTATTTATGCTTTATAGCAATGTCATCAAAACGATCCAAAATACCGAAAACGACCCCTTAAAAAGCATGATCGCCTTAGAAAGATTCCAGCAGTTGCCAAATTTAATGGATGGACTGGCGCAAAAACTCGCCCCGATGTTTGGGGTGGATTTTAACAAACTACAAAACGAGCTATCAACGGCTGGCCAGCCGACGCCGTAGTCGTCATCCTGAATTCATTTCAGGATCCACGTTAACGCCGTGGATTCCGGCTCGGCGACCGGAATGACAAAGCTCTTTTTGATAATTATCAAAAAATCAAATGCCATCTTTTTACAAAAAACACTCTCTCCAATCAATCAGTTTAATTCTTTTAGTCGCGCTTCTTTGCAACGCGGTAGTTTTTAATGTTTTAATGAGGCCTAAAATTGCCAGGGCATTAGGCGATGAGTGGGCCACGATTGGCAACTTTTTT
>MNWF01000039.1 GCA_001872305.1 Parcubacteria group bacterium CG1_02_40_25 | reverse complement strand
CCAATCAATTTAGCTGACGGCGTTGGTGATTTTTGTCTTGACGACTCACCAGCCAAAGCCGCTTGGCCAAAAGGGCCGATGATATAACTCCAAGCAGCCAACGCGATAAGAATAATCGCCAACCCATGGCAAACCGACGCCAAAGTTTTATGCTTAGGCGCCAACCACTTGCCAGCCGCCCAATAGCCAAAAATCATTACGACAACGACTGCCAAAAATGCTCCCCAACGAATTTTGTTGCCAGCTGCCAAAATTCCTCTTGCGCTTGATTGGCTTCGATTATTCGCCTTATCGGTTTCTGACTTTTTGATCTGTGGCTCTGGTCTTAACTGCACTTGCCGCGACAAATCCATCGCGTTAACCCAAACCTCTAAAGTTTCATATGGCTTGAACAGTGGCCGATCAACGGACGGACCGGGATTCGGCAAATACGCCCGCTTATAAACCCCGAGCACGTATTTTGGCTGAATCAGCTTACCATCGATTATTAATGGCTCTTGCGGCACCCAAACACGTAAATTATTACGCGCCACAGTTTTCACATTGCCCTCGCGATCTACCAAGACCGCCCCCTCAACAACTTCGTATAACATTTGTTGAGGTATTAAACCGGCCTCTTCGCGATTTTCTTTAGTAATCACATCTTGCGCCACTCTTTTAATCTGGCTCTTGCTTTGCGCCAAGCCCATTCCAGAAGAAATCCGTAAAGCCAATTCATTATTGGTTTCCATGCCAAAACGAACCAGAAATAAAAAAATCAGAATAACCGCGAAAATTCCCTTAATAACAACTCGCAATGTGCCCAAAAATCTAAAGAAGTGATTAATGGACCAAAACAGAAACAGAAAACCAAAGACTAATAATTGATTAGTGGATCGCCATGGCTCAACAAGAATAAATAAATCCAAGATGCCGACGATCCAAAACAACCAACCATTAATTCCGCGTACTGCCGCTGATAAAGCGTAATCGCGAGAATATTCTTGTTTCCATTCTTCGCGATCCTCTTTATTCATTGCTTGCCAAGCAGCCCACGGCATATTGTTATTATCTTGCTCCTTAGCAAAACGGCGTGGCACCCACTGAAAAATGGTGATCATTATATAGAAGACCATCGCAATCAACGATGCCGGAATAACTTTTAACAACAAGTTATTAATCACAAACCCGCCGGCACATAGCACCAATAAAAAAACCATTATAGCCAGCGTAATTTGACCGATTCTTATCAATCGTTGTGGCAAAGCGTGCTCATCTTGATTCCATGCCACTGCCTCACCGATAATACCCCACAAAAACCGCAACAGCGCCTCAACGCGACGCTCAACCCTTTGCAAAGCCTCTAAAATCAAATCCATAATTCGTCCTCCTCATCTATTTATGGCGCTTAACTTTCGCCCAGGCGCTGTTACTAAACTGCTTAGCACGTTCTAACATTTCTTCGCCAAACTCATCTTCAACTAAATGCAATTCTGGCCGCTTTAAATGCGCGGCTTCTAAAGCACGGTTACGCGCTTCGTCATCCGGCAGTAAAGCAAATTGCTCCAGAACACCAACAGCAAACTCTATCGCCTGTAAAAAAGATTTATCAATTTCATCTAAAGTTATTGGCCTAGTCATTTGCGTTTGGCGTTGTTGCGGAGCCTGCTGTTGTGTTGCTGGTTGAGCTCCTGTTTGTTGTGAAGACGCTTGTGGCGTTGGTTGTAATGGAGTTAAATCAGCTGAAATGTCAATCAATAATCTATCCGCAAATTCATCAGATATCACCCTAACAAGCTTAGATCGCGCTGACGGACTCAAAGACGTCACCCACTTATCAATGGCCTGAGCCGATTGTTGACCGTCTGGTTGTTTTTGGACTAAACCCGCCCTAACTTTCAGATAATTGCTCTCATCATTTAGCCCCCAACCAAAACGACCCGTACCGATTTGACCTTTAATTTGTTTGAACCCACTCATCGCAACACTGACGGTTTTGAAGATGCCCTGTAAAGCATCTGGCATCCTTATACCAGAACCGGCCTGCCCAATCTCACGAGCGCCTATAACAATTAGCCCCGCTGTTTGCAAGAGCTCCAAAAGACCTCTCCCCTTACGTTCTCCATCTACCATTTTATTTTTCTCCTTTTATTTCAACCAAACAAACCAAGTAATTGTCCCCGCCAAAAGTGCCGCGAAAACGACAATGCCTCGCATGAATATTGATCTAATACCGTGCCAGTGACCATCAAGATAGCGTACATATCCAGCCGCGATACTGATTATGGCCATAGGCCAAAAAAACTTTGGCCACCAAATCAATAAGCCAAACATTGTCAAACTTAAGGCCGCTAAAGCAATTGTGCCCAACAGCCAGTCCAACAAATGCGATGCTTGATTAGCCGTGCCGCAATTTACACATCGTTCTTGATTAGGGTCTATCGGTTCTAAACAATTAATACAATCTCCTGCGCGTTGCGTCTGAACACGTCGTCCTGTACCTCTCAAGGCATAAGCATAAATACAATATCTTTCCTGCCTCCAAATCATCCAAAGATAAGTACCAATAAGACCGCCGACTAAAAAGATAAAAGCTAAAACCCAACGGATAATCAACCCTGCCATAATATTTTCTCCTTCATATATTGTTAAAGGCCTACCCTCAACACCCATATCGTCCAACCGATAAAAAACTTATCAGAAAATTCGCTTCTTTGTTAGCCCAACCATAGCATACTTTAGCGAAAAAGTCAACCCTCAACGCCTATTTTTGCCTCTTTTAGTGTTTGCCTCTGTTTTGTTAGTAACCATCGACAAAAAAGGTGTTTGGGCATGGCTCTACGGGGTTGATTTTTGCGGAAAAACAAAGTAAGATTAGTATGTCATCACAATGACGTCTGACATCCGAAATCTGACGTCTGACATCTGATCGCGCGGACATGGCGAAACTGGCAGAATTTGCCCCCGTGGCGGAATTTGGCATACGCGTAGCGCTTAGAACGCTATCCCATTTGGGTTACAGGTTCGAATCCTGTCGGGGGCACAAAAACGGGTTCACCCAGCCATGCGACTGGGTGCCCGGTCGAATGACTGGACAACTCCCCCCGTCCGCACTAACCAAAACGAAAAACGCAGAACCGTTGTCATGCTGAACTCGTTTCAGCATCCACGGCGTTAATACTGGATCCTGAAATAAACCGAAGGGACTGTCCACGACATGTATTCAGGATGACAATTTTGCAATAATCTCATTTAACTTTTGACTTCTACGTTCTATTATGTTATTCTCCAATCTATGACAACATCAACAACAACATTAACTCAAGACACAAATATTATGACTGGCATTGCCGGCAAAAACAACGACAAAAAAATTGAAGGCCTAATTAGCCAGGGTCCGCAAATGCCCCAAGCCGGCCAATCCTTGACTGGCCACGTGCTTAAAATCGGCAAATCAGCTATCTTGATTGATTTGGGCCCAATCGGTATTGCTACAATTTTAGGTCGTGAAATTCAGGAAAACCCGGAAAGTTTTCGCAACTTAAAAGTCAATGACGAGGCCTTAGTTAAAGTGATTGCTCCAGAAAATGAGAAAGGGTTTATTGAAGTTTCTTTAATGGCCGCGGACAAGGAATCAAATTGGGATAAATTGATTCAATATATGAAAAATGGCGACATTCTTGACGCTATTGTTTTAAAAGCCAATCGTGGCGGCCTGCTAATGGAGATCAATAAAGTACAGGGTTTTATGCCTGCTTCGCAATTAAACCAAGAACATTACCCCAAAGTCGCCAATGGCGATAAGAATGAGATTATGCGACAATTACAAATTTTAGTTAACAAAAAATTAAAAATTAAAATAATTGACGTTGACCCTCAAGAACAAAAATTAATTGTTTCTGAAAAAGCATTAGAACAAGATAAAATAAAAAAGGTTTTAACGAATTATCAAGTAGGCGAGACCGTTGAGGGCACGATTACTAACTTAGCCGCCTTTGGCGCTTTCATCCAATTTAAAACTGACAAACTGCCAAACGAAGAACAAAACATCGAAGGATTAATTCATGTTTCCGAAATGGATTGGCTACCTGTATCTGACCCGGGTCAGCTTCTAAAAGTCGGTCAAGTTATCCAGGCTAAAATCGTGGATATCAATAACGATCGCGTATCTTTATCTCTTAAGGCCCTAAAACCAGACCCATGGCAGGCGATTGAAGGCCTGTACCAAACCGGTCAAAAAGTTAAGGGCAAAGTCAATAGTATTAATCGCTATGGCGCTTTTGTGGTCTTGACAGGCAACATTCAAGCCATTGTGCCAATGTCAGAGTTTTCACAACGCCAACAAGCCATCCAGGAAGTTTTGTATCTTGGCCAAGAAAAAGAATTCAAAATAATGTCAGTGGATACTAAGGCGCATCGGTTAGCGTTAGGAATTATTTAACTAATACTATTCGCCGAAATGGATACAGAGTCGTCATCCTGAACTTGTTTCAGGATCCAGTTTTTTATCTATCATTCTCAGGGCTACTCCGAAAATCCAATATTAACATCGTGGATGTTGAAATGAATTCAGCATGACAACCATCCAGCGACCATTTCACCGTCGTTTTACGCTTTAACTTTAAGGCTTTTCACTTTGCCTTTTATGTTTTGCGCTTATTACAATGTCAAGTAATCTAATTCGAACAATCTTTCTCGCTTTCATTATTTTCCTGATTATCTCAGGAATTTTTACTTTATTTACCAACCCCAAAAAAGGCCCTGAAACAATTACTTTATCTGATTTGGTTGGCCAAGTTAATCAAGAAAATATTAAAAAAATCACTATTAACGGCGATGAATTAAAAATAGATTTTAAAAATGATCGAGCACAGGCTAAAGCCATTAAAGAATCGGGAATTAGTTTGGCAGAATTATTAGAAAAATACGGTGCCGACCCCAATAAAATTCAAACAATTAATTTTGATATCGAGGAGCCGAAACAATGGGGCGTTTGGTTAAGCTATATCGTGCCTTTAGCCCTGCCCTTTATTCTAATCGGTCTAATCCTTTGGGGGCTGACTCGTTTTAATAAAAAAGGGCCAATGGAAGCATTTTCTTTTGGCCAGTCAAAAATTAAAATGCAAGACCCCAAGGATACCAAAAATAGAACTACTTTTGACGATGTGGCTGGACTTCGAGAAGCCAAAGAAGAACTAAAAGAAGTTGTTGATTTTTTAAAAAAACCAGAAAAATTTAACGCTTTGGGCGCCCTCATTCCGCGTGGAATTTTACTAACCGGACCAGCCGGGGTTGGTAAAACCCTGCTTGCTAAAGCCATCGCTGGCGAAGCAGGTGTCCCCTTTTTTTATATTTCTGGCTCGGAATTCGTGGAAATGTTCGTTGGCGTTGGCGCCTCGCGAGTGCGCCATGCTTTTCAAACAGCCAGAAAAAACGCGCCGTCAATTTTATTTATTGACGAGCTAGACGCTATTGGCCGCCATCGCGGAGCTGGTCTTGGCGGCGGGCATGACGAACGCGAGCAAACATTAAATCAAATTTTAGTAGAAATGGACGGCTTTGAACCTAAAAGCGCTGTTATTGTTTTAGCCGCGACTAACCGGCCTGATGTTTTAGATCCAGCACTCTTACGCCCCGGGCGATTTGATCGTCAAGCAGTTTTAGATAAACCAGACATTGAAGATCGTGAAGCTATTTTAAAAATTCATATCCGCAAAAAACCCATGAGCCGTAATGTTGATGTGACTGATATCGCTCACCGCACCGTTGGCTTTTCTGGGGCTGACTTAGCAAATTTAATTAATGAAGCGGCTATTTTGGCTGTCAAACATAATCGCAAAACTATTGGTCAAAAAGAGCTTCGCGAGTCCATTGAAAAGGTAATGTTGGGGCCAGAACGCAAAAGCCATATTTTGTCAAAACCAGAAAAAGAAATCACCGCCTATCACGAAGCGGCTCACGCTTTAGTTGCCAGCAATCTGCCCGAAAGCGATCCTGTGCAAAAAATTTCTATTGTTAGCCGCGGTATGGCCGCAGGCTACACCTTAAAAATGCCCGATAGTGATAAATACCTGCACACCAAAACCGAATTTTTGTCTGATTTAGCTACTTTACTGGCCGGCCGCCAAGCTGAAGAAATGATTTTTAACACCCTCACGACTGGCGGGACAAACGACATTAAAGAAGCAACTGGCTTGGCGCGTCGTTTAGTTACCCGGTACGGTATGAGCGATAGATTAGGACCCCTAACTTATGGCGATCACGAAGAATTAGTATTTTTAGGCAAAGATCTGCACGAAGAACGTAATTATTCAGATCAAACTGCTAAATTGATTGACGAAGAGGTCAAAAGATTTATTAGCGACGCGGCCGCGACCGCCAAAAAGATTCTCCAAGATAAACGCCAAAAACTTAACCAAATCGCTAATCTACTTATTAAAAAAGAAACCATAGAAAAAGAAGAGTTTCAAAAAATAATAGCCGAATAATTTTCTACGGCCCATAGAGACTGTCCCATCCTCTAGAAAGGGTTTATTACCGTGCGAGGGACCCGTAGCTCAGTGGTAGAGCATGCGACTTATAATCGCAGGGTCGATGGTTCGATCCCATCCGGGTCCACCAGGAGAGGTGCTAGAGCGGTTGAATAGGACGGTTTCGAAAACCGTTATGGCCGCAAGGCCATCGCGAGTTCGAATCTCGCCCTCTCCGCCTTCGCTCGCCACGAAGGAGAGCTTCGCCAATTCATGTATTATGTTTATATTTTACTTTGTAAAGATAGTAAACCATACGTAGATTGTAGTAGTGATCTGCAGGAAAGGATAGAAAGACATAAAAAAGGCCAAGTCCCCGCGACAAAAAAAAGATTACCAATTAATCTTGTTAATTATATTGCTTTTAGCGACAAATATAAGACTTTTAATTTTGAAAAGTATTTAAAATATAGCTCGGGCAGAGCTTTTGTGAAAAAACATTTTTGATAAACGGATTTCAATACTGGAACTACGACGGAAATCGCCAAAGGGGAAAAAACAACAAAAATAATTTTATTGTCTTATGCCATTTGAAAAACTATCTCCAATAGAAAACATGGTTCCAAGGGGAAACCTGCACACCCCAGAAAACCAAGAGACAGACATAGAAAAAGAAGCAATGGATGACCTTAATGATTTAGGGTTAAGTTGGGATTATTTAAAAGAAAAATTAACACTTGATATCGGTGCTGGTCCAGCGATAATTACCGAAACAGCAAAAAAGAAAGGGGTAAAAGTTATCTCGCTCGACAAAAATCCAGAAATGTGGACAGAACGAAACGCAAAACTGCCTAGCACCTTATATGTCAAAGCAAGCGCGGAACAACTCCCGTTTCAAGATGGAGTTTTTGATTTGATAATTTCTCACGCAGGACCGGTTACAAATACGCCAGAAAAAAAAGATGTAGCCAAGATGCTAAAAGAAGCAGAGCGAGTTTTGAAAAACGAAGGAGAAATACGTTTTGGTCCGGGAAATTTAAACGCAAATATTTTTACCTCGGAAGAATTATTCACGCCCGAAGAAAAAAAATTATTTACCACCGAACAACGCATCGATCGCATCGGAGAAAAAGCCATAGAATTTCTTAAAAGCATAAATCCGAATATCAAACGAGTGTTAATCAAAAATCCTTCCTACAACTATCCATCAAAAACCTTCTACAGTTTAAAAAAAGTTTCAGAAAAAACAGAAAATAAATAATTCTTAACGGGCTTCATCACCCCGATTTACAATTCCCCTTAAATCGTATATAATAAAACAGCTCAACATAGTAGCAATTTCATACTCATGATAGAAATTATCATTCAACACGTTACCGAATTCATTGGTGCTGGCGGCTACTTAGCTGTTTTTATTTTAATGTTCCTTGAAAGTACGGCCTTGCCCGTTCCTAGCGAATCCGTAATGCCATTTGTGGGTTTTTTAGTCAATCAAAAAACCTTTTCCTTGGCAGGCGCAATCATTTTTAGCACCCTAGGCACAATTTGCGGTTCATTACTCTCTTACGCCGTTGGCCGTTATGGCGGCCAACCATTTTTAGAAAGATACGGCCGATATTTTTTAATACGTTCCGAAGAACTTGTCAAAACCGAAAAGTTTTTTCAGAAACACGGCGAAAAAACAATTTTTATTAGCCGCTTCATTCCTGTGATCCGCCATTTAATTTCCCTACCTGCTGGATTGTCTAAGATGAATCTTCCCAAATTCTCTATCTACACTATCCTAGGCGGCGTTATCTGGAATACTTTTTTAGCTGGACTTGGCTTCTATCTTAAACAAAATTGGTTAATTATAGAGAACTATACCAAATTTTTAGATATCACAGTATTGGTCATAATTATCGGCCTCATCATTATTTTTATCATTAAACGGAAAAAATATGTCTATTCGTAAAAGTGAAATTATTACTGGGTTAATTATGATTACAAGTTTTATACTTGTCGCTATTTTTTACCCCCAACTACCTGACAAAATCGCCTCTCACTGGAATATCCAAGGCCAAGTTGACGGTTATATGACCAAATCATGGGGAATATTCTTCCCGCCAACAATTAGTGCTGTTTTATGGATACTTTTTTTGATTATTCCAAGAATTGACCCTAAAAAAGAAAATATCCAAAAATTCCGTAAATACTTTAATGGTTTTATTATTCTTTTATTTCTTTTTCTATTATTCATCTATCTACTAACGATTTTTTGGAATTTAGGCTATCATTTTAATATAATCCGTTTCCTGACTCCGGCTATAGGTATTTTGTTCTATTATGCTGGTATTCTTGTATCCAATGCCCAGCCCAATTGGAGCGTTGGTATTCGCACGCCTTGGACATTAAGCAATGAAACTGTTTGGCAAAAAACCCACCACCTAGGCGGTATTCTGTTTAGAATTTGTGGTGTTCTATCTTTCGTTGCTATTTTTTGGACTAAAATTGCCTTTTTCATGGTGCTAGGGTCAGCTATTGTTAGTGCCCTAATTTGTATCGTCTACTCTTATTGGTTATACAAAAAAATCTTAATTCTTAAATCTTAAATCTCGGTTTTTTATGTCTACCAAATTAAATATTGCCGTCATTATGGGCGGTCCGTCAATTGAACATCAAGTTTCGCTTAACTCTGGGGCTAATATCTTAACTGGCCTAGATCCTAATCGCTATAATATTTTACCCATAATCATAAATCGCCAAGGACGATGGTTATTCGCGCCAGAATATCTCAACGGGGAAAACATTAATGACCAAATGGCCCAACAAACAACCCAAGCACTCAATTTTATATCATTTTCCAAGCCCCAAGCAATTACTTATTTAAAAGAAAAACAGCCTAATGTTGTCTTTTTGGCCCTACATGGTGAATATGGAGAAGACGGCACTATCCAAAGATTGATAGAAACGGCTCGATTAAACTATACTGGCTCTGGTAGCTTAGCCAGCGCCCTAGGCATGGATAAACCAAAATCATTGATTATTTTCCGTCAACATAATTTACTAGTCCCCAACTTTGTCGTTATTGAAACCGAACAGTGGCCGGATCACAAAGAAAAAATTCTACGGCGAATCAGCAAAAACTTTAAATATCCCTTAATTGTTAAGCCCGCTAATCGCGGTTCGAGTTTGGGAGTTTCTTTGGCTAATAATCTAACAACGCTTTACCAGGGCATCAATGCCGCTTTTGATACTTCGCAGCACATTCTGATTCAAGAATACATTAATGGCCGCGAATTAACCTGCGCTGTCTTGGGACACGAGCCTCAAGTAATTGCCTTGCCACCAACAGAAATTATTCCGCCTGCCGGATCATTTTTTCACTATCAAGCTAAGTATGAAGCCGGTTTTAGCCAAGAAATCACTCCTGCCAACCTCCCAACTAATCTTATAGAAAAAACTCAAGAAGCAGCCCTGCGCTGTCATAATATTTTAGGATGTCACGGCCTATCACGAACAGATTTTATTCTTGACGCTAAAAACCGATTATATACGCTAGAATTAAATACTTTGCCCGGAATGACTAAAACAAGCCTACTCCCACAAGCCGCCTTGGCCGCTGGCATCAATTTTAGCCAATTATTAGATAAGATAATTTCGGCCGCGGTTAAAAAATGAACGACCAATGTTTACCAGCCCAACAAATCTAATCATAGGGGGAGCCTCGACTCTCGGCCTAATCTGGATTTTTATTTTACAAATCCGTTTTAACCATTACAAAAAACGCTTGATTTTATTTTCCCATGGTAGCCAAGCACGAAATATAGAACAGGCACTGACCGAACAGCTTAGTCAATGCCAACAGTGCCAACGCGCATTGGGCGATCTCGCTGATTTTAGCCAAAGAAACGCCAAAATTGCCGGCGCCAGCATTCATAAGGTCGCCTTAATTAGATTTAATCCCTTTGACAAAGTTGGCTCTGACCAATCTTTTAGTATCGCTTTTTTAAATCAAGAGCATACTGGTTTAGTCATGTCAAGCTTATACGCCCAGAGTGGCTGTCGAATCTACGCCAAACCCATTTTGCGAGGCAAATCACAATATCCATTGTCAGCAGAAGAAATAAAAGCGATTACGAAAGCGATATCGGTATAATAAAGTAGCAAGTATACAGGACGCAAGTTTATCAAGTTTCCCCCGCTTGAAACTTGATACCTAACGACTATCAAAATGCTCAAAAAATCGTTAAAAAATAAGACACTAATCCCTAAACCACCAACCGTGGTCATTCTTGGCCATGTCGACTCTGGCAAAACTTCTTTGCTTGATTTTATCCGTCAATCCAATGTGGCCAGCACTGAGTCTGGCGGGATTACTCAACACATCGGCGCTTATCAAATCAAACATCAAGATAAAATTATTAATTTTATTGACACTCCGGGCCACGAAGCATTTTCCGCCATGAGAACACGCGGGGCCAAGGTTGCCGATATCGCTATTTTAATTGTCGCCTGCGATCAAGGCGTAAAGCCGCAAACCAAAGAAGCACTCAAGGCAATCAGAGAAGCAAATATCCCCTTTATTGTTGCCTTAAATAAAATAGACGTACCCGGCACATTCCCCCAAAAAACCAAAAAAGAGCTCTCTGATTGCCAAGTAGCATTAGAAGAGTTTGGCGGACAAGTGCCACTTGTTGAAATCTCCGCCAAGAATGGACAGGGGGTTGACAGTTTACTGGAAATGGTTAATTTAATTACTGAAATAGAGGATTTGACTTATGACCCCAGTTTGCCCGGTCAAGGAATCATCATTGAGGCCCATCTTGATCCGCGACGCGGACCCACTATCACCGCCTTGATCAACAATGGGACATTGCGTTCTAACGATATTATTATAGCTGGCAACACATACGGCAAAATAAAAACCATGGAAGATACTAACTTAAAATCTATTAAGTTAGCGGCCGCGCAACCAGTCATCATAACGGGTCTTGAAAACGTGCCCGCAATCGGATCTAATCTTAAAAAAGTCAAAACAATAGCCGAGGCGCGTCAAATAACTCAACAATATCAAGCCATTCCTAAAATCACTCAAAAAATTAATCTGAACACTGAAGATAGCGCCCAGCCGATTGCCTCGGACCAAACATTTAATCTAATTCTTAAAGTGGATGTAGCTGGTTCTCAAGAAGCGATTGAAGCTTGTTTAAACAACATCCCCCAACAAGAAATCAATCTTAACATCTTGCGCGTTCTGGTGGGCGACATTAATGAATCTGACGTTAAGTTGGCCATGGCTACTGGCGCTCACATAATTGGCTTTCGGGTAAAAACCGACCCACCAGCCCAAGCGCTCGCTAACCACCAGAAAATTTGGATCAAAACATTCCAAGTAATTTATGAGTTAGTAGAAGTTATCAGAAAAGGCATGGGTCAATTACTTTCCCCAGAAATTAAAGAAGAAATTTTAGGCCAAGGCCGTGTCATTGCTATATTTAAACAAGAAAAAAATGCCATTATCTTTGGCGCTAAAATTATTCAAGGTAAATTTTTACAAGGCATAAAGATTAAGATTTGGCGCAATGATGAAATTATCGGCCAAGGACGAATTAAAGAACTCCAATTTGAAAAAAAGAAAGTTAAAGAATTAGAAAAAGATAAAAATGCTGGTATTTTTCTTGAGGGATTCAATAATGTTACTAAGGGCGATAAAATTGAAGCTTATCAAGAAATTAGGAAAAAACGAGAACTTTAATACTTATGGCTAACCAAATTCGTCTCAAAAAAATTGCCGAAATTGTTAAACGCCAAATCAGCCAAGCAATCAACGAAGAAGTTGACTTAAAACCAGAAATCCTAATCACGGTTGGCGACGTTGTCGTAACTGAAGATTTAAAAGAAGCCAAGGTGCCCATCTCTATTTTCCCTAATGCTCAAGCTGAAAATATTTTTCTACGACTTAATCATCAGATTTATCATTTACAACAGATAATTAATCACTACCTACAAATTCGTCCTGTACCTAAAATGATCTTTATTTTAGATCGCTCTTTAGAAAAACAAGATAAAATTGAAAAACTGATTAAACAGACGAAATAATCCATTTGACTAATCCCCCAAAATCCTCTAATATTTATTTACGGCCACGTGGCGGAGTAGCTACGCAGCGGTCTGCAAAACCGTTTACACCGGCGCAAATCCGGTCGTGGCCTCTTTATTTTTTGCCCGGGTGGCGGAATTGGTTTACGCGCACGACTTAAAATCGTGTCCCGCAAGGGATGTGGGTTCGAGTCCCACCTCGGGCACCAGAATTAAACTTTCAGGAATTTTGCCGATTGATTCAGCCGCGCGAAGCGCGGAAAGGTATGGAAACACTGGCTCGCCGCGCAGAGCGCGGCTCGCCAAGCGCAGGTTCGAGCCAAAGATTTCTTTGGCAGCAACCTTCTTGTCTTGAAGGTTGCTATCCCT
>MNWF01000007.1 GCA_001872305.1 Parcubacteria group bacterium CG1_02_40_25 | reverse complement strand
AACATTACCCTAACCAAGACAGTTGACAAAACTCAAGCCAGCCAAGGCGAGGAAATCACTTATGTCATAACCTACAACAATACTGGAACTGGAGGGGCTACGGATGTAGTTATCACCGACTCTATTCCGACAGGCACTACCTATGTAGCAGGGTCTGCCAGTAACAGCGGAACATTGAGTGGCGCGACTTTGACTTGGACTATCGCCAGTGTGGCCAGCGGTGGCTCGGGAACGGTGAGCTTTAGGGTCAAAGTTGATTAAAACTTGACATAATTTACCATATTTTATAAAATAGAGTAAGGTAATGTTTGTTCAATTATGATAATAGAGCGAAAAATAGCGGAAAATATAGAAAAAATCTTAGACAAAGAGCCAAAGATAATTTTGCTTTATGGGCCAAGACAAGCAGGAAAAACTACTTTGCTAAATTTAATTTTATCAAAGGTTAACGAGCAAGAAGTCGCTTTTTTGAATGGCGATGATTTAAGAACTCAAGAGGCCTTAAGTGTAGCTAATCTTGATTCGTTAAAAAAAATTATTGGCTCTAAAAAGTTTTTAATTATTGACGAAGCCCAAAGAATTTCTAATATTGGCTTAACCCTAAAATTATTGTTTGACAGCTTAGGCATAAAAATTATTGCTTCTGGCTCTTCTTCTTTTGAAATAGCCGGCAAAGTCAACGAGCCATTAACCGGTAGAGCTACTATTTTTTATTTATATCCAATCGCCTTAGGTGAAATTATGCCCAACTTGCCAGATCTTTCTTTGCAAAATCGCTTAGAGGATTTTTTGCTTTTTGGAATGTATCCTAAGGTTTTGACCACCGAAGGCAGCCAAGACAAACAAAAATATCTTGACGATTTAGTTAATTCTTATCTTTATAAAGATATTCTTTCTTTTGCTTCAGTTAGAAAGCCCAAAAAAGTTATTGATTTGCTTTCTTTATTGGCTTTGCAAATTGGCTCGGAAGTTTCTATCGCTGAATTAGCCAGCCATTTGGCTTTATCTAAACAGGCGGTAGAAAAATACTTGGATATTTTAGAAAAGATGTTTGTGATTTTTAATCTGCGCGGTTTTAGCCGCAATTTAAGAAAAGAAATTTACAAAACCTCAAAGTATTATTTTTGGGATTTGGGCTTGCGCAACGTTTTAATCCGTAATTTTAATCCCTTGAATTTAAGAAATGATAAAGGAGCGATGCTGGAAAACTTTTTTTTAATGGAAAAGATAAAACAAAGCAACAACACTGACAAATTCGCCAATTTTTATTTCTGGCGTACTTACGACCAAAAAGAAATTGATTTCATTGAGGAAAAAGATGATAACTTATATGCTTATGAGATTAAATGGGGAGAAAAAGAAGTTAAGCCCCCCAAAGATTGGGTCGCTAATTATCCTAAGTCCCAATTTTCTGTGATTACATCGGAGAATTTAACGAGTTTTTTTGAAGAAAAATAGTTGGACTTGGTCATTGTTTAGAATAATTAACACCACGATTCAAGAAATATGATTCAAGATTCAAGAAAAAAATTCTGAATCATGAATCATGCTTCATGAAATAACGAAATGTCCGTCCTTTTGTTATCTGTAAGAAAAGAATTAAGGTAGGTTAGAAATTAGTTATGGAGAATAGAAAATGGAAATTTATCTTTTTCTATTTCCTAATATCCAGTTTCTATTACCATTTTCCATTTTCTATTAACTATTTTCCAACTCTTTATTTTCTATCAACTATTTTTAAAAATAATTAACTCGTTAACTAATAAATAAATTAAAATCACCAAGCCGTTTTGGCCAGCTCTCAAAGTGTGGGATTTGGCAGAGGTCAAGCAGTTTGGTAAAGGAGCAATAAAATGAATATTCAAAAAATAATTTTCGGCATTATTTGTTTGGAAGTGTTTTTAGTCCCGTTATTTTTCTTGCCTTTTACCAGCAATATGCTGGATTTAAACAAGGAGGTATTATTTATCGCCTTAACCGCTGTCGCCGTAGTTTTGTGGTTTGCGCAAGGGTTAAAAAACAAAAATTTAAAACTAAATTATGTCCCACTATGCTTGTTGGCGCCCGCATTCTTGTTGGTCTATACCTTAGCCAGTATGATGTCGCAGAATAGATCGTTAAGCTTTTTGGGCGCTTTCCAAGGCGGCTCAGGGTTATCTTGGTTTGGTTTAGTTTTTTTAGTAATGTTTTACTTTTTATTGATTAATTATATTAAAACCGGCCGGCAGATCAGGGCGTTGATTACAACCTTGGCACTTTCAAGTTTTGTCAGTTTAATCTTTTTTGGCTTAAATATTTTTGGCAAATCGCTTTGGCCATGGCTGGCAATTCAAGCAAAATCATTCAACACGATTGGTTCTGTTTCTAATTTTGCTCTATTTATCGGGCTTACGGTTATTTTAGCCATTGGTACATTTCTAATTAAAGAGTCAAACCCCGTTAGAGATAAATCTCTAAACGGGGCAAAAACCGACAATCGAAAATCTCAAATTTTGCGCGAAAAAGTGGCGCCAGCATTTTTATTGGTATTCATTTTAGCGTCATTGGTTTTGTTGCAAGCCATTAATTTTAAAATGGTTTGGTTGGTGTTGGTCATTAGTTCATTCGTATTTATCGTTTTGGCGCTTGCCTTCTATAATTATTTGAATATTGGCTTTACTTGGATGTGGCTTCTTGTTTTGGTGTTTATGCTGTCTTCAATTTCATATTTTATTAATTTGCCAACCGTGATTGATTTAGGTTTGCCGGCAGAAGTGTCTTTGAGTCCGGGGTTGTCGCGAACTATCGCGACACAAGATACATTAACTAGTGTCAAAAATTTTGTTTTGGGTTCTGGCCCCGTAACTTTTAACTACGCTTTTTCTCATTGGCGGCCAGAATCATTTAATCAAAATATCTTGTGGCAATGGCGGTTTAACCAACCGACCGGTTATTTCTGGGAAGTGCTTGACGCTGCTGGTTGGCTGGGATTAGCAAGTTTGGCTGGTTTTATTCTGTTATTGTCGGTCTCTGGATTTTTCATTTTATTACGATTGCCAAAATTAAAAATTACTAATGGGGCGATGGATCCCGTTAGAGATACTCGGGCCAGCCAAATGACAATGTTGGTGGCGCTATTGTCATGTTTTATTGGTCTTAGCGCGGCTTTCTGGCTGGCAGTTCCCAGTTTTAGTCTGATTTTTCTGTTTTGGTTAGTGGCTGGATTTGTTTCAACGGCCCTAATGAGTACGGCTGCTCAAAAGAGTCGTGAAGCGTCTTTCTCTTTTCAGGCATCGCCTAAATACGCGTTGATTGTTTCTTTTATTTCAGTTTTGGTTTTTGCTTTTGTGGCTTTTTTGACTATTGGTGGCATCCGTTATTATTTGGCCGCGGTTTATTCTCATCAAGGTTCAGAGGCGTTTAGCCAAGCAACCGCGAATAAAATGGGTAGCCAACAACGTCAAGATAAATTAATCATTGCGGAAAAAGCCATGAAAAAAAGTTTGAGCTTGCACAAGGACGAGCCCCAAAATTTAATGATTTTGTCCCAAATTTCTTTTAATCAAGCGATAGAAGGCGCTTTAAAACCGCAAGATCAAAGGGATTTAAAAGTAATATCTAATTATTTAGCTTTGGCGGTCAATCAGTCAAAACGGGCCACGGATTTATCCCCTTTTGACGCGGCTTTATGGGAGGCCAGGGCCGATCTCCTGAAAAACGCTCAGTCATTTACGAATCAAGTACGTGATTTTGCTATTAAATCGTTTGAACAGAATATCAATTTAGAATCGACTAACCCGGCGCCGTTAGCGCAATTGGGTCAGTTGTATTATAATAATGGCAGAGCCACGGATAAACAACAAGTTGATCTTGACTTATTGTCTAAGGCACAAGAGTACTTAGAAAAGGCCTTGGTTTTAAAGCCGGATTTGACGGAAGCGCGTTTAAGTTTAATTAATGTTTTTGAGGGGTTTGGTAATATTGATCAGGCGATTAAGGCGGCCCAACAAGGATTACAAGTCAGTTCTAATGATTCCAGCCGGTTAACTTATGAATTAGGCCGTTTGTATTACAATCAATATATTATGGTAGCTAAGGATCCGGGCGGGGCTACACCGTCAGATAGCGACCAAGAAAATTTAAAACTGGCGATTGCTAATTTTGAAAAGTCAGTTAGTCTGAATCCTGTTTTTGCCAATGGTCTTTATAGTTTAAGTTTAGCTTATGAAAAGCAGGCTGATTTTGATGATGGCCAGCGTAATATTTTATTGCGGAAGGCCATAGAAATGTTAGAACGCGTGGCTGAATTAAATCCCGATCGCCAAGATATTTTGCAAAAAATTGAACAACTAAAATCCTTGGACTAATTTTAAGTAATTTCTATTTTATTATTTTGTGGAAAACTTATTTTAGCCATTGATAATTATTTGTGATATAATATAGTTTGAGTAAATTTACAAAGAGTAAAGTCAAAAGGGCCATTCTGAGCGAAGCGAGGAATCTCAGTATATGCGTCGTGCTGGACAGATGTCGCGGGCAGTCCCCTCGGTTCGTTCCAGCATCCACGGCTGGATCCGGAATCGAGCTTGGGACGGCATTAACGGATGTTTGATTTTTTGAAGAAAAAAGTTGGTTCGCGATTAGGGCTGGATATTGGCACCTCCACCTTAAAAATGGTAGAAATAAGCCAAGAAGCTGACGGCAGACATTTAAAAAATTATGCTTTTCTAGATTTATTTTTATCAAGCCAGGCCAAAGCATTGGCGCGATGTGAAGCGACAGACATAATGTCTGAACAAAGCTTAGTGAGCTTGATTAAGGGTTTTTTGAAAAAAGGAGATTTTTCTTCGCGTGAAGTAGTTGTTAGCGTGCCGGTTTTTTCAAGTTTTTTTACCGTGATTAGTTTGCCAGCAATGTCCGAATCTGAGCTCGAGAGCGCGATTAGATATGAGGCTAAAAAATATGTTCCTTTGCCCCTCGATGAATTTGAACTGGATTGGTCAATTAGCTCCTCTCAATCAGCAATTAGCGAGTCAGGAGCAACGGGTGAATTAAAATCAGGGAAGCGTTTAGAGGTTTTATTAGTCGCGGTTCCCAGGGAGATTGTCCAAAGATTGAGTCGGATAGTCGCTGGTTTGGGCTTAAAACTATCGGCCATGGAAGCGGAAAATTTTAGCTTGGTTCGAGCGCTACAAAATCAAATCAATCAGCTAACTCAAGAGCTAAAAACAAAAATAGTCGTGGCTAAGCAGGATGTCCATAGAATTAAAACTAATTGTTTGGTTTTAGATGCCGGGGCTAGATCTTCTAATTTAATTTGGTTGCAAGATAATTTAGTCCGTTTAGTCCATTTTATTGACTATTCCGGTAATCGGGTTACCAATTTTTTAGCGGAAAAAACACATTCTGGTTTTGGTGAGATTGAAGAAATTAAACGGACGCGGAAATTAGTTGGCGTTCGTGTGGGGTCTGATCTTATACGGAATACGAATGAGGATGAAGCAGTTATTCAAAATGGTCTTGATCAACTAAAGCCAGTTTTTGGGAAGGTAGTTAGCGAGATTAAAGCAGTCGTTGATTCAGCACAAGCGGGCACGATTGTCAAGGGGCAGTCGTTAGACCCTCCTCATTTTTGTTTGTTGTCTGGCGGTTCGGTAAATTTAACGGTTTTTCAAGATTATTTAAAACAAAATCTTGATATCCCGGTATTTATGGCCAATCCATTTATCGGACTATCTGTTCCGCAAGGCGCGGAAGATTATTTAAGTGATCTGGGTCCTTCAATGAGCGTGGCCGTAGGATTGGCAATGAGATAAAATTTAAAATTTAAAATTTAAAATTGCAAATTTGACTATATGGATATTCAACCTCAACCAACCCAACCGCAAAATACAAATTTAAACAGTCCCGTTTTAACGCCGCGAGGGTTTGGCGGACTCGGTATGGCCTCGGCTAATTCAACGAGCGGCCGAGTTGTTAAGATTGTTTTTATTATTTCTTTGTTAGCGGGCTCTTTGGCGGCGATAGTTTATGGCGTAGTTTTTTTATGGCAGAGGTCGTTAAACGTCAAGAGCGATAACCTGTCAAAGCAAATTCAACAAATTGAAAGCCAGCCAGTTATTGATAAGGCGCTTGCTAAAGACATTAAAGCGACTAATGAAGCAGTTGGAATTTTAAAAAATCTTTTGTCGCGCCACATTGTAAGTGAATCTTTATTTAGGTTAGTTGAAGATCATACCTTAACAAAAGTTTGCTGGAGCGATTTGACTTTTAGGGCGCCGCAACTATTTAATTTGACTGGTACCGCTGGGGGGGGTCTCGCCCCGTTGACATTAAGTGGCTCCACGCAAACCTATTTAATGGTTGGCCGGCAATTACGCGCCTTGGAGAATTTGCCGGAAATTAAATCAGTTAAATTAAATCAGTTCAGCGAATCAGAAAGCGGAGTGAATTTTGGTTTAAGCATTGATTTATCTCCAGATAATTTTTTCTATAAACTAAATTATTAAATCATGTCCAAATTAATTTTTATCAGTATCGTTTTATGGTTGGCAGTCATGCTGATAGTAGTTTTGCTAATTGTCCCTGGCTTTGAATCCGTGTCTGCCTTGACTGAAACAAATAACATTTTGCAAGAAAAATTAAATACTTTAAAAGCGTCAATTGTTGATCAAGAAAAATTGCGCCAAGATTATGAATCGCATCGTGAACAGGCAGATAAGGCGAGAACCGCCTTGCCGAGTCGTGAAGATTTACCCGAATTAATTGCCGAAATGACCGCGCTCTCGTCTAAGAATGGGTTGTTGCTTAATAATTTGAGTTTCATTACCGGAGCGGCAACGAGCCAGGGGGCTAGTGCTAACGCCCCTGCTAGCGAAGCTGGCAACGCGACGCCAACTTTTAGCGAAACAGCGCCAGAAACAGAGGCAACATCTGTCCAGCCACAGGCAAACAGCGGCCCAACATTGTCTTATTCCACGACGATTAGATTGTCTTTGGTCGGTTCGTATGATTCTTTTAAGAATTTTTTGGAAGATGTTGAAAAGGATCTCCGGCTTTTGGATTTACGTGATTTGTCTATTAAACCCCAATCTCAGAACGATAGTTTGCCGGGCGGACTTTTTACTTACGAATTATCTTTAGAAACCTATTTTTTGCCGAATAAATCATTGTAGCCTTTGTTGTCATACTGAACGTATGCGTTAAGTTTATATTAAATGAAAATGAAATGCGCAGTGCCTCTGGTTAGTTTCAGCATCCACAGCCTTGATATTGGATCTTGAAATAAACCGAAGGTAGCGCGTGCCGCATTTATTCAGGACGACATAGGATGACAATAAAATCAAATGGCTTTTACAACTCCCGAACAAAAGAAACTTAAAATTTTTACCATAATTTTTGTTATAATGCTGGTGATTACTTTGGTAATTGTTTATTTTGGATTTTGGCGTAAGCCGTCATCGCCAACCCCTACTGTGTCTTTGCCCGTAACGAATGATGTCTCGGGCCTAAATAATCCGAAGATTGATTGGCAATTTTTAGATAGCCAAACTTTTAAAGAACTGAAGTTTTTTGGAGAAAATCCAGTAACGCCCGGTGATCAGGGCCGTCAAAATCCTTTTATCCCTTTTTAGGGGCGATTTAATCAAGCCTGTTTTTGTTATTGCGAGCCCTGATAATGGATTAGAGCGAAGTCCGTTTTCGTTCGTCTTTGGTGGGCTTTGTCGCGCTGAAGTCGAGTTGTTGCGAGACGAAGGCGGGCTATTTAATTATGAGTTCTTTGGCTGAAATTATTTTAGAATTAGGCTGGGCGACTAAATCACAAATAGCTGAAGCATTAAAGGCCGCTGAAGAGTCGGGCAGGACTTTAGAGTATGTTCTTTTAAAGCGTAATATTATTAATCCGCAAAAATTAGCTCAAGCTAAAGCAAAGATTTTTGGCTTAGAATCTATTGACCTCAAAGATAGCAAGGTGGCTCCAGAGGTCTTAAGACAAATTCCCGAAGAAACAGCTTCTTTTTATAAATTTGTGCCTTTTGAAAAATCTGGTAATGTTTTAAAGGTAGCTATGGTTAGCCCTGACGATTTGCAAGCCCAAGAAGCATTAAGATTTTTGGCTGCCAGGCGGGGTCTGCAAATAAAAATTTATGTTGTTACTCAAAATGACTTAGAAAATATTGCTAAGCAATATCGTTCTTTGCGTGGCGAAGTCGATCTGGCGCTCAAGGCCCTAGAAACAGAGCTGGGAACGAAATCAACAGACAAGAATAAGATTCAGCAAGAAGCAAAAAGGATTGTGGCCGAAGCGCCCATCACAAAAATCGTGGCTGTGATTGTGAGGCACGCCACCGAAGGCCGCGCTTCGGATATTCACATTGAGGCCATGGAAGATAATGTCAGAGTGCGTTTTCGAGTTGATGGCGTTTTGTATACGGGGCTATTCTTGCCAAAAAATATTCATTCAGCGGTGGTGGCGCGTATTAAGATTTTGTGCCATATGCGTATTGATGAAAATCGTGTCCCCCAAGATGGCCGCTTTAGCACGGTAATTAGCGATCGCAAGATTGACTTTCGAGTTTCTACTTTGCCAACCACTACTGGTGAAAAAGTGGTAATGCGTATTCTAGACCCCAAAGGTGGCGCTTTGAGTTTTACGGAGCTGGGCATTATTGGCGAAAACTCAAGGTTATTAGAAAGCGCTATTGATCAGCCTTTTGGATTAATTTTGACCACAGGACCTACGGGATCTGGCAAAACTACGACTCAGTATTCAGTTCTCCATATTTTGAATAATGAAGAGGTGAATATTATTTCTTTGGAAGATCCGGTAGAATATTATGTTGAAGGCGTTAATCAATCCCAAGTTAGGCCAGAAATCGGATACACTTTTGCTTCTGGGTTGCGCCATATCTTGCGTCAAGATCCGGACGTAATTATGGTTGGTGAAATCCGTGATCAAGAAACTGCAGAATTAAGTATTCACGCGGCTTTAACGGGTCATTTGGTGCTGTCAACCTTACATACTAATGATGCGGTTGGCGTTATCCCGCGTTTGATTGATATGGGCATTCAGCCATTTTTATTGCCTTCTACTTTATTATTAGTAGTAGCTCAACGATTAGTCAGGCGGTTATGCCCACAGTGCCGTCAACCAGTTGATCCGCCTGCGCCGCTCAAACAAGTGATTGCTACTGAATTGATTGATATCAGAGAAAGATTAAAAACTAAGGCATTACCCGAAATTTTAATAAAAAATACGGTGTTAAAAGTTTACAACGCCCCGGGCTGTAAATATTGCGGTAATAAAGGTAGCCGTGGTCGTATTGGCATTTACGAAATGTTAAAGATGACCAAGGAATTAGAAAAAATTATTATTGAAAAGCCAATGGAATCTGTGATTGGTCAAGAGGCGAAACGTCAAGGGATGCTGACCATGAAACAGGATGGGATTCTTAAGGCCTTGGAGGGCTTGGTTGGTTTGGAGGAGGTTTTAAAAGCAGTGGAGTCGAAAACTATTGATTAAAAATATGAAACATATTTTTCTTATTGAAGACGACCCATTTTTAAGTGAAATGTACGCTAAAAAAATTAGCGGTGCTGGGTTTGAAGTAGAAATTTTAGGGACAGCCGAAGATGCTTTGCGTAAATTAGAACAAACTCAGCCTGATTTAATCCTTTTAGATATTGTTTTGCCTAAAATGGATGGTTTCGAATTTTTGAGGACTATTAAGCAACATGAAGTTTATCAAAAAATCCCAGTGTTAATTTTGTCTAATGTGGGTCAAAAAGAGGAAATTCAACGGGGATTGGAGCTTGGCGTCAAGGGCTATATTGTCAAGGCGCAGTTTACCCCGTCAGAAATTATTCAAAAAATTAATCAGGCGTTATCTTAGAATCCACAATGTCATTCCCGCGAATGCGGGAATTTATACAGTAAATATCCGACTAAGCGTGGATTCCCGCATTCGCGGGAATGACACTATTTGTTGCGGGTTTAATAAAATTTAAAATCTATGCTACAAAAAAATTCTGGAGAAAATTTAGACCCTTTAGCAGTTGATGGTCAAAGGGTGGACTTTGATAAGTTTCATCCGCAATTGCGCGCTTTGCTTGATGAAGCCATTAAAAATAACGCGACTGATTTGCATCTATCTTCGGGCCGTCGTCCAATTTTGCGGGTTGACAGTTGTTTGGTCCAAATTCAAAGCCGGCCGGTCTTAACCAGTGAATTAATTTCGGAACTGGCAATGTCTGTTTTGAATCCAGATCAGCAAGCTAAATTTTGGCGGCATAAAGACATTGACTTGTCTTTTTCTTATGGCAAAGGTCGTTTCCGTTCCAACATCTATCAACAAATGGGCGTGGTGAGCGCGGCTTTCAGGTTATTACCTGATAAAATTCGCAATCTTGAAGAGCTTAACTTGCCAGAAGTTCTCCGCCAGTTTACTACAACTTCGCAAGGTTTTTTCTTGGTAGTCGGTCCTTCGGGCCATGGCAAATCTACGGCTTTGGCCGCTATGATTGACGAGATTAATCATAATCGGACTGACCACATTATAACTATTGAAGATCCAGTGGAATATGTTTTTAAGCAAGATAAATGTATTATTGACCAGCGAGAAGTCGGTTTGGATGTTTTGGGTTTTGCGCGCGGTTTGCGAGCCGCTTTGCGCGAAGATGCTGATGTAATGATGATTGGTGAAATGCGTGATCCAGAAACGATTTCCGCGGCAGTAACCGCGGCCGAAACCGGCCATCTGATTTTTGCCACCTTGCATACTAATACGGCCGCTCAAACTATTGACCGAATTATAGACACTTTTCCGCCTCACCAACAGCATCAGATTAGGTTGCAATTAGCGGGCACTCTTTTGGGTATTTTGTCGCGTCGTCTTTTACCAGCTAAAAATGGCGGGTTGATAAACGCGGTAGAGCTTTTAATCGCTAATCCGGCAGTGCGCAATTTAATTCGTGAAGGCAAAGTTTATCAGGTTGATATGGTCATTGAAACCGGAGCTGAAGAAGGCATGATTTCTTTAAATCGCTCTTTGGCCGATTTGGTTAGAAATGAAATGATCGCCTTAGAAATTGCCCAAACTTATTCATCTAATCCCGCGGAACTTATGATGATGCTCAAACGATAGAGTTATTCGGTTAACGAGTTAGCGAGTTAGTTATAAAACCCGTTAACCCGTTAACCCGTTAATCGTGTTTATTTTATGAAATTTCTCTATATTGCCCGTACTCAACAAGGCCGTTTGCAAAGCGGCGAAGTAGAAGCTGGTGACCAAAAAGAAGCCTTGGCTGTTTTGCAAAATAACAATTTAGTCGTGGTTGATTTACAAAAAATCGGCCGCATGCCTTTGATTTTTAAAAATCTGACTATTTTTGGCGGCGTTAAAAAGAAAGATGTAGTAATGTTTTCTCGCCAGCTGGCAACAATGTTTTCCGCGAAAGTGCCGATTATTCAAGCGCTAACTGCCTTGGCAAATCAAACTAAAGGTCCTGTTTTTAGAGAAACAATTTTCCGATTAGCCGAAGATATTGAAGGCGGGTCAATGCTGTCGCGGGCTCTAGAAAAATTCCCCAAAGCGTTTTCTGATTTTTATGTAAATATGGTGCGCTCTGGCGAAGCCGCTGGTAATTTAGAAAATTCTTTAAATTATTTGGCCGACCACTTAGAAAAAGAACAGTATTTGATAAGAAAAGTAACTTCGGCGATGTATTATCCAATTTTTATTTTGGTTGGTTTCGCCGGGGTAGTTGTGGTGCTGTTGGTAATGGTAATCCCTCAACTAACATCTATTTTGGAAGAAACTGGCCAGCAATTGCCATGGACTACCCGTTTTATTATCGGCTTAAGCGTTTTTGTTAAAAATTACGGTATTTTTGTGGCTATCTTTTTGGCCATTAGCGCCGGTGTTCTATTCAAATTGACGCGCAAGGGCCATGGCCGTTATATTTTAGATAAATTTAAAATCAATATTCCTTTAGTCGGGATTTTATATCGTAAAATTTATCTGGCGCGTTTTTCCCAGAATTTTGCCACATTAATTAAAGGCGGTTTAACGATTATGCGGTCTTTTAAGGTGGTGGCAGACACTATGGGCAATATGATTTATCGTGATATTGTTTTAGAGGCGATGGAAGAAGTTAGGGTGGGCGGGGAAATTAGTTCGGTGTTCGCTTTGCACCCAGAAGTGCCGTCTTTGGTGGTTCAAATGTTGGCCACTGGAGAAAAAACCGGTCAATTAGAAAAAATTCTGCAAAATGTCGGCACTTTCTACGAAAAAGAAGTAGATGCCACTGTGGAAGGTCTTTCGCAATTGATTGAACCAATTTTAATTATTTTCTTGGGCGTGGGTGTGGCTATTTTAGTTGCTTCAATTCTAATTCCGATTTATAATACAGTAGGGAACATGTAAATGAACCAGTTAACTGGTTCATAGGTTACGAGTTACGGGTTATGAAAATTTTAAGATTTGAAGATTTAAATATTTGGAAAGAAAGTTTAGTTATTACTAAAGAAATTTATGATTTTACGGCACGGCCGTATTTTGCTAAAGATTTTGACTTAAGGAGTCAGTTAAGAAGAAGCGTCATTTCTATTAGTCCTAATATTGTTGAGGGTTTTGAAAAGCGTAATAATAATGAATTTGTTAGATTTTTGCGGATAGCCAAAGGTTCTGCGGGCGAGGCAAGAAATCAACTATACATTGCTTTAACGGTTGGTTACATTACTCAAGCCGATTTTGATAGAGCTGATAATAAATTATAGATTATATCAAGACAAATAGGATCTCTAATTAACTATTTAGAACGGCATAAACAGAATGGTAAGGTAACCCGCAACTCGTAACTCAAAAACCAAACAACTAATTACATTAGTGGAAGGAGGTGATAAAAGATGAAAAAATTATATCGAAAAGGTTTTACCTTGATTGAACTTTTGGTAGTTATCGCTATTATTGGTATTTTAGCTGCTATCGTTTTGGTGTCGTTAAATACTGCTCGGTCTAAAGCCAGAGATACTCGTCGCGCCGCTGACTTGAATCAGGTACAATTGGCTT
>MNWF01000032.1 GCA_001872305.1 Parcubacteria group bacterium CG1_02_40_25 | reverse complement strand
ATTTGAGAGACGTTGCCTCAACTCGGAGTTAGCGGCATCGCGAATTTGTAAGCGCAATTCTTCATGAACCAAGGGCTTGCCTGTTTTCTGTAAATATTCGGTTAAAAAATTATCTTTAACAAATGAAATACCATTTTCCTCTTTAAAGCCAACAATTTTTTGAATCTGATAAACACCACTGGCCTCATCACGCAACAAAACTCCAGCCTTATCCAACTTCATTACATCAGCTGTGCTTTTAATAATCGTATCGATGATTTTCGTCAAATCAATTGTCCGTGTTAATTGCTGGCCTAAAGATCGAATCGCTTCTTGATAATTATACAAACTAACAAAAAGATATTTGTTAGCGATTTTTTCTAAACCACTGCGGACAAAATTGAAAACAAAAAGAGACAAAATCAAAACTAAAATACTAACAATAACTAATTGACGGCTAATTAATTCGCCGGTCATTCTGACAAAAGCCGTGACACCAACCACGGCCAAAGCCACTACTAAGGCAAAACTCAATAAATAAACCGTGCCTTTTTTAATCACCATGCGCACATCCATCAAACGATATTTAACAATGGCGTAAGCCGTAGAACCAACAAAAAAGACAATACCATAAATACCTATTCTAAATAATTCAATCGGCAATGCCCGCTGTAAAAATAGATTAAACGCTATGCCGATAGTCGCCGAAACAGAGAGTCCTAACAACACATAAAGGATCTGGGTTTTTTCTAAACCATGCGCCTTACGATATTTAAGAATCAAAATACCACAACTACAAATCAGCATATAGCCGACGATATACACTACATAGAACGGGTACAAATAACCAAAATCAAAATCAATTCCCCTCTCCCCAAAACGGATATCATGAATCAACCAAGGAGTAAAAGACAACAAAGCAAAAATCATTGCCGGCAAAGCTATCATGATTTGCTTGGCCTTGTTTAGATACTCGATGGGCCTGGGAAAATTTATACAAAATACCAGCCAAAAATAAACCATAAAGGCAGCTGAAAAAAAATCTAGCCGTAACGACAAAGAGGCAACGGCAATGCTCGTTGATTCATTTTCCCAAAAATTACTGGCAATAAAAGCTACGATCCAAAAAGCCAAAATAGCGAATATTTTGTTAGTAGCGTTTTGGCGATTTTTAAAATACGCCAAAAGCCCCAGAGCGATAGTAGAGCAGACAATTATAGAAGTTAGAACAAGACCCAAAACCATATACTTTGATAATTAAAAAAATTATGTTAACATTGAAACTTGACTAAGGCAAGGAACCATCTCTTTCTATAAATTTTACCATGTTAAACAAAAAAACAAAAGACGACCAAAAAATAAAATATAATATTGAATACGCCCATATCTACGCCGATGAACGATTTAACCAAGAACACGAAAAAAGCGTAGCCCGCTTGAAACAAATCTTTGGCGAGCTCAGCCTAAAACCGCGGGATTACACCCTATCTGTTTTAATTGACGAATACAATCCAAAGAAAATAACCATGGATATTAACCAGTTTCTGGAAAAACTGAAGTCATTAAACGCTTTGCCTAACTTTGTCGGCCTTGAATCTACGTTAACAACACACAAAAAAGACTTGCTTAACGCTCTGGATAAAAAAACTAAAAATGAGTATCGCCGTTATATAAAACAACACCAAAGAATACCTTGTTCTTTTTTAACCGCTATTTGGCACCTACAACGCTTAGGAGCCATTAAAACTACGGCCGGGGCGCTCAAAAACATTATACCCGATGGCAAGCCATTTACCGCCCAAAAAATTATCACTATTTTGCCTAAAAAATATCAGGACGTGGAAACTCGCGCTAAAGAAATTATTCTAGCCAGTAAATTTAAACTCTACGCCGAAAAGATGATCAGTGTTTTTTTTGACTGATCGGCGTCTAGACAAAAATAAAAGCCACAGAATAATATCTATGGCTTTTTGGTTAAATCACTTAAATCAACTTTTTTGGAAAAAGATGACCACTAAACCTCGTCACCCTCTTCCTCGGTTAAATTGCCAAAGCCCCAACTGATACTGGAGTTATTATTGTCGCTAACCACCAAGCAACGGCCGCGGACGCTCCGACTGTTATAAATGCGTCATACCAACCGCCCTGAATATCCCTAAAAGTTGGATTGCACCACGCCTTACACCAACCAGTACGGCTTTCGTAAATAGCGGCACATTTTTGCCACCACCCGTTTGACCACGCGGCTACGTGCCCATTAAACATTTCCCAACTACTTATAGGGGTTACTCGTCTAACTAACACACCTAAATGTAAAACATTTCGGTTAATGCAGCCACCAAGATAACCCCTCTCCAAGGAAAGCCTAATAACATAACCACTTGGTCTAATTATCCATTCTGCTATTGGCGCCTTATTATCGCCCATTACTAAAATTTCGGGGGATTTTGGTAAATACTTAGTGATTTCAGGCGACCCCGCAACCAGTGCTATCATTTGATTATTTGCCGATTGATTATCAACCTGCGTTATTGGCTCCTCTTGCGAGCAACCAGTTAGCATTAAACACGCTAAAGCCACTATCGCACATCCTAATCTAAACATTTGAATCGCTACTCCTTTGTTTTATCGTTCGGTTTTAGGAACTAACTTGAGCCCAAATAACTCAAGCTCTATTTTTGCTTTCGCAATCGTTTCATCAGAGACATTATCTCGAAAATAAACAGTAAAGCCGTCGGGGCTACTTTTACCCAGGGCAAGCATTCCATTATGTAAAACATCAACGCTATCACAAAACCAATGTATATCGTGATACTTAGCTTTAAATTCAGGTGAGATATGGGTTACCTGATAAGCAATATCTTTTGTCTTTTTCCCAAATTTTAAAAATTTTAATTTCATATTTTTATTAAAAAATGTAAATCCATATAACTTTATAACTTTCTACTTTAAATATGCAGTAAAAACAAAAAACCGTCAAGGGCTACGGGGGCATTGAGACTACGCCGAAAAGATGATCAGTGTTTTTTTTGACTAATTATTATCTGACAAAAAAAAATAAAAGCCCAAGATCAACTTGAGCTTTTTTGATTGTTAATTTCTTTTTGCCAATCATTACGGCACTGACACGACAAATTCGTTAGCTCGTTAAGATTGCGGGACAAATTATATCGGCTAATCGCCATCTCAACAGAACGCGAGCAAACATCACAATTTTTCGGTCCGGCAATTGGCGGCGGCTCGTCTTCAAACGAACCCACACGCACTGGACCAAAATCTTTGGTCCGCCTTAAAACTTCAATGATACTCCAAAGTCAAGGCGGTATAAATTTTTCTTCTCCTTCCTTTAAAAACGCCTCATACATTACTGTGCCTTCTTGGACAAAAGCACACGATAACGAAACCTCATCGGTGCCTGCTTCAAAAGCATATTTGATAGTCCGCACTGCCTCATCAATAGATTCTGCCTCTGTTAGGCCCAACGGTTTTAAAAAGACATAGGCCAATACTTTGACGCCCCGATTTTTACAAACGCCGACAGCTCGCCCATAGTCATCCCGACTAAAACCCTTACGAATCAGTACCTCCCGAACACGATCGGTGATTGCTTCTAAGCCAATACCAATTTCCAGCGTCTTGCCTTTCAGTCCATCAGTTAGCCGCGCTAAACTTAATGAACTAACAAACTCGGGTCGCGATTCTACAAATAACGAGTCCAAACTTTTATGCTGGCCAACTAATCGAGCAATAGCAATTTGCGCGGTCAATGGGATTTCATCGGCGTTTAAAAAACTGCCACCGTTATAAATATATAACCATTGCGGTTGCTGTTTGACATTCAACATTACGGCCATACGATAAAACGCAACCAAGTCAGCAACATCATCAATACGAGGCAGGCCAAGACGAAGTCGACCGTGATCAAGACGAAGCAGGCCAGGATATTTTTGATGAATCTCTGCCAACTTTTTACCAAAGCCGCACACAGTGCATTTACCCCAAGCGCAACCATAACCGGACAACAACAAAGTTAAACGCTTTTTTTGCTGGCCAGAAAAAACATCATAGATATCGTCCAGCGCATAAAACTCTTCCCCTTGCATAACTAAATCAATAAATCTTTTAGCCAGCCCCAAGCAACTTAAAGGCATAGCTATAGCATTGGTCAAGCTAATTATCATTAATATACCCCCCTTATGCTACTGTGGCTCTAATTTGTTTCCTATCAATTTTTTCTATAAATTCTTGATTAGCTAAAACGCATAGATCCGCAACAACTAAAACGCCAAAATTCAAACTTTCTGGATCTGGCATATAATTAGATAATGGTCTGTCCGGATTAGCGGCATATTGCTGATATAAAGACAACTCGGGATCGATATACCTACCTTTACTAGTTTTCTTTTTTATATATTGACCAACGGGTATTTCTTTATATTTATAATAATGAGGAATACGTGCGCCCCACAAAAACCGATATACCCCTAATCGCATAGCCATCTTTGCCACGGCCATTATCAATAAATGGCTGACGTCTGTCCCCTGAAATTCTGGTAAAACCGCTAAACCAACGCCATAAACGCTATCGCCATCAGAACTGTGTGTTCGACGTATTGTGCCACCGTCCGTAATTTCCATCCACGTAAATGACTTTGGCAGAAATTCATAATAGACCAATTGTGAATAAATAGACCCCACAACCCGATCGCCACACAATGCCACGAATTGACCTTTAGGAAAAACTTCCAAGCGAGATCTGATCATTTCTTCTTTAGCTGGAAAATCAGGCCACACTACGGCGTCAACTTTTAATAATCCGGGCAGATCATCCATTGTCGCTTGCCTAACAACAATAGACATCTGCTCTCTCCTTTTTTTTACTACCCCTCGCACAAAACTCACCTCCCTATAATTTTATTATCCCTTGCCACAATGGCTCGAGAATCTTAAGAACTTCGCTATAGATATAACATATTTTTGATGAATAAACAAATAAATTATCTATTTCTCTTTTAGATAACACCTAAAATCTTGCACGGTTTTAACTCGATGTTTTAGCACCGCGTTATAAAAATCAATACTAATAACCTTGTCGCGATAACCGTCGCCTATATACCATAATTTTTTCAACTTAAGAATTGTCTGACGCTGTTCATTTGACACGTCTTGTTCTGAAATTTGATACACCTGAATATCATCTTTCTTAGCAAACCAAATATCTATTTTCCATTCGCCTGAAGGTTGCACAGAACGAAGGCCAAGATAGTACGCATGCGGAAGATACGCCTTATCTTTTCGCCAATCACGGCGTAGCTCACGGAAATTGCTAAATTGAACCTTTTGAATAGTTGGCAAAAACACTAATCGCGGTATTAAAGCAACGATTTTTTGAAGATCGTAAACCTTAACATATGCGTGAAGATCAATATCTTTAGCGATAATAAGACCGCTGGCCACACTACCCACTATTTTCGGTTCAGAGATTTCTCCTAAAACCTCCAAAAGCCCAAGCTCTTTTAAAATTTGCCGCGCTTGTTGCTGAAGTTTTTTTGCTTCGTTGATAAGATTAATGTTAGGCATAAATTATTTTATTATAGGAAAAAACGGGCTATGGCAAAAATACATTAATGCTTTTCTAAATTTAGATAACATAATTTTAGCTATCAAACATTTTATCAAGAAATTTACCGTCCTTAATGAGGTTGGCATCAATCATGTCTTGTTTAGACAGCCAAAGTATTTCTAATTTTTCAGGAGAAGAAAAATCAATTGGCGTTTGCAGATCGTGAATATAATAAATAAAAACACTGTGTGTTGTTTTATCACTAGAAATATAATTCCAAACGTCAAACAACTTGGGCATTGAACCCAACGAAAAATCTAATTCCTCTTTGAGCTCACGATTTAAAGCACCGAACAAAGATTCCCCAAATTCAATTTTGCCACCGGGAAAACTAATAACGCCGTTAGGATGCTTGAGAACTAAAATTTTATCTTGAAACCGCAAAATTAATTTTTGGGCAACCGAAGGATATTGTGACATAGACTTTTAATTAATAATTTCGAATTTATCTTTAAAGTAGTTTTTCATTTTTCCCTTCCATTCATTTTCCGTATAATAAATCAAATTTTCTTTTTTAAATTTAACATAAAGCTAGAAATTTCTTTTGAATTTTTCGTGATGCTGTTTTTTGGGCGCTTTATGGGCAATATGATAAGCGGCGGCCTCTAAAATAGGGACCACATACATCCCCGAGGCAATCAATTTTGCCGCCAAATGCGTATCTTCTAGAATATTTTTTTCAAATCTGGTATCAAAGCCACCCACCTTGATAATTTTCTTTCTGGGGACACTGGCATTACAGGTTAAAAACATAAATGGCAAATCCCAAATGCCAATAATTTTTCCTTTAATTCAATCATTTTTAGTTCCCGGCCAACCGTTAATTCGTAAAAACGCTCTAAACGATAATCTAAAAAAATTATTAGGCGCGTCACCTTTTGTTCTGGCAAAACCGCAGTTACGTCTCTGACTTACAGAACAGGCCGATTCTATTAGATCTATGATATCACGACAAATGATAATTTTAAATATTTACCATGAATTGTTATTAAAAAATAAGGGAAAGTAATTTGCCTTCCCTTAGGGTTCAGGTGCTAGTCGCACCAATGACCTTTGAGCACCATTATTATCACACCTCCTCGTAAATGGCCCACAATGATAATTCCCGACGACAAAGAATGGATGTTAAGAATAGTGGACACTGAGAACAATTCATATTATCCCTTCTTGCCTTACCCAGAAAATATTTCATCATAATCAAAATGCATAGCGTTCCGTACCAGCTTAAGTGTTTCCGCTGCCTCTTTTTGGGTTCTATGTGTTCCAGAAATAATAGCTTTTCTTACAAGGTTGGGATTAGACTCAAGCTCTCTTCTTCTTTCTCTTATGGGGTCCAAGAATTTATTAAGAACTTCAATTAGCCTCTGCTTTACAGCCACATCGCCAATTTTACCTTTTCTGTATTTCTCTTTTAAGTCCCTAACCTCTGCTCCGTCTTTATCAAACGCGTCTAAATAGGCAAACGCTATATTCCCCCTTATGTGCCCGGGATCAGTCGCGTGGATTCGAGTCGGATCAGTGTAAATCTTCATCACTTTCCGCGCCACCTCATCAGGAGAATCCTTTAAAAAGATGGCGTTATTTCGACTTTTGCTCATTTTTTGGCCATCTATGCCAGAAAGTCGCGGAAACTCACCCAACAATGCTTTCGGCATTGGAAAAACCCTTCCAAAAGTCTTGTTAAAAGACTGGGCAATATCTCTTGTCTGCTCAACATGTGCTTGCTGATCTGCGCCTGCCGGAACAAGATCCGCTCGGACAGATAAAATATCTGCTGCCTGCGAGACTGGGTAGCCTAAAAATCCGTAAGTCATTTCCGTTTTCCCTAATCTCGTAGCCCGAACCTCCTCCTTGACTGTGGGGTTACGTTGTAACCTAGGAATAGTTACCAGCATGGAAAAATACATTGTAAGCTCCGCGATCTCTGGGATTTTAGATTGAACAAAAAAAGCACTTTTTTGCGGGTCCATACCTACGGATAACCAATCTATCGCTATTTCTAAGATATTTTTACTGATTTTTTCTGTTTCACGCAAATGATCAGTCAAGACCTGATAATCAGCGATAATAAAAAAACACTCATATTCATCCTGTAACCTTACGCGATTTTCCAGCGAACCAACATAATGCCCTATATGGAGCGACCCCGTGGGACGATCGCCTGTAAGTATCCTTTTTTTCATACTAATTTTACTCATATTTTAACATCCTATCATAGTTGTCCGATATTTTCAAGATTGTCACAAGAACTATTTTATTTTTTTGGGCACGATATCATCGATCTTCTCAAAACGTTCGGGCATGCCACCTTGTTTGTTAACTAATTTCACCATACTCTGCTTTTCGTTGTCTGGCAGAATAGGGAAGATCTCCGTTTCCACCAACGGCCACAAAGAACAACAGACGGGATCTGGCAAAGTATCTGATCCCTTTAAGTAAAAAGCATCAGCCCGACAACCCGCGCCACAAAGCTTTAGATAACGACAATCAAAACACTGATTAATGTCTTTAATCTTTATCGCATAAAAGGCATGAGATTTAGCTTTGCGGATAGCGTCTTCTAGCGTCTCAAATTCCCTCACATTGCCCAAAACTAAATTATAAGCGGCGCAAACCGTAATATCTCCGTTTGGCTTAATACAGATCACATCGTCATAAGAACAAGGATGGATTTCAAGGTCAAATTCGCCATACGGCATATCGGCAATCTGAGACTTGTACATATTGGCGATCCCCAAGTGAAACGGCTTTCCATCGCCGAGATAAACAGAGATCATATTCCGGCAAGCAACAACTACCTCCTCGAAAGACCCTTGTTTAAATTGACCGACCACTGCTTGATATCTGCCTGCCAAAAAGGGCAAATCTAATCGCCAATGCTCAATAGACAGCTCCCTTAGAATCTCATAAATCGCCATTAACTCTTGGAGTATTTCAGAGCTCAACATTGTGGTAACCCCAACGGTCAACCGAGAACCGACAAAAAGCCGAATTATATTGATTACATCTACCCCCCTGCTTCCTAAACGATACTTATCATGCGCATCCAGTCCGTCAAGGCTGATCCGTAGCCCCTTAAGCATTGGAATTTCTTCCAGCATGGCAACAGTTGCCGCGGTTATCATTGTAGCATTGGTGAAAACAATCGTAGGGGCTTGACAACATTTTACAAGCTTAAGTAGCCATGGCGCCAAAAACGGCTCGCCCCCAGAAATCGTGTATCTTCGACATCCCATCCTGTTTGCCTCATCAATAATTTTTGCCCATTCACAAAAACTTAATTCGTTTTTAATTGCGTCAGGCGTGTTATAGCTTGCATTATAACAACACACGCAATGTAAATTACATATCCCAGTAATTTCAAGGTGTAACCTCATTCTCCTCTCCTCCTTTTTATACTCATTCCCACATAAAAAAACAACACAGAATTACCTCTCCCGTAGCGACGACCCGATTCGTCTTTTTAGCCATAGCTTATTAACACAGCCTCATCAAGGATATGTTTCATTTTTTCAAGACCTCTGTTTAGATTGTTAAGAAACATTCCGTAACGCCAAATCAACAATAACAAAATTAATGCCGTTCAAAAAATGTCCACAAACCATCATTCTCGTTTATTGCCGCATCTAAACATTATCCTAGCTATTTATCTTTGTCAAATATATTGCGCGGAATCGCTGCTGTTGACATTTTTTCGTCTGCTTGGTAACCTTACCATGTCAATCCAGAATACGAAATTATTTTTATCATTAACGGATTAAAGAGGGTGAAAAAATGGATTTTATCAGTAAGGCTTCTATTATTGAAAACCACACGAAAGATATTGATGATATCAAGACGGATTTTTGTAAAAAAATAACCAAAGCATTACAATCTTGCTTTGGAAATGTTATAGCCATCAATATCCCCCACGATCTTCCAAGGGAGACTCTTGATGAAATAATCGCAGACCTCGAAAAGGCAGGATGGACAGTCAAAAAACGCAACAAACTTGTCGGGTTGAGTAATGTTCAAATGCTAAACATCAGCTAACATCCTGTTTTTGCCCTTGATAATCGTCTATAAGCGGACATCTTGAATATTTTTATTTAAGATATCCGCTTTTTTATTGACCAAATTGTAACTTTTTGAAATGTTTAAAGAAATTATTCTAGCCAGTAAATTTAAACTCTACGCCGAAAAAATGATCAGTGTTTTTTTGACTGATTATCGATAAAATCATAAAAGCGCCGTTGATGCTTGAAGAAACTAGGTTAATATTTTGTGGCGAGGCCTTATTAGCCAAACTATTCATTAAAAGAAATGCCATACCTAGAAAAACAATCGTGCTAAGAACTTTCTTAACTTTCATTACAAATCGCTCCTTGTCCGTCAGTTAAAAGTTGTTTAATTTTTCAGCTTTATTCAGTTGTTAACAAACTAATCTTTACTAACCCAACCTAACCGAAACTAGTCAATTTGCAAACTCTTGAGGAATAAGTCAAAAACTGTTTTGTCGTTTTTGTTATTGAGGGAAGCATTATGCTTGGTATAGCTGATATTAAATGCCTTATCATTCTTTACCAGAATCATCGTGGTGCGTATAAGGATATCTGACGCAACCGGTTCTTCGAAACTAAAATCAATAGCAGACAGGCCATTAACGGTTGTATCCTTAAAAGAATCGAGATTGCTGTCTTTTTCTTCGTGCTCCACTCCCAGCATGCGGTCGTCATTTTTACTAGCCCATCGATTCCACTCTCGCGGACTAAGCCTTTCGGGGTTGCCGTAGACAGAAATGCGAATGGTCGAGCGTCCCATTTCTTTCTTCAGCGAAAAATTTTCCCTTTCAATCTGAGCGAAAAAAGGGGCGTATTCGCGGTCAAAATCAGTTCTCGTCTCTGTCCCAAATTGGTAATCCCTCGGATATTTTACCAAAAAGCCATTTTTCTCACTTTTGTAGGTTCTCCAGTAAATCGTGGGAAAAAACTTTGGTTGAATCAAAAAAGCCCAACTGGCCGAAACAATACCTAAAACCACGATACAGATTAAAACGACCAAAACAATCTTTTTCTTTTTACTTTTTTTAGTGTCTATGTTTAAATTTTGTTCAAGATTTTCCATGTTTTTTGCTATTGAATAATTTACAAAAGATTATCTTAAAATTACGACTATAAATATTATTTGTCAAGACCACATTTTTTTCAAAAAGACAAGCTTTGACAGCTTGTCTTTTGTTAATGTCCATTAAAAACTAAACCTATTTCTCCACCCAGCCGGGAGGGGGGAAAGCGGAATTGAGAGTTCTAGTCAATCAACAAATTTACCTTTTAGAATCTAGCCTATTTTAAGCTTGCGCCTTATCAAGAAGCCATTTCCACAATGGTTTGAAATGAATAGTTTTTTCATGCTCTTCCACTTCTCGTTCTTCGCTCCAAGTCAGTAAAACTAAATTAGAAACATTCAATTCTTGGGAGGCCTCTACCAATGCTTTTATTTCTCTTTGCTCAACTTCGTGGTTGTTTAACTCGTACGCTACCTGAATTAATTCAATTACTTCCGTGCCTTTTTTCACGACAAAATCTATTTCGCGATCATTTCTAGTTTTGTAATAAAAAACTTCTCGATTAGATTCATATCCGCGTTTTGCCAGCTCGGTAAAAACTAAATTCTCCATATATTTACCAGTATCGGGTGAATGTTGGACTGCCTTCGCAGTCATAAACCCATTATCTACCACATAAACTTTCTTGGGAGATTTTATTCTTACGCCTGGCTTAGCAGAATATCGCATAAGAGGAAACAAAAGATACGCCTCATTCAGATAACCCAAATATCTGTCAAGAGTAATATCGCTCTTGAAGCCAAGGACGTTCGCCAGCTTTCGACTGGTGTATTGGCCGGCAACATTATTTATCAAATACGATCCAAGATTATCTATTTGCTCGGAAAATCTAATTTTGTGTCGCTTAACCACATCTTTAAAAATCAAAGAATCAAACAGAACATCAAGATACCCTCGGGGATCAAGATTCTTTGTGACCACTTCCGGATATCCGCCGTTTGTCATGTATTCGTTTAGATAGTCGAGGAATTTTGCTTTTTCTTCGGGCACTAAAAGTTTATCAACAGATACTTCATAATCTTTGGCTTTTAGTATCTCCTCAAAATCAAACGGCAATATTTGTATCGGAATATGCCTACCAGTTAAGGCAGTAGCCAATTCTTTAGAAAGAAGCCGTGCGTTAGAACCGGTAAGGACAAGATTGTATCCTTCTCGATGCAAACGGCTAACAAATAGTTCCCACTTAGGAAGATTTTGTATTTCGTCAAAAAGAATATACTTCGTTTCGCCGTAAGCCTGCCTCAATTCAGACATAAACTCATCAAGGTTAAGCTTTTTTTCTCCAACAATAGATTCATCGTCAAAATTAAAATAAGCGAACTGCCGATCTTTTAACAACATCAAAGAAAAAACTGATTTGCCGGCTCGGCGAGGCCCTAAAACGACCTTTATTAAATCCAAATCAAGCCATTTTTTAGCCTCCTTTTCTTTTACCCTGACTATATAAGACAGAGACAGGAGTCGTTCTTTTTCCTGTTTTTGCTTTAAAACTGTGGATTTTAGCATATTTATTTCGATATGGTATGCAAAAAACCTCCTTTTTGCATACTACAAACAAGTATAATACGCAAAAAGGAGAAAGACAAGTGCATAACACCAAAAAGACAAGCTTTTGTAGCTTGTCTTTTGTTAACATTAAACCTATTTTTCCACCCAGCCTGGAGGCGGAAACGCGGAATTAAGAACTTTAGTTACCTGATCCCATCTACCAGCATTATCAGTTACCTTCAAAGTAATACTAATTTGTTTTTTGTTTACTTTCCAACCGCCAACCATAGATCCAGTTTGGGCTGGATTACCATCATCAAAAGTCCAATTATAAGTAGAAATCGCCGCTCCTTCGCTTGGACTAGACCAAAGGTCAGCCCGATAACAAATTTTATCTACGCCAACTTTGGGCTTGGTAGTCGAATCCGTACAAACCCTCCAATCACCGACCGGCCAATCACCAGCCCCACAAGCCGCGCAATTGGGTTTACCATAACAACATCTAAAGTCAGCAAACACATCCTGTTTGATCACGATTGTCTTTGATGCTAACGGACTAGATAGACCGCCCGTATCGGTTGTCTTTAATGTAAATGGATAATTGCCCGGGCTAGCCGGAGAAAAAAGCTGATTACCGCAATCCCCTGAAAATCCACCGCCTGCCCAAACACAAGCTAAATTACAAGGGGCGTTAGGGAAAGCACTCGGACAATCTTCTGGGTCTGATGAATCATTGGCATTCAAGATTATCCCATCATTAGCAAACGCCGAACAAGATGCGGGGT
>MNWF01000014.1:300-13821 GCA_001872305.1 Parcubacteria group bacterium CG1_02_40_25 | reverse complement strand
AACAGGTCGGATTCTTGCCATGGTAAGTTTGCCAAGCTATGATAATAATTTATTTTCAGGTGGTATCGATAGCAATGATTATCAAAATTTGATTAACGATCCCCAGAAGCCCTTATTTAATCGTGCCATCGCTGGCTTGTACCCGCCCGGTTCGACGATTAAACCCTTTATTGGGTCGGGCGTTTTGCAGGAAAAAGTTGTTTCGCCTCAATGGAGTTATGAATGCACTGGCGGCATATCAGTGCCCAACCAATACGATCCTAATATTATTTATTATTTTAAGGATTTTAAGCCTCATGGTCATATAGATTTTTTTTCTGCTATCGCTAAATCCTGTAATTCGTATTTTTATATTACTGGCGGCGGTTATGGCAATATTAAAGGATTGGGCATTGACGGTTTGGATAAATATCTATCATTGTTTAACTTTGGGGCGAAAACCGGAATTGATTTAGCCCCGGAAGATACGGGACTTGTGCCAACGCCTCAATGGAAAAAAGAAAACAAAGGCGAAGACTGGTATACCGGAGATACATATCATTTAGCCATTGGTCAAGGGGATTTATTAGTTACACCTCTGCAATTAACCGTAGCTATGTCTGGCTTGGCTAATAAAAAAGGTATTTTATATCAGCCGAGTTTACTAAAAGAAATTGTTGACGCTAACAAAAACACAGTAGCTAAAATTGAACCCAAGATTATCCGACGAGATTTTTTGAGCCAAAATACGATTGACTTAGTTAATAAGGCAATGCGTCAATCCGTAACTGATGGCATTTTAGGTTCGTTAGCTGATTTAAAATATCCTGTGGCTGGCAAAACCGGAACCGCGCAATTCGGTAGCGATGATCAAACCCATGCATGGGTAATTGCCTATGGCCCTTATCAAAATCCCGAAATTGTAGTTACGGTTTTAGTAGAAGCTGGCGGTTTGGGGGGCGGGTCCGCTTTGCCTGTGGCTAAAGAAATTTTTAAATGGTATTTTGACAATAGATAATAAATTTGTCTACAGTCTACGGTCTACCGCACGTCAATTAGTGGTTTTGCTGTGGCCCGTAGACTGTAGTTTGTGGACGATTTTATGGAGTATCTAACAAAACAAGGTCTAGAAAAATTAAAACAAGAATTAGAAGAGCGCAAAAAAAAGCGTCAAGACATTGCTAAGCGCTTGGAAGAAGTAAAAGCGCTAGGAGATTTAAGTGAAAATGTAGAATACGCTCAAACAAAAGATGAGCAGTCTTTTAACGAAGGCCGAGTTGCCGAACTAGAAAATATTGTTAGTCGTGCTCGCGTATACGAAGGTGGTGGTGGTCAAATTGAGCAGGTGGGTATTGGTTCCACGGTAGCTGTCACTTTAAAAGTTGGCGGAAAAATCAATAAAAAATTAAAGCGTGAATTTAGTATTGTCGGCAGTCAAGAAGCCGAACCCATGAAAGGCAGAATTTCTTTGGAATCGCCGATTGGCAAAGCTTTAATGGGGCATAAATTAAATGATGAAGTAAACGTGGATACTCCCAAAGGCCGGCAAAAATATGTTATAATTAAAATCAGTTAACTAGTTATTTAGTTGCGGATTAACGAGTTAGTGAATTAGTAAAATTAACCCGTTAACCCGTTAACTCGTTAACTGATTAACTAATTCAACGTGTCGTCATTAAGTCAAATCCGACAAGCGCGGATAAAAAAATTAAAAAGTTTACGTGAGCAAGAAATTGAACCTTATCCTGCTAAGACCAAGCGGACAATGCCTATTGCCCAAGCATTAACTTTGACAGCTAAAGGTGAAAAAACCGAAATTAGTTTGGCCGGCCGAATGCGATCACAGCGCTTGCACGGCGGCTCTTGTTTTGTTGACTTAGAAGATAGCACTGCTAAGATTCAGCTTTATTTTAAAAAAGATACTGTCGGCGAAAAACTATATCAATTATTTACGGAAAATTTTGATTTGGGTGATTTTATCGGCGTTACCGGAGAATTATTCGCGACTAAAACTGGAGAGCCAACTTTGGAAGTGAAAGCATTCCAAATATTATCTAAGTCGTTGCGTTCATTGCCTGATAAGTGGTACGGCCTTACCGATAAAGAAGAACGATTTCGCAAGCGTTATTTGGATTTATTGATGAATGATGGAGTGCGCGATATTTTTGTCAGGCGTAATGCGATTATTAAGTCAATTCGCGGATTTTTAGATGAAAATAAATTTATAGAAGTAGAAACGCCAATCTTACAAGGCTTGGCCGGAGGCGCGTCAGCTCGGCCATTTAAGACCCATTTAAACGCGCTTGATTTAAATTTATATTTACGCGTGGCGCCTGAGCTTTATTTAAAACGTTTATTAGTTGGCGGATTTGAACGTGTTTATGAAATTGGTCGGTGTTTTCGCAATGAGGGTATGGATTTCGCGCACAATCCCGACTTTACGATGGTTGAATTTTACGCGGCATATTGGGACTATGAAAAATTAATGGAATTTACCGAAGAATTATTTACTCATTTATTGACGAGTGTTGTTGGCAGTACTAAAATAACATATCAAGGTCAAACTATTAATTTTAAAGCTCCTTGGCCGCGCGTAGAATTTTCCAAATTAGCTAAAACAGATGATGAATTTAAAATCGCGCGGCAAAAAATTACTCAGCCGACTTTTGTGATAAATCATCCGGTAGAAATTTTGCCTTTGGCTAAGCGTTTAGAATCTGATCCTAAAAAAGTTGCTAGTTTCCAATTAGTCGCCGCGGGCATGGAAATCGTTAAAGCGTTTTCGGAATTGAATGATTCAATTGACCAAAAAAAGCGTTTCGATGTCCAGGAAAAAATGCGCGCCAAAGGTGATGAAGAAGCGCAACGTCTGGACAGAGATTTTATTGAATCTATGGAATACGGTATGCCTCCCGCGGCTGGCTTTGGCATGGGCGTTGACCGTTTAGTAATGCTCTTAACTGATAGCCATTCTTTGCGTGAAGTGATTTTGTTCCCAACTATGAAACCAAAAATTAAATCAAAAATCAGAATGGCCTCCTCCGCCGAAGTAGCCGTTTAGGCTACGAAGGCCGGACAAAATGAAAATGTAAAACGTAAATACTTCGTGGAATGTCATTTTCGGGCTTGCCTCGAAGATCTATATCAAATTCTCGGATCAAGCCGTAGGTACTGCGTAAAGCGCATGTGTCCGAAAATGATAGTGCCATACTTGTTTTTGACATTTACATTATCATTTTGATTTTTGCACTTTGCATTTTGATTTTAGTATATGTTGGATATAAAATTCATTCGCGAAAATAAAAAATTGCTTGAAAAAGTGTGTCAAGCAAAAAATGTCAAGTTAGATCTTGATCGTCTTTTGGTTTTAGATGAAAAACGATGCACGTTAATTCAACAAGCGGAAAATATGCGGGCTGAACAAAAAAAATTAGGTAAAGATGATATAGAAAAGGCCAAAGAGTTAAAAGAAAAAGTGCGGCCATTAGCTGAAGAATTGGTTGACATTGAATCAGCGTATAATGATTTAATGTATTTAGTGCCTAATGTTTATGATCCGGCCACGCCCGAAGCTAAAGATGATTCGGGTAATAAAGAGATTGAAAAATGGGGCGAGCCAACTAAATTTGATTTTAAACCAAAAAGTCACGTGGAACTTGGCGAGACGTTAGATTTGATTGATTTTGAACGAGGGGTTAAAACTTCTGGTTTTCGCGGTTATTATTTAAAAAACGAAGCCGTGCTTTTGCATTTCGCGATGTTGTGGCACGCTTTGTTAAAAATGGTTGAAAAAGATTTTACACCAATGTTAACGCCGACGATTGTTCGTGAATTTGCTTTGGTCGGTTCGGGGCACTTCCCATTTGGCAAGGATGAAGTTTATCAAATTGCTAATCCGGGCAAATTGGCTGATGGTGAAATGATCAAAGATCCAGCGTATTTGGCGGGCACATCTGAACCATCTTTATTGGCTTATTTCGCGAATAGCGTTTGGGTAGAAAAAGATCTGCCAATTAAAGTTTGCGGTTTTTCGCCGTGCTATCGGTCTGAAGTTGGCTCTTATGGGAAAGATGCCAAAGGTCTATATCGTTTGCATGAATTTATGAAAGTGGAGCAAGTGGTTTTTTGTCGGGCAGATGTTGAAGAATCAAATAAATGGCTAGACCAAATGTGCCAATATTCACGGGAAATTTTAGAAGAGTTAAAATTGCCTTATCGTGTTTTACAGATTTGTACTGGAGATATGGGCGCGGGTAAATATAAAATGTATGACCTTGAGACGTGGATGCCATCGCGGGGTGCTTATGGCGAAACGCATTCTGATTCCAATCTAACTGATTGGCAAACACGGCGGCTTAACATTAAATATAAAACTAAAGACGGCGAAAAAAAATTTGTTTATGCTTTAAATAATACTGTTTTGGCTTCTCCGCGAATCTTAATCGCGGTTTTGGAAAACTATCAGCAAAAAGATGGCAGTATTTTAGTGCCAAAAGTTTTACAAAAATACTTGCCGTTTAAAGAGATTAGAGCGAAAAAATAAAATGACCCTATCGTTTAGGCGACAGAGTCAATATTGCAAAAGTTAATTTTTGTCTAATCTATGCCTGACAAGGGCACTGCCAAGGTCGGCCGCTAATATACTGATCTTTTTGATTACTCTGTACGTCCAAAATAGTATGGCACCCGAAAAAAAAGATGCTCCAGAATATCGGCCAAATGATTCCTGCGAACCAGTCAAAGGATCCACACAATTCTTCGCTGAACCCTTTGGTAAATGCTCCTATTAAGATATAAACGACTAAAGATAAAATAATCTCAATTATTATCGACCACCATGTTGTTAAAAATTCCATTATATTCCCTTCCTTTTAGTGTTTGAGTTGGTGGAATTTAATACGATTTCATAGTATCATTTATTGATAATTTTGCAATGTTTGTTTACCCGTGCGTGTCATTGCAAGCGAGCGCAGCGAGCGTGGTAATCCCGAATTATGCGGTAGCACAGAAATTGGGATTGCTACGTTGTCGGGCTCCATCGCCCTCCTTTTCACAATGACAACAATTAGCTATTTGCCTTATGCCCAAGCGTAAAAGCATCAAATTTAAAATAGCGGTTTTTGGAACGCTGTTTTTTTGTTTATTGGTTGGCGTGGGGTATTTGTTATTATGGTCGCCGATTTTTAAAATAGGGGATATTATAATTTTCGGCAATCAAGAAATTTCAAGCCAGCAAATTCAAGACATTGCGCGACAAGAAATAAATAAAAAAATCTTAGGTTTTTTGCCAAAGAATAATATATTTTTAATTGATACCGATGCTCTAAAACAGACCATTTTACAAGAGATCAGCCAAATCAGCAGGGTAGTGATTAGCAATGAGCTCGCGGGCCTGCAGGGGGCTAAATTGGCCATTGTGATTGAAGAACGTCAACCGCGAGCAATAGTTTGTCGTATTGGAGTCCCGACCTTAGTCGGAGACTCTATGGAACAATCTACATCTACGAACTCGAGTCTCCGACTAAGGTCGGGACTCCAATCTGCTGACCAAGAAATTTTTAATCAGTGTTTTTATGTAGACAAACAGGGCATCGCGTTTAAGTCAGCACCCCAGACAAAAGGCAGTTTAATTTTACAATTAGCAGCACCTTACGATCTATCGTTGGGTGCCGAAGCGGTTAAGCCACCAGTATTGCGAGCCGTCGAACAACTAAAAAAATCTTTAGCCGAAACTGTGTCTGGCTTATCCATAGATTATTTTATTATTATTTCAAGCCAAGAAATTTACGCGAAAACCCAAGCTGGCTGGCTAATTTATTTTGACATTAATACCGATTTGTCTCACCAAGCCCAAATTTTAAAAGAACTTTTAAAACAAAAAATAACCAATACCAAAAATTTAGAATATATTGATTTGCGTTTAGGCGAAAAAGTATTTTATAAAGAAACGCCGAAAAACTAAAAACTTGACAAAACTACTAATTTAGAGTATGCTAATACGTGACTGGAACTAAAAGTTTTTTTACAAATAAATACGAACAACTTAACGTGGGGGTATGTGCTATGTCTACACAGGCAATATTAACAATATTCGTAGCTATATTGGTTGTCGGTTGTCTCTGGGGATTTATTATGAGAGGCACAAAAAAGAAAATTGTGATCGCCGACAACGCGTGTTATTTATCAGGGATAAATAATGCCCTTGAGCGCAACAGGAAATATAGGGTGGTGTTTGAACCAAACATGAGTGATGCCAGGGTTTTAAAGCTATCATGGAACGCGAACTTGGTAGTCGTTAACGGGGATAAAGATCATTCGGGTATTGCTATCTGTTTAGAGCTAAAACGGCGCAGCCCATCACTTGCCGTAATATATATGACTCTAAAAAGAGATGATCTGGTTGATCGGCAGCTACAAGATGTGGACTGCTTCATAGTTTATAAAATTAATACTAAGGCAGATGATCTTTTAAGCATCATCGAGGATGTCTTATGATGAGTAGTAAATAATTGGAGGAACTAAAATGGCTGTTAAATTAAGCAATGTGATACTTGAAAAATTTGTTAGTGGGCAAGCGATGGTTCATTACCAAGAACAGCCCTATATGGTGGGACAAATAAAACAAATTGAGATTGTCTCGGGTAGTCAAATACTGAAAATAACTTTTAAACTTTTGGCTACGTCATTAAATGGGAAATGGGTAATTATTAATCCTACATGGCAGTTTGAAGATGACTTACGGGATGTGAAGGTAGAGTCGGGAGATTATACTCTCGGCACTTACCCAATAACAATTCAGTGGCCGGGCGCGTCTCTTCAGAAATTAGTCATTGCCCCTCCGGGTTGCGATTTAATATATTTCGCCCACATTGAGGGCCATAATGGCGGTTAATTAAAAACAAAACTTCGTAATTGTCTTAAATTAAAATAGACGACTACGAAGTTTTTTTGTCAGGTTCGATACGGTGTCATTCCCTTAGATCCTGTGGGCTCTTTCGGAGCCTACACGGCCTGAACTCGTTTCAGGATCCATTAGGGAACAAAAATTTTTGTTCCCTACACTACATTTTGCCGATGTGGATGCTGAAATGAATTCAGCATGACACTAAATTATCAATTTATTTTATACACAAAAATGGAATTACCAATGCGGGTGACTAATTGTTGCTGGTCTAGCCAGCGATAATAATTAGTCGGTCGGTCAAAGCCGGGCGCGGGATTGGCGCGACCTTGTTGTAATAGGGTGGCAGAAACCGCCAAATGAGATCCTTTAGCATACGCGGGATTTTTATCTCCCCACCAAGCTTGATATTTATCACCTAAGTAATATTCAGGACTGCCGCCGCCAAAATAATCCACATTAATTTTTTGAATATTATTTACGTCAACCCATTGGGCCAAGCGTTTTAAATCTTGACCCCAGTCATAATTAGAATCAGTTACATATTTATAGCCATTTTTTGATCCGCCCCAGGCTTCGTTAAAATATGTTAAATAAGACGGGAAAGTTAAAAAATTAGTGGCTATGTACCAAACACAAAGACCGGATAAAATAATCCAGCCAAAGATAAGAAGCGACTTACTACGTGGTTTTGTGGAGTTTACCCCGCGCGCAGTCGACCGCGTGCCGCCCATAGCTTCAGCGGTGGCGCAGGGGCTCGCAATGACGCTAGACCCCTTAAGCCATTGATGGACTCGGCCCACTTGGCCGGAAATTAAAACATAAACAAAGGGAAAAGTCGGCAAAATGTGGCGCACGCCGATGTTAAGATTACCGCGAATACTGACGATCCAGTACATTGCTATAAAACAAATCATAGCAAATTCCGTGAAATGATGCTTAAGCCAGCCAAACATACGACTAACGGCTTGCGAGCAACAATTTTTTGGTCTCTGCCAAGCCAGAAAAATAATACTAACTAAAATCAAAAATAATACGATCAACGTTTCTTTCATTAAATAAACCAACGGGAAATAAGCCCGCCAAGCAGAACCAGACACTTCACCCATAAAATAAGTAGTGTTGCCACCTATGGTTCGTTGGACTACCATTGCCAAACCGAGCAAATATTGTCCATAAGCGCGAATTACTGGCTTATCCGACATCCAAATGACGGTATTGGCGACTGGTCTCATACCATAAGACGATAATGAATATTGGCTATCAGCTTTTTGACGTTCTGCCGGGTATTTTAAAATATGAAATTGATAAACTGGATAAATTACTAATACGCCAATAATAAAAACCATTAAGCTCCGCCAAATATAGCCCCAAACAATTGATCTGGTCGGTAATGTAGCGGCGTTAACGATTTGTTTATTTTCGTAAATTTGTTTAACCAGCCAGACAATTAAAAGAAAGCCGAAAAACGGCACCAATAAAAATAAAGAAAATTTCAGCATTTCTGCTAAACCAAAAATTATGCCAGCAATGATAATATTTTTAGCGGTCGGTTTTTGCAGAAATTTAATAAAATAATAAGTGGCGACAAAAAACCCGATGCTGGCGCCGATGTCAGTAGTCACAAAACGACCGTGAGCTAAAACTGTTGGCGAAAAAGCATATAAAAATAAGGCAAAAACCGCGATCTTTGAACCGTAGAGTTTTTTCGTCCATTTATAAACATAAAATCCCAAAAGCAGCATCACTAAAACCATGGGAATTCGCGCCCAAAAAATAATTTTGTCGGGATTGTTGTCTGAATGATATAAAAAGGCCGAGCCCAAATCCCATTGGCCATTGATATCTTTTTGCCATGACTTATCTTGAATCGGGAAGTTGAGTTTTAAAAAGAGCAATGGGATTGCCGCTAAATCCTTGATAATTGGCGGATGCTCCGGATTAATCCGATAGTCCAGTTGGGTTAAATAAGAGTAGCCAGCCGGGATATGAGCTTGCTCATCCATAATTGCCGCGTCATTTTTCATACTGGCGATGGATAGTCCGGCCATCACAGCTAAAAGACAGGCCGCAATAATATAAGAATATTTAGGATTCCAAGACATGAATATTTTAGTTAATGGGTTACGAGTTACGAGTTACGAGTTTACGCGGAATTTATTTTAACTCGCAACCCTTAACCCGTAACTGGTCAACTAATCAACCATTATTAAATTGATATAAATCTGAATTCGCCAAAACTGGCGGCGGAACCAGTAATATTTTTGGGGAATTGTTGCTGGATTTCTTTGAGTAAAATAGGATCATCTTGCATTAAAACAATTAAGGCGTTGATTTTTTTATCTTTGGAAACTTGAATTTTGTCTAATTGGCTGGGGAGCAAATAGGTAATTTCTCCTTTGTCATAAGTAATATATTTTATGGTCTGGGCGGAAACAGGAATGCCATTAACCAAAGTACCGTTTTCGTTAACAATAACATATCGCGGTACGCCTTTATCCGCGTAAAAATTTAAAAATTGGCCAATCTGAACGTAGCTTTGAGTGAACGCGCTGGCAACATTTGGATCGTTCGCCCAACCAACAAAATATTTTTGGTATTGATAAACTCCCAAGGCAGCTAAGATTAATACTAATAAAATGGCCAAGAATATTTTAATTCTTTTAATTTGATTAATCGGCTGGTTTTTAAGACCAATCTGGGAGGCGTTTATCGTGGCGTTAAGTTTATTTTGCGCCCAAGTATAAGGCATAATTAGGCCCAGAGCAGTTAGAACATAAGCAATGGGGATAACGCCCAAGGCGCGTAAGGCATGGGGCAGACCCTCGGCTGTTAGCGTGGCTGGCAAAAGCATAAACACAAACCAACTCAAAATAAAGATAGAAACATGAAAATTGGGAAATAACTGTTGGGTCTTTTTCTTAATGCGTAAAATAATATTTCTAATAATTAAGATAAGACCGATTAAAAAGAAAATTCCTTCTGGCCATAAAAGTTGGGGCTGACATGCGTAATTATGGCGCCAGTTGCAATCACCATGGATATTAAACATTCCTAATGTTTTAACTATACTCAAGGCAGAATCTTTTATGGGGTTGTTAGTTTTCCAAACCGCGACATCAGAGGCACGGCCCATAAACTGCTCCGGATGGATAATAAAAAATCGGGCAATTGGCGTGATAACAATCAGAATGACTAAAATATAAGTTATTAAATGTTGCCATTTGGTTGGCTGGCAATATTGTTGGGTTTCCGGCGAACAGCAATTTTTATTTTTGCGATGGCATTTCCACCACGGCCAAAGACGCGGCAACCAAGCGATAATTATTAAAGCCGGCACTACGCGAAAAGCAATATAAGTATAAAATCCTAAGCCGAAGAATATACCAGATAAGATTAAACTTAAAATTTTTCCGCGCCTAAAATAACGCCATAAAAAGTAAAAGCAAAATACCATTAAAAATGGCGCTAAAATCGCTCTAAAAGAAATCCGAGAAAAATTCACATGCCAAAAAGAAATGGCTAATAAAAAGGCGCTGGTTAAAGCCAAGCATTCTGACATAGATAACCAGCGATTTTTTTTGTTGGGACTGGGGGTTAGTAGGGCTGGCTGATAAAATAATTCTTTAACTAATAAATAAAGACCTAAGACCGTAAGAGTGCCGAAAATAACACTCCAAATTCTTAAAATAACAGCTGTGGGCTGAAAATGTCCGTATTTAAAAGTGAGCGCGAGAATGTTAATCAATAATCCTTCGCGGCCGTTATTTTCCGGATAATAAACTTTAAATTGATTATCCCGAGCTACGTCTAAAGCGTTGGTGCCGTTCATCGCTTCGTCTGGATAAATTCCTGGTGGAATTTTGTCTAATTGCCAAACACGAAAAAAAGCGGCAATTGCCATTATTATAACAAGAGCGCCAAAAATAATAATTTTTTTAGACATGTTGTTGATGGGTTTATTGGTTGCGAGTTATTATGGGTTGCGGGTTACGAGTGAAGTAAAATATTGATTTAACCCGTAACTTTTTAACCCATTAACTGATTATTCTACTATATAATACTATATTGTAAAAGTGGATAAGCAATGCTATAATAAATAAAATTAGTAATTTAAACTGTGGCGCGTAAACTTACGAGGAGGCGTTAGTTTATTAGCCAGCAAAATAATGGAACAACAAGCCCTATTATTGAAACGAGCTGATGTTTTAGCGGTGCTTATCGCTGGCGTGGTGGTTGGGTTGGGACTTTCCCCGATAACGCAGGGCTTAAAAATCAGCTTACCGTTTCCATTTTGGGTGGTGCCTGTATTTTTGCCGCCTTTTGCTATTATATGTTTATTTATTGCCTATCTTGTAGGGAAAAAACTGCCGTTTGTTTTTCAATTATCTAAATTCGTTGTTACGGGATTAGTCAATACAGCTGTGGATTTTAGCGTTTTAAATTTGTTAATGTCCGCGACGCATATTACCGGTGGCATTTATTATAGCGTTTTTAAGGGCATTTCTTTTATAGTCGCGGTAACTAACAGCTATTTTTGGAATAAATTCTGGACATTTAGCCACCAAACAGATAAGCGGGTTGGTGGCAGTGAAATGGTAAAATTCTTTATTGTTTCGGGTGTTGGGTTTGGCTTGAACGTCGGCGTTGCTTCTTTGGTAACTAATATGATTGGCGTCCAATTTGGCATTGAAGCTGGCCGTTGGGCAAATATTGGCGCGATTGGCGGAACATTAGTGGCAATGGTGGAAAATTTCTTGGGATACAAATTCCTAGTTTTCAAGAAGGAAGAAATAGTAGAGAGTTCAGTGGGTCAAGACCAAGTAAATTAGAATATTAGAAATTGTTTAAAAATTAGAAATTGAAAATTTGATTATGAGTCTCGTCATTTATCGCAAATATCGTCCTCAAACCTTCGCAGAGGTTGTTGGCCAAGAACATATCGTCAGAACCCTGACGAATGCTTTATTGATGGACAGAATTGGCCACGCCTATTTATTTTGCGGGCCGCGCGGCACTGGCAAAACTACTATGGCACGGCTTTTGGCCAAGGCGCTTAATTGTGAAAAACGTCAAGGATTTGAACCATGCAATCAATGTCCGTCTTGTCAGGCGATTAACGAAAGTCGGGCTCTGGACTTGATTGAATTAGACGCCGCTTCTAACCGAGGGATTGATGAAATTCGTCAACTTCGTGATGGCATCAAATTTGGCCCCTCGCAAGCTAAACATAAGATATTTATTATTGATGAGGCGCATATGTTGACCAAAGAAGCGTTTAACGCCTTACTCAAAACCTTAGAAGAGCCACCAGCCTACGCTTTTTTTGTTTTAGTGACAACCGAAGCCTATAAAATGTTACCGACTATTGTTTCGCGTTGCCAGCGATTTGATTTTACAAAAATTCCCTTAGAAAAAGTCAAACAATCTTTGTTGGCCATTGTTGAAAAAGAGGGTTTTAAAATGGAATCGCAAGCCGCCAGTTTGATTGCTCAAACCGCCCAAGGTTATTTGCGCGATGGCCAAAGTATTTTAGCTAAAATCTTAACCGCGGCTGATGTTAAAAAAATAATCAGCACGGCTGATGTGCAATCGCTTTTGGGCCTACCCGACTATCAAAATGTAATTAAGTTAGCGGATTTTTTGTCTACTGGCAAAACCAAAGAAGCTATCTTATTAGTAAACGCATTGGTTGATGGCGGTTATGATTTATCTCAATTCACGAAATTATTTTTAGGGTGGTTGCGCCAAATAGCAATTTTAAAGGTTGATCCTGAATTACGAAATTTGGCAATGAGTCATTTGACAGATGATCAGTTTGTTGTTATCTTAGGACAGTCAAAAGCACTCACCCAGCCGCAAATCTTACAAGCCATAGAGCTTTTTTCACACGCGGAAGTCAAAACTAAAATGAGTTTTTTGTCTCAAATGCCCTTGGAAATCGCTATAATTGAAATGGGGCTAACTGCCAAAGAAAACGTTTCCAAAATTGCCTAATAAGCGTTGTCGTCCTGAATTCATTTCAGGATCCAGTATTAACGCCGTGGATGCTGAAACTAGTTCAGCATGACGAAATAATTACTAAAAGCTAAAAACTATTTACTAAAAACTGATTTTGCGAGATCGTCTAATGGTAGGACAGCGGCCTTTGAAGCCGTTAATTCAGGTCCGAATCCTGGTCTCGCAGCTTTTTTTGTCTTATTCAGAAAACATTAAAAACAAAAAGATGCCGAGTCACGAAGCGACGAGGCGTATTTCGATACCTCATCTATGCCGTATTCCGTCTACATCTTGAAATGTTCCGACGATTCTTTGTATGTAGGTTGCACTAATAATTTAGCAAAACGGATAAAGCAACATAACGAGTCAAAGTCCGGCGCGCATTATACCAAAATTCGCAGGCCGGCTTTTTTAAAATATTCAGAAGAATATCAAACGCTCAAAGAGGCCAGAGCCAGAGAGGCCGAAATTAAACGTTGGCCCCGAAAAAATAAATTAGATTTAATAAAAAATTGTTTTTTCGTAACTTGAAGAGTGTAGGCGGGGCGATTGGGCCCAAGTAGCGGCAAAAAACAATAAATCGACAAAGTGTTTGAGCGTGATAATTTTACATAGGATTTGACATATGTAAAGTTAGGCGC
>MNWF01000014.1:0-292 GCA_001872305.1 Parcubacteria group bacterium CG1_02_40_25 | reverse complement strand
ACATATAAAAGACCGTAGAAAAACCCCCATATAATTTTCTGAAAACGCCAGAAAAAGATTGAGTTTTCCACGCTTCATTAAACGTAGGTTTTATGCTAAAATTAAGGCAGGAATGCAGGAATTGACTGCGTTTCTGGATAAATAATTTTAACCTAAAACCTATGTTTAAATCACAAAGTTCTTTTCAAAATTCTTTCTTGGGAGGATTCGCATATCAACAAATCGTCAATCGTCATAAAAACCATCTGTTAATGAGGTTGAATAAAGCTGTTGACCTTTCGTTCGTTGAAGA
>MNWF01000037.1 GCA_001872305.1 Parcubacteria group bacterium CG1_02_40_25 | reverse complement strand
TATAGTATTTTAATAAAAAAAATAATTTTTTAAAAAATTTTCAACAGTAAAATAAAAATATTTATTTTATTTTATTTTTAGGCCTGTGTATAACTTCGCTAAAGCTTGATGGGCACTTTAAAAATTTGTGATAGTTTTATAAAAATATTTATCAAAAAGCGCATATCAATGCGTTTTTTGTTTTAAATAAATGTTTGACAAACTATGAATAATATTGTTTTTATTTTTTCCATTTGATTAATGTCAAGAAATTATTTTTTGTGATATAATATATTTGAGTAAAATCTTTAAAAAATAATATTTTTATGGAAGGAGGTGAATTACACATGGCAAAGAAAAAAGCAGCAAAAAAGGCCAAAAAGGCTCCTAAAAAGAAAAAGAAGTAACTTTTTTAAAACGGTCATTCCCGCGATATTCCAATTTTGGAGTAAGATGAGAACTGAAGGACCGTTTGGCCAAACGCGTATTTTCAGGGTTCCGTGATTTTAAAAAATAAGATTGCGGGTGGAACCCTGACTCAAACAGTGAATTTTTCTCACTTTTTGAGTCAGGGCTTTTTGGTAAATAAGAATTTTCAATTTCTAATTTTTAATTTATAATTGACACGACGATGTCATTGCGAGGAGACCGCAGGCCGACGTGGCAATCTCGAATTATGTGGAAGTATGAAGATCGGGATTGCCACGTCGCGTGGCGTTGCCTCGTTCCTCGTGATGACAAGGGCGTAGCATATGAAAACGGCCAGAAGAAAAGTTGGCGATTTGGGCGAGGATTTGGCTATTCGCTATTTAAAGTCCCAAAAATATAAAATTATTGAATGTAATGTCTTGCGTAAATGGGGTGAGCTTGATATCGTGGCTAAAAATAATCAAGGGGTAACTTTTGTGGAAGTAAAAACTTTAAATAAAAAAAGGGATCAGACATTTTTTCCAGAGCAAAACATTTCTTATCACAAAAAAAGAAGCTTAATTCGTACTGCCCAGCTTTATTTAGCTCAAAAAAATTATCCGCCCGATACCTCTTGGCAGATTGACGTGATCGCGGTAGAATTAAATTGGCAAACGCATAGAGCAAATTTAAGGCATCTTAAAAATGCGGTGTGGAACTGACTTGTCAGTTAATAAGTTATTCAGTTAGCGGGTTAACGTGTTAACGGGTTAACGAGTTAACTCGTTAACCCGCTAACCTCGTAACTAAATAACTTTTTTTATGAATTATAAAATATCTAACGTATCAATAGTTAGTGTATTGCTGGCTCTTTTTATGCCATTAATCAGTATGGCTGACGGTATGGTTATTCCTCCGCCAGATTATTGGGTTTATGAAACCGGTCAAGAAGCCGCGATATTTTTTGACCAAAGTCAGGAAACTTTAATTTTGACTACGAATTTTAAAGGCGAAGTCAAAAATTTTGGCTGGATAATTCCTTTGCCGGCCAAGCCGGATGTTAGCAAAGGATCAGATGAGATTTTAGAAAACTTGCGTGAAATTGTGGCGGTGCGCTATCGCAACGTTGGATATTTGGAAGCACCGATGACGGCTGGTTTGGAAAAAGATCAGTCCGCGGTAACTGTGGTTGAAACCAAAAAAATTGATTATTTGGACTTGGCTGTTCTAACAGCGACTGATTCGCAAGCCCTATCTAACTGGTTAAAAGATAATGGTTATCAATATCCCCAAGAATCAAGCTGGATTTTAAATGATTATATTAGTAATGGCTGGTATTTTGTGGCGGTCAAGGTGGCGCCAGAAAGTCAAAACGCGCCTGATGTGGTGCAAGGGTTAGCCGAAGGTCATATCACACCGCTAAAAATTGTTTTTCAAGCGCAAACGCCAGTTTTCCCATTGCGTATTTCTGGCGTTGAAATTCAGTCGCAAACTGTAAACCTGTCTGACAATTTGATTTTAACGCCAGCTCAAATTAGCCATCTGAAAAAAGTTGGCTATTCGGACTTGGCTGATAAAACTAGTGGTCCATTAATCGTGAGCCAGATTGTTAGTGATTTAACCAGCAATGTGCCATATGTTAATTCCGCCGCTAGTCATTATCCATTAATTATTTCTGCTGGTAATTATCTGACAATTACAGAGGGGAGACGTAACCCTTATGCAAGTCAAATGGATATAGACATAGATTGGCGAGTAGAGCAATTAATCCGTGATTATTTTTCTCGTCAAGTCTATGATTATAATTACGGCAATCAATCAATGCCGATTAATCTTTACGTGATTACAAGCAATAAAGTAGAAGCCACTGGTTTTTCGCAAAATTATGGCAACTGGATTCAAAAAGACGTGATTAAGAATTTGGGGGTTGATTTTAACGGTAAGCCGTTGCTGGATCCTGTCGGTAAAAAATATTTCCTAACCCATTTACAGCGCTATATGACGCCGCAAGAAATGGCGCAAATGAAAACTGATTTGTATTTAAAATCAGCGTCCGACAATAAATTAGTTAATGCCGTGGAGCTTAAGGGAACTATGTTGCGATTTTGGTTAACCGTGGGGATTGGGCTGACGATATTTGTTGTCTGTGTTGTAGTTTTAATTATTTGGCTTAAAAAGCCGTCTAAAGAATAAATTTCTAACTATAATTTATAATTTATAATTTTAAATTTCCGATGGTTTAAAAATTAATCATTGAAAATTTAATAAAAATTATAAATTGAAAATTAGAAATTTCGTTGTCTATGTCTCACGATATTTTACCTCAAAAAACATTATTACAATCGCCAATGAAGGTGATTAAGCAAAAAATCGTTTCGGGCATGAGTATTTTGCTTGCCATAATTTTAACTTGCGTTTTGATTTCACTTGGCGAATATATTTTATTTGATCTAAATCGTTCGGTAAATCCGGCGTATGATGTGTGCGGGCAGTATGGCGTTACGAAGCCACAGCCAGTGCCGATGTATTAAGAAAGTACGGGCGCGGCCTACCCAATATCATCAATTTCAACTTACACTCAGGATGATTGCCGTAATTTTGCTTTATTAATTCACGCGGCATTTGTGATTCCGGTGTTTTTGGCGGCATTTTTGATGTATTTTTTCTTTTATTTTCGTCGGCCGCGAAGCAAATATAAAATTTTAGCTTGGCCATATTTTATTTTTTCCATAGTAATGATGGTGCATTTTTTGATTGAGACGGGCGTGCGTTTTGCTAGTAGCAAAATGGCTGTATATTTTATTTTGATTTTAGTCGCCGCTCTATTAACCGGATTAGTGATTTTGCTACAAAAAAAATTTGGCGAAAAGTAAGCTAGAATGTTTTTTGCTTGCTTGTATGTAGCTATTTGGCGTGGTATGATATAAAAATGTTAGAAGAAATAGATACGCAAAAAGTAGTAGATTTTGGTAAGAAAGCGCTCAAAGAAATTTTGAGACCGCTGAATTTTTGTTCCAGGGCAAGAAATACGCGGATTGTCTTTTCTTTTGTCATTTGACAATAGAAAAAATTTTGAAAGGATTAGTTGTAAGATATAATAGCGTTGTTTATTTACAGGAAAGATTTGACGGGGTGGGTTTGGGATGGTGTTTGGTTTTTGATATTTGACATTTGATATTTGATTTAATATTTATGCCTCAATATGAAGTCAAAAAAGTTAATATCTGGTCTTTCAGCCGAACAACTGGTTTAATTGGCGCGATTGTTTATGGCGTGGGCTATGTCCTGTTTGGTGGTTTTATGCTGTTAATTTATATCTTGCAAAATAGTGGTTATTATTCTGGCCCACCGTTGGTGTCCTTTGTGATTGCTTTGCCTGTTGGCATTCTTGGTATCGGCCTTGCCGGCTTGGCAATTGGCGCTGTGACTGGTTGTTTGTTCAATTTGATCGCGCCGTTAGTTGGCGGGTTGGGGGTTGATATAGAGATACGAGAATAAATTTTATATTTAAGATTTAAGAACGGTTTATTGTCATTGCGAGCGAGGGCCAAAAGCCCGAAGCGTGGCAATCCCGAATTTTGTACTTCCGCATAGTTTGAGATTGCCACGTCGCTCCCCCGCATCTTTGCAAAAGTGCGGAGTTGCTCCTCGCAATGACATATAGCGCGACCGTTGACAGAACGGTTTTTAATTGCTAATATAGATTTGATGAATTATTCATGGTGTCAAATTAGTTGCTTTATAATGACGACCTTTAAAGGTCGGGCTGGTTGAGTTTTGATTCTTGCTTGAAGTTTCAAAATCAAAATTCAGCCAGCTCGGTCTCATAAGATTGAGCTGGTTTAGTTTTTACGGGGTATTATAAAAAATCAGTTTATAGGAGGAAGCGAACATGATTAATGCGATGGTTCATTGCGGTTGTGACCAGTATTATTACCGAGCTGATAATCTTTCTGATCAACCGAGCAAGTCAGCCCGTTGCCTTTATTGCGGGGACGTGTTGCCACAAATTTTAGTTAAATCTGTTGATGTTGGCGCTGAGAAGGAAGTGGTGTTGGCAACCATCAAAGAATTAACGCATCCGCCAAGAGATGTTTTTATGGGGCTTACAGAGGATTTGCCAAAAAATATCAGTTATTATAATAGTAGACCGAAACAAGTGGGCACGATTAGTTTTTATATTCCGTTGAAGTCAGATCAATTGGTGGTCGTGCGCTGACGCGTTAATGAAGGAGAAGGAGGTAGAAAGGTAGATTGACGGCAGACAAGGATGATTATGTGTTGCAGGGCGTTGCGGATGCCTTGGGTAGTCAAGGCATAAAGTTTAAATCAGAAAGCTTAAATAGCCCAGAACTACACAAGGCTATTGGTCAATATCTTGATGCTATTCAAGGCGGGAAAAGCTTTGAAGAGGCGAGGGAATCTTTGAAGCCGTTCTTCGTGGTCTTTGATCTTTATTGACAGTAAACAAGTTTTTTGCTAAACTTATTTATTGGAATTAATAGTAGCAGAGTACTGATAAGGTTCTCTGCTATTTTTTCAAAATTATGATGGAATTAAAACAATTTTTATCGGCCTTAGAACAAATTTGTGAGGAAAAAGGCATTCCCAAAGAAAAAGTGGTAGAAACTGTGGAAATGGCTTTGGCCGCCGCTTACAAAAAAGATTATGGTAAAAAAGGCCAGATTATTCGGGCAAAGCTTGATATGGAGACTGGTTTGGTTAAAATGTGGCAAGCTAAGTTGGTAGTAGATCAGAGTATGCTAAAAGAGGAAGAGGTCGTTAGCGAAGTATCAGAAACCGAATCAGGCGCGGAAGTCGCTTCAAGCTCCAAGCCAGAAGCTGAAGTTTTTGTCAAAAAATTTAACGAACCCGTTGAAGAAGATTTAGCAGTTGAAGCAGAACAAAAAGTGCGTTTTAACCCAGAGCGCCATATTATGGTAGATGAGGCGCAGGCAGAAAACGTGAAGTTAAAACCGGGAGATGAGTTCGAAATTCCTTTGGAGCCGCATCAGGATTTTGGCCGAATTGCCGCCCAAACCGCGAAGCAGGTTATTATTCAGCGGATTCGCGAAGTAGAACGGGATGTGGTTTATGAAAATTTTAAAGAAAAAGAAGGACAAGTTTTGAGCGGAGTTGTTCAGCGCGTAGAAGGTGATAATATTTTTTTTGACTTAGGTAAAACTACTGGTGTTTTGTTTTCCGACCAAAAAATTCCCGGTGAAAATTATTATATCGGACAAAGAAAACGGCTTTATTTAGTTGAGGTGGCGCGAGAATCTAGAGGCGTTTTAATTGTTTTGTCGCGTAATCATCCTAAATTAGTGAGTAAGCTTTTTGAATTTGAAGTACCAGAAATCGCCTCTGAAACAGTGGTGATTAAATTTATCGCCCGTGAAGCTGGATCTCGGACAAAGATCGCCGTGGTTTCAACTAAAGCGGAAATTGATCCGATCGGCGCTTGCGTTGGCCAACGAGGTACGCGGGTGCAGGCGGTTATTAATGAATTGGGCGGTGAAAAAATTGATATTATTTTGTATGATGTTGATCCTGTAAAATATATTAGCCACGCCTTATCTCCGGGTAAGGTTATTGAAGTTAAGATTACTGATGATAAGCGTCAAGAAGCGCAAGCCATTGTAGCTGAAGATCAGTTGTCATTGGCTATTGGTAAGGCGGGTCAAAATGTCCGTTTGGCCGCAAAATTAACTGGTTGGCGGATTGACATAGTTAAATACCGGATAGAGGAACCTAAGCAGGAAGAGAGGGCGAAGGACGATGTCGTAGAGTCGACGGAAGTTGATGTTGGTAAAAAGGTTGTTAAGAAAAAAAAGACGAAAAAATCTAAAGAAAAAGAAGTAGAAGAAGTAAAAGAAAAAATCGAAGAAGTCGTTGAAATAGATCAAAATACTGAACAAAAAACAAATAACAAAGCCAAAGGCGAAGGAATCATTAAAAAATTAAAATTAAAAATCAAAAGCAAAAAGGTAAAAGCCGAAAATTAAAAGCCGAAGGTGGTGAGCATAGGCGAACCGCTAGAAATTACTTTTCATTTTTCGCTTTACACTTTGCATTCTATCTATGTTAACAACATATTTTTCTTTCGGGGGGGCGGTAGTTGGTTTAATTGTCGCGGCGCTTCTTGGCCGTTATGTCAAGAAGCAAAAAATTGAATCACAAAAAGTGGCCGATATAACTAGTGCCATTCGCGAAGGCGCTTTGGCGTTTCTTAATAAAGAATATCAAATTTTATTCTTGTTCGTTTTGATCGTGGCAGTGATTATGTTTTTGACGCCTATTGGCTGGCAAACAGCGATCACCTTTATTATGGGTGCCTTTTTTTCTATCTTATCGGGTAACTTAGGCATGCGCGTGGCCACTCGAGCTAATGGGCGTGTGGCTATGGCGGTTAAACATGATTTGCATTCTGGTTTACGATTGGCTTTTGCTTCGGGATCAGTAATGGGCTTTGTGGTGGTGGCCTTGGGTGTTTTGGGTGTGGCTCTATCTTTATGGATTTTTAAAAATCCAGAAGTGGCTTATGGTTTTGGTTTTGGTGCTTCGTCAGTGGCGCTTTTTGCCAGAGTTGGCGGCGGTATCTATACTAAAGCGGCTGACGTGGGCGCTGATTTGGTAGGTAAAGTGGAACAGGGTATCCCCGAAGACGACCCGCGAAATCCGGCGGTGATTGCTGATAACGTGGGCGATAATGTGGGTGATGTGGCTGGCATGGGCGCTGATTTATATGAGTCATACGTTGATTCAATTATTGCCGCTTCGGTTTTGGGCGCGGGCGTAGTCGGTATTTTTGGTATGCGGGCTTTTAGTTTGCCGCTTTTAATTGCTTTGGCTGGTATTTTTGCCAGTTTAGTCGGGACTTTGGTAATTTGGTTGAGTCATCGTGGTCATCCACAAAGCATTTTAAATCGCGGTGTGTTTACGACATCTGCTATCGTATTGTTGGGAACGGCTATTGGCATTCATTATTTAAACTTAATTAAGCCATGGGAACTTTTTGGCGCGATCGCCGTTGGTTTAATCGTCGGCGTGGTTAATGGTATGGTAACTGAATATTATACTTCTTCAAAACATAAGCCATCGCGTCGTTTGGCTGAAGCGGCTAAAAATGGCGCGGGCACCAACCTCATTGAAGGATTGGCTTTGGGTATGCGTAGTACCGTGGTTCCTGTTCTGGTGATTTGCGTGACAGTGGCGATTGCTTATAAGCTAGCTGGGATTTACGGCATTGCTTTGGCAGCCGTTGGTATGCTTTCAACTTTGGCAATAACTTTAGCCACTGATTCTTATGGCCCAGTAGCTGATAACGCGGCCGGCATTGCTGAAATGGCGGAGCTCGGCCAGGAAGTACGCGAGCGAGCGGAAAAATTAGACGCGGTTGGCAATACCACCGCGGCCATTGGCAAGGGATTTTCCGTGGGCTCTGGCGCTTTGATTGGTGTGGCGCTTTTGGTAAGTTATGTTTACGTGGCTAATATCCAAGCGATTGATCTAAAAGAACCAAAAGTTTTAATTGGTCTTTTTATCGGTGGTCTTTTGCCATTTTTGTTTTCGTCATTTTTAATGCGGGCTGTGGGCAAGGCCGCTTTTTACGTGGTTGATGAAGTCAGGCGACAGTTTCGTGATATTAAAGGCATTATGGAGGGTAAGGCCAAGCCAGAATATGGCCATTGCGTGCAAATTGTTACTTCCGGCGCTTTGCGACAAATGGTAATGCCGTCTTTGGTGGCGATCACAGTGCCGGTCTTAGTTGGTTTTATTTTGGGCAAAGCCGCTTTAGGCGGCTTATTAGCCGGCGCGATTGTGTGTGGATTTTTAATGGCGATTATGATGGCGAATGCCGGCGGCGCTTGGGATAACGCTAAAAAATATATTGAAGAAGGCCATTTTGGCGGCAAGGGTTCGGCCACCCATAAGGCCGCGGTGGTTGGCGATACGGTTGGCGATCCATTCAAAGATACCGCCGGCCCGTCAGTTAATATCTTAATTAAGGTGGTTTCTATTTTGGCATTGATTATCGCGCCTTTGCTGTAAAATAAAAAGGCATTTTATGTTATGGAAAAGCATGAAAGTCACAATGAGCAGAATGAGTTTATATTTGAAGCAACCGAAAAAAGCGAAAAGGCTTTTAGTCATTACGTGATGTCTTTTGGTTTGACCGAGAACGATCTTCATAAATCAATTTTGGATGTTGGGGCAGGCGAGGCCGGATTTATTAAATACCTCCGTGATCACGGAAATGAAAAAGCGTTTGCTGTTGATTTGTTTAATAGAGGAGGTCACAAGGATCAAAATTGGTTTTTAGCGGCTGATATTCAACGCTTGCCCTTTAAGGATGATACTTTCGAACTAGTTTTATCTTTAGCAGTGGTGCCGATATTCATTCAGCCGGAATATCCAGCAACGAATTATGGACGGGAAATGGATTATAAAAATTTGATTAGTGAATTGGTGAGAGTTGTAAAACCTAAGGGCAGAATTATGTTTGATTATTTTGACAGGGGATCATGCCTTGCGCATAAAAGCCATGAGTCAAAAGACGATGAACAGATGCAACGATATTGGGAGGCACGTGCCAAGATAGCGGATGAGTTTAATGAATTTATAAATAATTTATCCGATGTTGATGTGTCTATACAGACGTATAGCGGCTGGAGTAGGGTGATGTGCTTGACTAAGGTTGGTGGGCGATAAATTAAAAATTAGAATTGTCATTGCGAGGACCCCGCACCTTTGGTAAAAGTGCGGGACGACGTGCCTTCGCGCGCTGTAGCGTTATGGCGCGCAAGTGTGGCAATCTCAAAGTATGAGTTGTCTCATAATTCGTGATTGCCACGCCTCAGCCCTTATGGCTTCGGCTCGCAATGACAATAAAGATTTTTTCGTTATTGGGGTTTAGTCACTGTTTAGAATAATTAGAGCAATTAGAATAATTAGAAATTTTATTTACTTTTAATCATGAATATTGAAATCAAAAAATTACCAAAATCAGAAATTGAAATGGAAATTGAGGTGCCCGCAATTGAGTGGGACAAGTATTTAAGTTTGGCCGTGAAAAATTTGGGACAAAATTTGGAAGTCCCTGGTTTTCGTAAAGGACAAGCGCCACAACAAATTGTAGAGCGCGAAATTGGCAAAGATAAAATTTTGCAAGAAGCCGCTCAATTGTGTTGCCGTAAGTCCTATGTTCATGTTTTAGCAACCAAAAAAATTGAGGCCGTGGGCGCGCCTAAAATTACGGTTTTAAAAATGGCCACTGGCAATCCATTTGTGTTTCGTGCCCAAGTGGCCGTGGTGCCAGAAGTCGTCCTCCCTGAATATGAAAAAATTGCCCGAGATGTGCCTAAAAATAAAATAAAGGTTGACGATAAAGATATTGAAGAAACAATCAATTATTTAAGAAAATCACGAGCGCAATTTGTAACCTTGGTCAAGCCAGCGCAAAAAGGTGATTGCGTTAAAGTTGATTTATGGGTTGATCAAACACCAAGCACCGAAGTTTTAATTAAACCCGGAATAGACGAGACAGCGCCCAATGATGGTAAAAAACCATTGGCCGGCGAGCTAAAAGATCAAGTAATTGTTTTAGGTGAAAATTCTTTATTGCCGGGTCTTGACGAAAAATTATTTGGCATGAAAGAAGGCGAGTCCAAGGAATTTGATTTGGAACTGCCAGTCAATAAGGACGGCCACGAAGTCGGTGGGCAAGCAAAAATCCGAGCGAAAATGAATTTAGTGCAAAAAATTGTTTTACCAGAAATGAATGACGAATTCGCGATGTCTTTAGGCAAATTCAAAGATGTAGCCGATTTAAATAAAAATTTGCGGCAAGGAATTTTAGTAGAGAAAAAAACAAAAGAAGACGAGCGCTGGCATATGGCAGTGATTAATAAAATAGCCGACTTGAGCCAAGTCGAATTGCCAGAGATTTTGATCAAAAGAGAACAGGATAAAATGATGACGGAGCTGGAATCAAATTTAACGGCTCTGGGCTTGCAATTAAAAGATTATTTTGCTAAGATACAAAGGACTGAAGCGCAAATTCAAGAGTCGTTTGTTAAGCAAGCGAAGCAGAGAGTAAAAATTGGCTTATGTTTGCGTCAAATCGCGCGTCAGGAAAAAATTAAAATTGACGAAAAGGATTTGGAAGCAGAAATGAGTAAATTTTTAAGCCAGTTTGAAAGTATAGATCAAGCCAAGAAGAGCATTGACTTAGAGGCCTTGCGTCTTTATACTGAAGGATTGATGGAAAATCGTCAAGTATTTGCTTTATTAGAAAAAGCCTACGGTTTAAAATCATAAATTATGTAATTGCAAGATCGTCATCCTGAATACATGTGGCGCACAGTACCTACGGTTTATTTCAGGATCCAGTATTAACGACGTGGATTCCGGCACGGCGGCCGGAATGACAATGATTAAATTTAAAATTAAAAATTTAAAATTAAAATTCGTTAATCAATTCATGAACCTTATTCCGACAGTCATTGAAAAATCACAAGAAGGCGAGCGCGCCTATGATATTTATTCGCGCTTGCTTAAAGGACGGATAATTTTTTTGGGAAGTCCAATCACCGATCCGGTAGCCAATACCGTGGTCGCTCAGCTTTTGTTTTTACAAAGTCAGGATCCTAAAAAAGATATCCAATTGTATCTTAATAGTCCCGGTGGTTCGGTTAGCGCTGGCCTTGCTATTTATGACACCATGCAATATATCAAGCCGGATGTGTCCACTATTTGTATCGGTTTGGCTGCTTCTATGGGAGCGGTGTTATTAACCGCGGGGGCCAAAGGCAAGCGTTTTGTTTTGCCCAATGCTGAGATATTATTGCACCAAGTTATGGGCGGGGCGCGTGGCCAAGCGATAGAAGTAGAAATTTCGGCTAAGCATATTGTGAAGGTCAAAGAGCGGTTAAATCACATTTTGGCAAAACACACTGGCCAGCCCTTTGAGCAAATAGAAAAAGATACTGATCGCGATTTTTATATGACAGGCCAAGAAGCTAAGGTTTATGGATTGATTGATCAGATTATAAAGACTAAGTAAATTTGGACAATTCGCGTGAGGCATTTTTAATATGCCGACAAATTTATTTAGAGCTATGATTAATTATGTCAGACATTATTATTTTGGTAGGCCTAATGATCACGTTGGCAATGGGGTCTGTCCTTGGTTATTTTGCCCGAAGAACTATTGCTAAAAAACAAATTAATTCTATTGAAGAAAAACTAAGCCGTTTAACTGAAACCGCCAAACACGAAGCTCAAGAAACGATTTTGAGAGCGCGTAGCCGGGCGGTTAAAATCTTAGAAGAAGTTAAAAAAGAAGAAAAACAAAGACAAATTGAATTGGCTAATTTTGAAAAGCGTGTTAGCCGACGCGAGGAGATCGTTGAAAAGCAGGCAGTTGCGCTTGATCAACAAAGACAGCACTTGGTGCAACAAACAGTAAATATCAAACAAATCAGAGAGCAGGTTGATGTTTTAAATAGCGAAGCGCGCTTGAAGTTAGCAGAAGTTGCTGGCTTAAACGAGGAACAAGCCAAGGCGGAATTGTTATCAATAGTCGAGCAACAACATAAAGTTGATTTAGTTAGTCGTTTAAAAAAATTAGAACAAGACGCGAGTGAGACATTAGAAAAGCGGTCCAAGGAGTTAATTACTTTGGCGATGCAAAAATACGCGGCTTCGCACGCGGTTGAGCTGACCACTACTTCTGTGGATTTGCCATCGGATGAATTAAAAGGTCGGATTATCGGGAAAGAAGGCCGCAATATTAAGTCCTTAGAAAGATTAACTGGTGTGGAATTAATTGTTGATGATACGCCAGGAGCCGTGGTCCTATCATCATTTGACCCAATTAGACGGCAAGTAGCTAAGATTGCTTTAGAAAAATTAATGTCTAACGGCCGGATTCAGCCAGCGCGTATTGAAGAGGCGGTGATTTTGGCTCGCGAAGAAGTGGCTGATAAAATTCAAGAAGCTGGTGAAACAGCTATTTATGACGTGGGCGTTGCTGGCCTAGATCCTAAATTGGTTAAATTGTTAGGCCGATTGCGTTTTCGCACGAGTTATGGCCAAAATGTTTTATTGCATTCATTAGAAGTTGCTTATTTGTCTTCGGTTTTAGCCGCGGAACTGGGCGCGGACGTGGCTTTATGTAAAAAAGCAGGGCTTCTGCATGATATTGGTAAGGCAGTTGATCATCAAATTCAGGGTTCTCATATTGAAATTGGCAAGGCCATTTTAGCCAAGTTTGGCGTTGACGATAAAGTTATTGAGGCTATGGCTTATCATCATGATGATTTTGTGGATAAGACACCGGAGGCGGTGATTATTCGAGTGGCTGATGCGATTTCTGCGTCGCGGCCCGGAGCACGTAAAGATACTTTAGAAGCGTATATCAAGCGGTTGGAAGAATTGGAAAAGGTGGCCAATTCTTTTGGCGGGGTAGAAAAATCTTACGCTATTCAAGCGGGTCGCGAAGTGCGAGTGTTTGTCCGACCCGAAGAGATTGATGATTTGGCTTCGCGAAAATTAGCTCGCGACATTGCCGAAAAAATTCAAGAAGAATTAAAATATCCGGGCGAGATTAAAGTAACTTTAGTAAGAGAAACTAGAGTCATTGAATACGCAAAGTAAAAATTAAATTATAAATGACGGGAGGTGGTTACAAAATCGTCGTCATGCTGAACTAGTTTCAGCATCTACGTTGGCGAAATGTAGGGAACAAAAATTTTTGTTCCCTACTGGATCCTGAGTTAAACCGAAGGGACTGCGTACATATATTCAGGACGACAAAGAGAATTATTTTCAGAGTTTTCGTAGCCATCTCGAACTACAAATGACAAATAAAATCGTACAGAAGGAGGTGATTTACAATGACTAAAGAACAATTAGTTGAAGCTGTTGCCAAAGATATTAATACTTCTAAAGCAACAGCAGCCGCGGCTGTTAAATCAGTTTTGGCAAATATTACGAGTGCTTTGAAAAAAGGTCAAGGTATTACCCTAACCGGTTTTGGGACTTTTTCAGTTGGTAAAAGAAAGGCCCGGCTTGGCGTTAACCCACGTACTGGTGAAAAGATTAAAATCGCGGCCACTAAAGTTCCTAAATTTAAGTCGGGCAAGGCGTTAAAAATGGCTGTGAAAAAGTAAATTTTCAGAAATTTTTTGGCTTTATACCAAACAATAAGACCGCCAGTTAAAGGCGGTTTTATTGTTAAGAAAAAATAAAAGCTGATGGATTATTTCATCAGCTTTTTAATTATGTTAATATATCCTTTTAATTGTGGCCTTGTCTCGGGGCGGCCAATCTGGCCGTTCTTTGGGATTTTTCTTCCGTCCAGCCGAGCGTCTTGATGTCAAATTCAAGTGCGCTAACTATTTGTTGGACGATATCAGCAAAACCAGCTTTTGTTGTTTGATCGATTTCTTTTTGTAGCTCGTTGTTAATTTCCTGAATTTGCCTTTGGCATTCAGTTATTTCGGCATTATAGGCGGCAAAATCTTCTGGAGGGCCAATATGAGAATGTCTGTCTATATGTAGCATTAAAAGTCGTTGAGCAACTTGACGACGTTTGTCTATAAGATCGACGACTAATGTCATAAACCATTTTTTGACTGCTATTTTTTTAACAAGGTAAACTGAGACCGTAGAAAAACACTACTAATTTTCAGGATACTTCTGTCATTGTTCCCAGATATTTAGAGCCAAGTTGCCTTGATTCCAAGTGTTTGAGAATAATTGGTTGAATAGTGATTGATATTTGA
>MNWF01000044.1 GCA_001872305.1 Parcubacteria group bacterium CG1_02_40_25 | reverse complement strand
ATACTGGGGACGATTAAAAATTCACATTCAATCATTGCTGGTTTATCTAACTATGAACTTAAAAAAGATTGTTAATTTTTTATTGCCCGCTCCGTCTTAAAAGTTGGAAAGAACCGTCAAATTTCTTCCAAAAGTCAAATAACAATCAAATATCAATCACTATTCAACCAATTATTCTCAAACACTTGGAATCAAGGCAACTTGGCTCTAAATATCTGAGAACAATGACAGAAGTATCCTGAAAATTATTAGTGTTTTTCTACGGTCTCATTTTATTGGTCATTAAAGTTATTACACTAACACCGATACTAGCCATTTGACCAACTTTTAAGTCTTGGCGAGTGATCACGCCATCAATTGGCGATGACAAAAATGATTTTTCCGCTTGAGCTTGCAGATTTGATAGATTCGCGCGAGATTGTTGAAGGGCTGATTCTTGACTGGCAACATTAGCTTGAGCCTGTTTAACTTGAGATTCTTGGCTGGCAATGGCTTCTGGGGTAGCGCCGGCTAATTTTAGATTTAAATCCGTTTGAGCGTTGTTGAGACTGGCTTGAGCGGTATTGACCGCTGATTGGGCTGTTTCTATGCTGATTTGATTGGTCACTTTTTGCGAAAGAATAGCTTGGTATTTGGTGTTTAAATTAGAAATTTCAGTATTGACTGTGGTTTTAGCTCCTGATAAATTAGCTATTTCTTGGGTGGTAAAGGTGGTCGTTTGGGGGATAATATTTAAAGTTTTTTGCAAGGCGATAATCCCGGCTGACGTTTGGGTAATCGCGCGCTCAATATTAACAGGGCTATTATCTTGTTGGGCTAAGGCGATATCCGCTTTGGCGCCGCCTGTTAGTTCGTTAATATAATTATTGGTCTAGCGTCCCGCGTTTGGAGTTCCTAATAAAATAAAAATGGCTTCTCCTTTAGCGTTAGCCAGATTAAGGCTGGTAGTATCCGAACCAAAAAAATGAGCTGTTTGTAGATCGGTAATGGTAAATAAAACTTGCATGATGTTGCTATGCGCCTGGCTGGTCGAAATTAAGGCGCTAGCATAGGCATTATCTAAGTCCTGTTGGGCTTTTTGATTGGTGGTGGCCAAGTCATTTTGGGCGTCGGTTAAAGCAATTTCCGCGTTGGTAACTTTTATTTGGGCAATTTGAATATCTTCATCGCGTGTGCCTTTTTTAAGCTGTGCTAAAAGAATATTTTGATTGTCTAAGTTGGCTTGGGCTTGTAATAAGGTGGCTTGAGCGCTGGCAACATTAGCTTGGGCTTGGCGTATCTGGGCTTGGATTTCCGCGGTATTTAGCCGGGCTAAAATTTGTCCGGTTTTTACGGAATCACCTGTTTGAACCATGACCGATGCCACTTTGCCAGATTGTTCAAAAGATAAATCAATTTTTTGCGCAGGTTTGACTTGGCCAGTGGCGCTAACTTCTTCTACTAAATTTCTTTTTTGGACGGTGGCAAAAGTATAAACAGGAGCTGGTTTTTTAAATAAAAAAACGCTGGCAGTCACTCCCCCGCCCACGATTAATAAAATTATAAAAACAATTATGTATTTAGTGATTTTTTTCATATGTAAGTATGTGTTGTCGTGCTGAACATATGCGTGAACTCTACGCTATTAAACTCAGATGAAATACGCAGTGCCTCCGGCTAGTTTCAGCATCCACGGCGTTAATACTGGATCCTGAAATGAATTCAGGATGACCACAACCTTATTTTTATGATTCTATAATAACAGATATCAGTTGCTCGGTCAAACTTGTTTTGACACAAAATGTCTTAGGCGTGGCAAGATATTTAAAGTAAAAAAATTGGGCATAGTGATTTTTATCACTATGCCCAGATTGTTGTTAATCACTATTTACTAATAATAGGTCTCGTAGTGATAGCCACAGGCATAGCAATTTGCGCTATACCAAGTTCGGCTGGATCCAGGGCCGCTCATATGGCTCTGGTTAACCCATTGAGTTCCTTTCCCCCCGCAACGCGAACAGGTCGTATTATAGGAACAGGTCCAATTACCGCAACTACCACAACTTTTGTAGTAATAATACGTGTAATAGGAACCGTTGGAAATCGAGGTGTAGCAAAAATACGCCTTTTGGTTGCTGCAACTCCCACAGGGAATGTATCCGCTGTTGGAGTCGGCATAACTCATGGGCACGATTGCCGTTAGTACAAACAAACACAGAACGAAACACAGAGCAATACGCAGAGTAGCAAATTTTTTTCCTCTCATTTTAAATTCTCCTATTATGAATTGTGTGAGAGTTAAAATTAGAACACCTTGCTATCCCTTTGCTTTTGCCCCCCTTTTTGTTATTCTCTACCTCTTTTTACGGCGCGACTTAACTTATCATAGTTTTAATTATTTGTCAACCCTGTTAGAGATTTGGCACGCTGTTTAATCAAAAAACAGAATATCGTGCCACGATTTTAACTTTTTGATAAAGAATACTTTTATCTCTAATGGGATCAAGTGTTTTGACGCAAAACGCCCCCCAATGAATAATTGGAAAGCGTTCTGAATTGACATTGCCTGTGCTTTTTTTAAAGCTGGGCTACGAATTCTATTAATTATACGTTCTCACCTCCTCTCTAACTATAATACAAAGAAGATGCGAGATTTATTTCAAATCATCACAGGGGCAGTCAATCGCGCTAAAATGTCCTTTGCTGATGGCAATCCCTTGAGCGAAAAAGGTGTCATTTTGCCATTGGCCGACTAATTTTAGCTGATCGCCTAAAATAAATTTTCCGCCTTGAGGCAATAACGATTCTTCGTCCCAAATTACTAAAGTATGTTTGCCTGCTCTAGTTAAAATATCAATTTTACGATCGTCGTATGATGAGACCTGGCCAACCAACCAAGAATCATTAGTAAACTGTCCATTAGACAAATGGTTATAACAACATAAAGGCATTTTGTTTTCATTAATCCCTAATTCGTCAATCGCGAATCCACAAATCAAGGATACGCCTACTACGCCAGCAATAATTATGCCAAAATTATATTTACGCGTAAAATCATAACGATGAATCAAAATTATACCAAAAAATAAAGATGTTAAAGCTAAAATTAGTAGCCACCAAGGAAAGGTCGCCCAAAATGCCGGCCAACCCAACGAACCAAAATTAAGGTAGCCAAAAGGTTCGTGAACTCGAAGATGTAAAAAGGCATAAGAAAAAAAGATAATTGTCAAAAATATCATTAAAAATAGTCCTAATGCCAAAAGCAAAGACCCGGCCACAAAATAGCAGTGAGGCCGCATTTTAATTTCTTGCCGGTTGATTTTATCCATTACTTTTTGGCAAGAGCAGTGGTCGGATTGTGTTTGTTGAGAATTCATACTTTTATTACTATTGTCATGTCGAAGATACCCGTTAGGGGATTGAACTAGTTTTGGCATTTACGTCGTTGTCGTCGTCATGCTGAATTTATTTCAGCATCCACGTCATTAGCACTGGATCATGAATCAAGCCGAGGCACTGTCTGCGGCATGTGTTCAGGATGACGAAGTTTTGTCGCCCGCGTGTAAATAATTTTAAGCATTTTTTTAGCGCGATTAATTCTGGTGCTGACTGTGCCCATGGGTAGTCTTAAAATTTCGCCAATATCAGTGTAAGATTTTTCTTCGAAATAAAAAAGCTCTAATGGCATGCGATAGTTTAAGGGTAAATCACTAAGGCATTGTTTTATAAATAAGCTTGATTCTTTGTTTTGCAGTAAAATTTCCATTGGTTCATCTGTGCTTTTAATGTTTTGTGACCACGGCTCGTCGCCAGCAAAGGAAATTTCTTTGCGGTGTTTTTTAATATGGTTAATTGCTTGATTGTGAATGATCCTAAAAAAACCAGTTAGAAAATTTCTTTTTTAGATTAAAGCTTTTAAGATTGATAAATGCTCGAATAAAGGCCTCTTGGACAATGTCATTGGCCCGGTCGCGATCTTTAATTATTGACCAAGCATAACGTAGCGCTCTATCTTGATAGCGCCGCATTAATTCTTGATACATTTCTTTATCGCGATCTCGTATCCAAGCGACCAATTCTTCGTCAGTTAATTCCTTAATTTTTTGAGTAGAAGCCATCTAATTTATTACAAATGATTGGTTGATTTTGTTTCGTTATGTTGTCATTGCGAGGAAGCCGAACCTTGCATCGTAGCGCGGGTGAGGCTGACGTGGCAATCCCGAATCTTGAATTACCACATAGCTTGAGATTGCCACGTCGTCGGGGTGCGCCCTCCTCCTCGCAATGACAATGGCATATCGTGGTCAGTGATAGTTATTTAAACCCCCGCTCTAATTTCAATTACATCGCCGTCTTGCACGATGTATTCTTTGCCTTCGGCGCGGACAAGTCCTTTTTCTTTGGCTTGATGAAAACCGCCGGCTTCGAGCAAGCTTTGCCAGTTAATAACTTCAGCCCGAATAAAAGCGCGCTCAAAATCAGTATGAATGACGCCGCCAGCCCGAGGTGCTTTTGATCCTTGTTTAAGTGTCCAAGCTCGAGTTTCGTCAGTGCCGGTGGTCAAAAATGTAATTAGTCCCAACATTTGATAGGCCCTTTGAATGAGCAGATCTAAATTATTGGTTTCCCCTATCCCTAGTTCTTTTTTCTCCTCGGCGCTTAAATCGCCAGTTGCTTGTTCGGACAAAATATCTAGAATTATAAATTGCCAGTTATTTTTCTGAAAAACCGTTATCGTCTCTGACGATACCTCATTTTCTTGACCATTAAACAAATAAAACCGTTTTTTCATAGTTAATAATTGATATTGGTTTAGGATTTTTAATTCCTCATCTGTCCACGAAATGTCGGATAATATTTGAGATCTTTCTAAACATTCTTTAGTGCGTTTTAATAGAGATTGTTCTTTAACGGCTTCTGCTTGACCCGCTCTAACTTCTTTAATTAAATCAGCTAAGCGTTTTTCAATCGTAGATAAATCTTTAAAAGCCATTTCTGTATCTAAAATTTCTTTATCACGAATTAAATTGATATCGCTTTGGGTATTAACAATATTAGAGTTATTAAAAGCGCGCAAAACATAGATAATTAAATCCACTTCGCGAATGTTGGCTAAAAATTGATTGCCTAGACCCTCGCCTTGGCTGGCGCCCTTGACTAGTCCGGCAATATCAACAAATTCCACAGTGGCGTAAATTTTGCGAGCCGAATTTGTCAAATTGGCTAATTTATCTACCCGCTCGTCAGGCACCGCGACTACGCCTATATTAGGATCGATGGTACAAAAAGGATAGTTGGCGCAATCAACTTGTTTTTTAGTAATTGTTTGAAATAGCGTTGACTTGCCAACATTGGGCAAGCCAACAATGCCAATGGATAGCATATCAGTTTTTAGTTAGTAGTTTTTAAATAAATTGTCATTTTTTTCTATCGCACTGGTCCGGTTCTTTTTTATGGGTTCATCACCGCTAAGTGGATCGCGCGTGTCTATTATTTCTGGCCATCCCATTTGTCTCTGGAATACATTGATCCAATTTAACTTTTCGCTATGATGATATCCGGATGTACAAAATGCAAATGAGACATTACGTTTGTGGCACATTGCCGCTACTATCAGACCGGCCGGGATAGAGTCATCTTTGGGCCCGACCCACATTCCTAAGGGCAAGTATATATCGGTAATAACGCCATCGATTTTCCATTTGTCCAAAATTTCTTTTGCATCGCTGGCCGTGACCGCGATCTTAAAGGCATTATGCCCCGCATTGTTAATTGCCGTAATAGCGTCAAGTTGGTGCCTAAGCTCATCTTCAACGAGTAGCATGTTCATTATTGACCCTCCTCATGAAAACTTTTTCATTCATGCATTATTATTTTAACACTGTACACAATAGTAATCTTGCTTTGTCAAAAAGCCAAGATTTTTCAATAAAAATATGCCCTGCCTTTATGGGTTTAGAAGTTTTTTATTTTCCGGTTTTCCCAAATAATTTTTTTTAAACACAACCGTTCGGCCTAATTCTTTTTCCAACTCTTTTCTGGCAATGCCAGTTACTTTGTCGTCTCTTTTTGAACCGTATTTTAATGTTGTAGCCATATTTTTAACAATTTAGCAATTAGGCAATTTAACAATTAGAATCGTGAAATTAAATAAATAATTACGACACCCAAGATGGTGGCGAATAAAGTAGGTATTTTAGCATGGCTA